>DGKJ01000067.1:0-8544 GCA_002387735.1 Bacteriovoracaceae bacterium UBA4573 | reverse complement strand
GGTCACGGGTCTGGCGCTTCTGGGGCTTCTGGGGCTTTTGGGCGCTCCGGCATCGGCAAGCTCGAGTTCTTCAAAAGTCTTCATTACGCTAAAGAACGGCAGAGTATACGAAGTAAAAGATCGAATTTCCGACGGGTCTTTCGGGATCGTCTACGGTGCGACTGCACGTGGCAGTTCGGAACCGGTGGTCATTAAATTTTTTCGAACGCGAGCCCATTACGATTTGGAAGCTGCGGCACGTTTCGGAAGGGCTTATCAGTCTCAGGCCAAGAATCACCTCGTAAAAATATTGGATCGAGGTGTGGTCGAAAACGTGAAGGGCGATATTCCTGCGGAACTTGTAGAATTGACCTCCGTAGTTGTGATGGAGCGGGTGACGGGGGATCTATTTGATCTTTTTGATCGAACAGAAGTTGCGACTAACACCGGTGAAATTCTCGAGATTGAAACTGAAAATTTCGTAAAGCGAGTCGAATTTGTTCGAACCTTGGTCTTTCAATTAATGAATCTTTGGGCCGGACTGGCTTCGAGTAAATTAATTCACGGTGATATCAAACCAGAAAACCTAGGGTATTTAGATGCCCCTTTCGTAGTAAAGCTTATTGATTTGGGCACAATGAGAATTGGACCACTAAGCAGCAGATCCGGCGTTAGATTGAGCACAACGAGTGGGTACGAAGCGCCGGAAGTGTCGTCTTTCTTAAAAAAACAATTAGCTCCCGGGGAGTTTTTGTCGAGTTATGCAGATTTATATTCTATCGGCGCTACGCTTTTAGATCTACTTTGCGCCCAGTGTTCACCAGAGGAAATTGCAAAGGCTTTGAGTGCGTGGTCCGAAAAACTTAATCAGAGCAACATAGATAGTGAAACCAAATTACTAACTTTGGCCCGGTCGAATTTGATATTAGAGTTTCTAAAAGCCGCGTCCGAAAACAAACCCAAAGATCGTTATTTGAAATTGCAGGAAGGAACCTTAGGGAAGGTTTTTAGTTTTCAGGCTGGAAAGACTCTAATGCAAGGGTATCAAGCCATGCGGGTGCGTGTAAAAGTGGATACCCCCGAAAGCCTCGACAAGCTGTATGTGGCTGCTGGCGAGGCAAAACTATCTGATGAAGCTATTTCACCTAATATTAAGAAGGATCTCGCTGCTGAACTGCTAGATCCTGCCAAAACCGAGCCCGAATCTGACCGTGGCCTAATTCGGCGTTTTATCGGAAAATGCGGCGATATTCTCAGAGCCGTTCTAAGAAAATAAACTAAATTAGTCGGGAGTTTGAAGAAAATCCCCCGATCATGTATGAGCCCCGCATGAGAATTTTAAGGCAATGGCGCTTGTTGGGACCAGGCGTTCTATTCCAGCTTTTCGTGGCGGGTTTACTTTGGACAACGTCGGGTATCTGCGGCCCGGTGGTAGTGCACATCACCTTTAACGACGAAAAAGCGTTCACCCAAGGGCATGCGCAATTCATTAAGCGCATATATGAAATCACGTTGCCCGAAGCCCGGTACTTGGAATGGTCCGTTGATGTTCCTCAGATAGGTCGATTGTCGGAGTACAAATATCGAAATGAGATCATTGATCAAATGAAGCGCGATCTGAAGTTAAATGATCAAATTACGAATCTCGTGATCTCAACCCACGGAAATACAATTAAACGTGATGGTCATCGGTTTACTCGTCTTGATTTAATTGGCGAGATTGGGCCGAATGGCCTTGACCCAAAAGCATTGAATTTTTTTGCACCGCTGGTTGGACGATTTTCCAAAAACGCACATATTTTCTTAAATTCCTGCGATACGTTTCGCGGTCCGATCGCGGAGGTGAAGGTTCGAGCTGAGGCCTTCATGCGCGCTCTCAGAATAGATAGTGGTAAAATTTACGGCGCCGAAATCGCAGACGATCCGTTTCCTCTACCTAATCACCGCCCAGTTCATTCCCTTATGAACTATGATCGACCGAACATCGAGTTTGAACTAAACAACAGTTTAGTTTGGTACCAAGGGCTTGTCGCGATGAGTGCCCCAAGTCTCGGCCGACGTATGTACACGGCAAGTAGAATGTGGTTCAAAAAAAGCATTCAAAAGAGAACCGGATTTCTTATTTCCATGAAAAACGGCCGAGCCGATCAAGTGCAGGGAGTCCACGAACTTAGAGATGCTGATTTGGTTTTTGGAATCCCTGAGTCATCAACCAACGATTGCATTAAGTACTTAAAAGAAGTCGCCGGGGTCGCTACTGACCACTAATTTCCACAGCATTTTTTGAATTTTTTGCCGCTTCCGCAAGTGCAAGGATCGTTGCGCCCGACTTTCGGGCCTTGGCGGACAGAGGGAGTCTGTGCTTCGTGATGGTGGTCGTGCCCTTGGCCTTCTTCGTGAACGTGAGAGTCACCGTCGACAAAAAACCAGCGATCGCCGTGTTTAATGAACGTCGACACTTCGTGATGTTCGAGGGTTTTACCGTCGATGCGATACTTCGCGACAAACTCTACCTTGTTCGAGCGAGCTGAAAGTATTTCAAGGCCGAGCCACTCAGCCTTTTCAGCCCATTCCTTAGAGGCTTCTGCATCGAAATCCGTTCGCGCTTTGGGCACGAGCGTGCTTCGTAGATAATCGATGTTTTTCTTAACATGCGCTGTATAACGCGAGCGCATAAGTGCTTCGGGGTTTGGCGCTAGCGCCTGGCCATTTAAGTAAGGTTCACAACATTCAGAAAACGGTTTAGTACCGCCGCAGTAGCATTGCATAGAGCCCGACTGTTAACACGGCTTTTAGGCTGGAACAAAGCCTTTTGAAATGGCGAGCATCCAAACACCACAATGAAGGGCGTGGTCAAAGGTTCCATCATTAATTGCCGATTTAACCGTTTCGAGCGTAACGATTCGTACTTCGATCCCCTCGTTGTTTTTTGGTCGAGGTCTGACGGATTCCTTCACTCTCGCAAAAAAACAATGCAGCCGATTGCCAAGACGCCCAGTGTCCGGAATGAGCGCACCGAGTGAAAACAGCTCCTCAACCTCGAATCCCGTTTCTTCAAACAGTTCTCGTCGTGCAGTGACTTCCGGTGCTTCTCCCGGGTCGACGAGTCCACTTGGAAGTTCAAGCGTAACTCTTTCGGCGGCCGGGCGGTATTGTTCGACCAATACTACCCGTAGGTCTTGGGTTAGTGCGACCACAGTTACGTAGTCGGCAGGCATCACCACATAATGTGGTCCGTCGCCGGTTCTCGAAGCGCGAGTTTGAATTTCAAACCACGGGGTTTTGAAAACGGTTGGGTGTGGCATTTGATGTTAAAGGAGGAGTCCGAAGCGCCTCGGGTAATTCTGCACGCTTACCAAGTAAGGTTGTTTGAAATGCGTAAAAGTACCAGTGTAAATAGGCGGGAGCCCATTTTAATACCTGAAACCGGCTCTTGCCCACGCGGCGTTCAATCCACTGGGCTGGAACTTCGGTAACTTTAAGTCGCAGTCGGTGGCATTTGACGAGACATTCTAAGCTAAACGAAAAACCCATCGTGGATTCAAATGGTAGAGCGTTGAGTACTTTGCGCGAAAATAATCTAAAACCATTGGTTGCGTCGCGGGTGGGCAGGCGCGCGAAAAAGTGAAGGGTGAACGAAGAAATACGAACAAGCGTGGCTTTTACCCAATGGCAGCCCACCATGCTACCACCACGCATAAACCGGCTAGCAGAAACCAAATCAGCTCCACGTTCGAACTCTGAAAACATTTTGTCGATCAAACCAGCGTTGTAGTCGTCGTCTGCTGGCATCACGATGACCGCTTGAGATTCACTAGCTCCATGCTGAAAACCGGTCATGATTGCCCCGTGAACACCAACTCCTTGGTTTTTCACGAACTCAATGGAGAATTTAGTAGGCCCAAACGACTTTACAGCAGGTAGAGTGTTATCGTCGTCCCGGTCATAACAAATCAACATTCGAAACGGAGTTTGAACTTCGCGGTTTAATGCCGCGAGCACACCGTGAATATTGTCACCTTCGTTATAAACCGGAATGAGTAAATCGAGTTTAGTCATTAGGAGTCCAGACTCACCACGCGAGGCTCAGGAAGGGGAACGATAAATTTGCCCTTGTAGCCGCGAGCTTTCAGTTTTGGCATAAGTTCGTCGGCAATATGCCAAGAAAGGAGCAGGGCGTACTCTGGTTGTTTTTCGAACAACATATTTTCGTCGAGTACCGGGATCACAGTTCCAGGCATGTATTTGCCAATTTTGTAGGAGCCCTTGATCTCAAGCACTGCGTCTAAAATGCCATCGTCGAGTCCAACGTAGTTGATTAAGGTACTCGCGCGAGATGGAGCACCGACGCCATAAATTTTTCCACCTTTTTGTTTAATGCCCGAGAGCAACGAATAGAGATCGAGTTTAGTTTGAACCACTTTATCGCGAAACGCCAAGAGCGATTCAGGGCCGAGGTTGGCCTTATTTTCTTCATCCATGATTTGTTGAACGCTGCCGAGCGGGCGACGGGTGCCCTTCGGAGCCGCGACAACTCTGATTGAACCGCCGTGAGTCGGGATTTTTTTTGCATGAATGACTTCGAGACCGTGCATTTTAAATAAGTACGACAAGCTTTTGAGCGAATAGTATCGCAGATGTTCGTGGTAAATAGTGTCGTACTGCAGCGTTTCTACTAGGCTGTTGAAATAGTGTGACTCGGATATAAAAAGCCCGTCGTCGGTGAGCATAGAAACAATTCCTGAAACAATATCGTGAATGTTTTCAATATGCGCGAACACGTTCGTGGCAGTTACAACCTTAGCGCGCCCAGCTTGAGCCACAGCCTTTTCGGCGGTTTTCTTACTAAAAAATTCCATGATCGAGGGAATACCGCGTTCGGTAGCAAGTTTGGCCATCAGTGTCGGTTCTATTCCCAAAACGCGGTGCCCCCCGTTTTTGAAATTGCTAAGAAGGGTGCCGTCGTTTGAACCGATGTCCATAACGAGGTCGTCGGCTTTAAGCGGGAACAAAGTATTTGTTTCTTGGTAAAGTTCGGCGAAGTTTTCACGAAGAATTTTAGTGGTGCCGCTAGTGTAGGGATATTCCGGTGGGAACAAAATTTTTGGATCGACTACGAGACTGAGCTGCGCCAACTCGCAGGTAGGACAGAACAATAATTCTGCAGGGTAAGAAGGTTCTTCTTTTGGGCGCTCGCCGATTTTAGGCATGGTGTTAACTGGTGGCAAGTAGCCTAGGAACATAGCCGATTTTAAATTCGTATTGTCGCATATTTGACAACCGCGAATGACAAAACTTGTACCGGTACCAGCAGCGAGAGTTGTTGAAGTAGTCATGTTCATTTTTCACCTTCCAGTTTGTAATTCGCGTCGTACCAGCGAGCAATCAAAGGCAGACCCTCGCGGAACGAAAAACGGGGCGCATAGCCCAGCGCTCGCATTTTTGAAATGTTAGGACAACGACGTGGAGTGCCGCCTTTTTGAAGGGGCCCTTCAATAATATTAATTTCTTTGCCAAAGAAACCGCCCACGGCCTTTGCCACATCACGAATAGAAATCTCTTCTTCAGTGCCAATATGGTAAATTTCTAGGTGTTTGCCTTTATCGTGCATGGTGACGATTCCGTCGACGAAATCATCAATAAAATTAAATGCTCGAGTTTCGCGACCTGTTCCTTGAATTTGAAAGGGGATCGGCTCACTGGAAGCTTCGTGTTCTTTCAGGAGCTTTTTGAAACGCATGATAAATTGCGGAAGCACGTGTTCCCAGCCCATGTTGGGGCCGTAAACGTTGTGGGGCCTGAAAATGAGAACTCTTTCAAAAAATTTACGACCGTAATTGATGGCCATTAGTTCGCTTATGAGTTTGCCGCCAGCGTAAGAATAACGAGGGTTATGAACATCGGGAATAACCAACGGCGCGGACTCGTCGGTCGGTACGGTGGGTGGAACTTGATAGACTTCAGAACTAGAGGCCAAAACTAGCTCGGGAATGTTATTTTTAATACAAGCGTCAAGCACATGCACCATGCCTTTTACGCCTACGTCGAGAACGAGTTCCGGTTTGGAATAAAAAAACTCGGTGCCATTCACGAAGGCTAGATGAAATACGCTGTCTGCACCTTTCGAAGCAGCTAGCACCGAAGCGCCATCTCGCACGTCGCCACGCACAAATTCGAACTGGCCCTTAATGTCTTCAAGTCGCGAAACATTGCCCCGCGAATCGTCGTCGAGGACTTTAACTCTGTGACCTTCGCGCACCAGACGACGCACGATAGCCGAACCAATAAAACCGGTTCCCCCAGTAACAAAAATGGACTTGGATTTACTCATGATTCAATGCCTATTTCTTGGTTTCTATTGATACTCGATCTTTTTGCAGCATCAATCAAAACCTGCACGCGATACGCATTTTCGAAGTTCGGTGTTTGGGGCGCTCCCATCAGCGCCCAGTCGATAAAGCGTCTCGCTAACTGATGAACAGCCCATACTCGGCCATCCTTAACTGAAAGGGCGGGGTTGGTTGCGTCAAGTTCTGGTACCAAAACCTGACGCAGGGCGGAGTCGGTTCTGCCGGCCGACCACAGTTCAAATCCCCGAATGTAATCATTTGATTGGTTATTTAGAACAAGGGTGCCGTTTTCCCCGTAAACAGTGATTCGGTGGCCATTGCCTAAAAATGCGTGGGTGCTAAGTTGGAGAGCAACGGGCGCCCCGTGTTTCAGGGTAAGATTGGCGGAAACGTATTCGTCGTCTGACGTAGGGTGAAGTGTCGCTGCTACACTCGTAATCGGACCTAAGAGCCACTCAATGTTATAGAAGGCGTGCGATCCAAAGGCATTCAGCGCACCGCCGCCCTGTTCGGACCGAATCTTCCAGCTGTCTTTTAGGCCGTGTCGAATAGCGTAGATCTCTATATTCCACTGAACACTTACGTGGCGAATGGCACCGAGCTCCTCATTGCGAATGAGACGCTTAGCTTCGATCCAGGCTGGAATTTCCTGAAATTCGAAATCGATCATATGGGCAACCTTCGCCTGTTTTGCAGACTCGAGCAAACGCCGGGCCGTCGTTAGATCGGTAGCTAGCGGTTTTTCGCAAAAAACGTGTTTGCCGCGTTCCAGGGCGGCCAAAGTGATTTCTGGTTGAATATCTGCCGGAGTTGCAATGCTAATGGCATCGAAGTCATGAAGATCGAACTGAGATTTCCAATCGTTCGAACAGTTGAATACGACTTCACAACGGGGGTCTGCTGCAAACGCTGGTACGTGTACAGCTTTGCCGAAACCACGACCTACTACTCCGATACGAAGCCTGCGATCGTTCATCAAACCAGAGTTCCAGTTTTACGAAATCCCCAAACGTCGACCAGGGGTTTATCGCCTAGATCAAGCGACTTGTACTGCTCATGTGGTGTGCATAAAACGAGCAAGTCTGAGCGACGAATGACTTCGTCAACCGGCAAGAGAGTTTTGTCAGTTTCGACATATGGGTCGGTACAGAGTACGCTCTTAGCTTTGAAATCCAAAACTTTCTTGAGCTTATAGGATAGCGAAGACCGAACGTCGTCTGTTTCTGATTTAAATGCCATTCCGAGTAGTCCAATCGTCATGTCGGCGAGAGGGTGCTTAGCGGCGATTTGGTCGGCAATGTAAAGGACGAGTCCTTCGTTTATTAGAACCGCAGAATGACCAAGGCTGAATTGATTGTTCGAAAATGCCACGAGCTGCATGGTGTCTTTAAATAGACACGGACCAGCGGCAAAACCTGCTTTCGGAATGTCGCGCGCACGTGGGTAGTTTTTCTTTAACCCGTCGAGGACTCGGTAATAGTCCACACCTGCGTTGTTTGCGATCATGTAAAACTGGTTGGCCATGGCGAATTGTATGTAACGATAGGCATTCGCAAATAACTTCGCGAACTCTGCTTCGGTCGGAGTTAGGCGAACAACCTCAGGACAAAGTTCTTCGAAAAGTCGTGCGGCTTCGTTTTCCGCCTCTTTCGAAGTTGCACTAATAATCTGAGGAAACTGTTGCAGTTCTTTTATCGCGAGACCCTGCACCACTCGTTCAGGGCAAAAGGCCACCTTCAAATTTTTGCCAATAGATTTTAGGTAGCTGTCGATCCACTCTGTCACTCCCGGTGACACCGTGGAACGAAGTACCACGAGTTGTTCCTCTGAAAGGTAAGGGGAAAGATCTAAGAAACATTTTTTTATCGCAGCAAGCGAAGGGTTGTGAAATTCGTCGACCGGCGTGCCGATCGTAACAATAATAGTTTTGGCATCCTGAACCGAAGCTGGATTATTTGAAAGACCCAAAAGTCCGGTTTTTAAAACCTCAGTCAACAGTTCTTGAGCGCCCTCTTCTTTGAAGGGCATTTTTCCTTGCCGTACTTCTTCGAGCACTGCGGTGTTAAGGTCGTAGGCAACAACGCGTTTTCCTTTACTAGCCAACAAGATCGCAAGCGGCAGACCAATGTGACCAGCGCCACCGACTACACAGATGTCGGTTGGTAGATCGCGAGGCGTGGTAAAAGATTTAGCGTTTTTGTCCGTCATATAGTTG
>DGKJ01000103.1 GCA_002387735.1 Bacteriovoracaceae bacterium UBA4573 | reverse complement strand
CCACTGGACTGGCTATCGGAATTTTTAGTGACATCACCGACAGTAGTCGTCGCAATATAGAAGTTGGAATTGCGCGCTTTGCGCGAGGGGCGGCCGTCTTGGCCAATCAAGCCACGACTTCGGGAGAAGGCACACTCGAAAAAGCCGATATTTCTACGACCTGCAACGACGCTTGCGCTACTTGCGCAGTTCCGGGAATGACGGATCAAGATGTTACCGAATTTGCAAACAACGTATCGGCCGCTGCTAGCGCGCTCTCAAGCGGGGGAGCTACTGATCTGCAGGCTTTAGCGAATGCATTGAACTCCGGCGTCAACGGGGCGTCAGATGCCGCACGCTGTTACATTTATAAACAAGCGATACCAGCGGATTAATGAAAACACTCAATACTTTTACTCTCTTTTTGCTAGTCGTCCTCGGTAGCGCTTCGGCCATATTTCCAGCGAATGGTTGGGCCGTGGAAGAGCAAATCCGCCTGTTTCGAGGCATTCGGTCTGCCGGAATGGGTGGTGTCATAACCACCACTGGCAACTACGGCGAAGCGCTTTACGGTAACCCCGCACGCCACGTTCGGGTCGACGTATCGAAACTTTCGTTTTTGGACCTGCTTTTTGAAGTGAACTCCAATCTCGTAACATCTTACAACGAACTAGAAGGAATCTCGGGCGCATCGGGATCTGAAGTCATTTCTAAGGCCACCGGCTTAATCGGAAAAAACCAACACGGACGCATTCAAAATCTTACGGGGTATTTTGACCCTAAGGTCTACGACGATTTTGGTGGTGCAATCGGATTTTTGACTTCGTTTCAAACCAACCTTTTAATTCGCCCAACGACCGATATTGACGTGCAATCTGTTTTAGATTCCGGAATAAGCATCGGTGCGGCAAAATCCTATTTTCACAAAAGGCTCTCACTCGGTATTAACATTCACATGCTCTACCGCATGGGCGTCGACAAGGTGATTCCAGCGATCGACATTCTTTCGGGACGATCATTAAAACCTCGAGAGTACGCCGGCCAAGGAATCGGGTTTGACGCAGACTTTGGCGGATACTATCAAATCCCGTGGGAGCCACGGTTCATGCGGCTCAACGTAGGCGGTTCGATCAACGGGCTTTTGCAGTCCAATTTCAACACGATGTCGGGAGAAATTATAGATGGAGTTAAGACCGCCCCCCCCCGCCAAGACCGTACTGTAAACCTAGGTCTTCGGGCAGATTTTCCCGACAGTAAGATTCTAGCGGCCCCGCTGATCGCACTCGAGGTTCAGAATCTGGGAAGCATCAACAAACGTTATTCCTTTTTAAAACGGTTACACTTTGGCGGCGAAGCCCGAGTGTCGCGGAGAGTGGCACTTCGCACGGGTTTGTATCAGGGTTATCCGTCGGGCGGAGTCGGAATCAATCTTCCAGTCGTAAAACTCGATTTTGCAACCTATGTCGAAGAACTTGGCGGGGTCGCAGCGGAATGGCCTGATCGCCGGTACTTATTTCGAATTGCGGCGGAACTCCTCTGAAAAGTGCCCCAGGACCCCGCGCAAACCTTCCTCGACCTGGGTGTGCAGATCCTGACTCGTCTGGCCCAACTGTGCTAACGCTTCGGTAGTCTGAGCCACGTTCGTCAGGGCTTCGGCGGTGCGAACCGCTGCTCCCTCTAACGTCTTAGCGGTCGCAAACACGCGTGCCAGGTCTTCAAAACTCTTTTCGTGCGCCTGTTCCAGCCCCTTCACTTCTCGTATCAGCTGTTCATCGTCGCCTATGATCCGTAAACAGACTTGTAGGTCCTGTAAAACCCGCTCGTTACTGTCTTTAAACCCACGTTCTAGGAGAGTCACTACATTAGAAAGTTGAGTGTACCCACGCTCGAACTGATGCAGTACTTCGCTAATATTTTCTGAAATCGACACCACGTCGTTGGCCGAAAGGGTTTGGGCCCCTAAAATCGCATTATTCGCATTTAATACCGAAGAACGCTTGAGTATCGATTCAATCGCATGCTGCAATACTCTTACTTTCGATAAAATTGTTTGAGACTTGGAGAGCGACGTCGTCGCACCAGTTAACATGCGTTTCGAACGATTCATTTCTGTCGCTAAGGTTTCGAACTGCCGACGTAAAGAATCCATTCGCTTTTGAACGTCGCCGGTAATTACCCCAGATTTTTCCTGCATCCACCGCAGATTTTTCGCTTGTTCGCAAACTTCTTTAAGCGTGGAACCGAGAGTAACCACTTGAGAGCGCACACCGTCGACCTGATCAATTGTGCGACGTCCAAGATCGGCCTCTTTTTCGACACGAGTCCACAGCAACTCAATTTGCCCAATGAGTACTTCGTGTTTTTCTTGTTCCCTAAGAGCAAACTGCCGAAGTTTTCCGATAAAAGAAATAATGCTTTGTTTGGCTCCTATAGCGCCTTCCTCCGGCACTCGTCCCTCTTTTATAGCGTCAAGCGCCGATTCAATAAAACTAACCTGACGCTCGATTTCCGTTTCAATCCTTCGCTGCTCGGCTCTTAGATCGCGCAATTCGACGACCACATTTGAAATAACATCTGCGCTCTCGAATACCGGTGTACACTGCACATAGGTGGGAACGAGCTCGCTGCCAACTCGCAACATACACAACTGAGAAACTTCCTTACCATCGATCATGCATTTCTCGACCGGGTCTACAGGCTGGGTGCGGCCGTCGGTAAAGCGGAGCAATCGGCTGTAAGATACTGCTCCCAATTCGTCAAAACTCCGCTGTTTCGCCAAACCACTGAAAGCCGAATTCCATAAAACCGCATTTTTTTTGGTATTCACCACAACCTGGGGCGTGACCCCGTGAGTACGCAAACAGTCTTCGGCTTCATTTTTCTTTTCCAGTGATTCGTTAAGCTTTTTTATTTCATCAAATATTGAACCGAAGTCTCCGTATTTAATATTTGAATTCGTTTCCGGAGCGGTTCCTTGGGTGCGCCACTTTTCAAGTGTTTCGCGAATACGTTTTGCGTCGCCAGCGACCACACGACTGAACCGCCCGGACATTCCAAATAACCACAAGAGAGCGGCAAGTATAAAAGCGGCGCTACCAATCAATGCATGAACCAGTTCCGGTTGAAGTACACTACCGAAATTCATGATGTTTCGTGCCTGCGTCTCGATAAGCTTTTTCGTGAGTGACTCGACCTTGGTGAGCGCATCAATTCTGTCGTTTCGAAGCGCTGTGCCCTTTTCAACAGCTGCCTGATAGTCAGTGACATTGTTTTTAAGAATATTGAGTTGTTCGAAAATGATTAGTTTCTGCTCTTGCGTGATCAGTGAGTTGGTCACAATTCGAACCAATTGCGTGACCTTGGGGAATACCGCGTTCGCAACTTTCTCACCGCCATCTACCGGAATAGCATCAAGTTCGGTGATCATCTGGCCCATGATTTTCGCTACGGTCATCCACTTATTGGCCCAGGCACTACGATAGGTCTGAAAGGCCGATTGTTTAATTTCCTGAAACCCTTTAAACGCAGTTTGATTTGGCGCATCACGCTTAAGTGTGCCCGCCCGTTCTAGAATGCGGTCAATATCGCCCAATGCGCGGTCGCTCATGCCAGACTTCAAGGTATCTAAGTCTTTTTTAATCTCTGCGAGTCGCGCGAAATAAATCTTATCGAGGTCAACGGAGTCAGACCCACCATTGATTATTTCTCGAAGGCCCTTCACTCGCCCCTCGAGAACTTGAATCTTAGCTACGCCCTGATAGTCTCCTGAAATTAATCTTCGAACACGTTCGTGAAATCCATAAAAACGAGAAAACTGGAACGCCGCCAACCCCAGAAGCAAAACGCACGCAACAACCGTACTGCGAAATAGTGCTCCACTGAGGAGGTTCTTCTTCATTCACCGCTCCTTGAGTGAGCGATCCAATTTGGGTCGATTACAGGCAGCAATCTGACCATATTCGCACTTGTGTCGCTCCAAACCGCGAGCCCGAGGACTTTGCCGCCAGCTAACAATGCCGGAGGTAGTTCTCTAATCAATACATCGTCAGCTCCATGCATGTCGTCGAGTACCAGGTTCTTTTTGGCACTGCCGGCTCCCATTGTAATGAGATAGGTCACCTTAGACCCTTGAGGAAGTTCCCGCAGATTCCAGTCCCGAGTTAAGGAGTAAAGTGTTCCTCGAGTAACTGTCACATTTTTCTTGATGCCAAAACTAGACCACAACGGAATAGCGCACTCTACTCCGTCAACTACCGCACGAATGCACTTGATCGTTTTCTGACTACTGGAAAAGATGACTCTCCAGGAAGACTCCACTCCAGGGGTGCCTTGAAACTCTAGTCTTATTCCCGCGGCGCCTAACTGCCGACTTTGTTGCAGCGAAAGTGGTGGAATCACGCCGTTTCCGTCGAAATTCACCGTCATCAAAATACCGGCGCTGCAGGGCACGGCATTTATTCGAAAGACGGTATTTTTCTTTTTTCCACGAAGCAGTCGCTCTCGTTCGGTCTCAACGCCATAATCTAGCGTACAAATAAAAAGTTCGATCAGTGGGGTGGTTATTTTATCAAGTATTGCGGCGTCAGCTTTTACTGCGGTTGGATCTGCAAAAACGATGTCGACGTTTTTACTTATTTTTTTTCCGTGATCACGTAAGCGACTCTCGATTGCTCGCGCAACGGCGCCAAAATCGCGTTCCTGGTTCATTTCGCTCAGCTGGAGAATCGCCCGCAACAACCCGCCTACCCGACCGATTGATTCGTGAAGTGCGGCCACTGACTGATGCGCAGGCGTCTCATCGACTATCCGCACAGACCGTTCCAGGCGCTTCACCGCTTCCAACAACATTTTGCGCTCTGTAACCAGTTCACTGGCAATTGAATACAAATCGTTCATGCAAGCATCGTTATAAAATCGTCAAAATGATTTTTGAGTTTAGATTTCAGGCGTATAATCGCCTGTGTGTGCAGCTGCGACACTCGGGACTCGGTAACCTCTAACACCCGCCCAATCTCCTTGAGGTTTAGGTCTTCGTAATAGTAAAGCGACAGCACTAACCGCTGTTTTTCAGGGAGATCTTTAATGGCCTCCGAGACCATTTTTTTCAAATGAGCGCTGTTAACTTCGACGTACGGATTCGCGCCTTTGCCGTTTTCGGTCATTCCAAGTGCGGTTCTTTTGTCACCCTTTGAAACGGTGGACAAATCATCGTAGCTCAACAGGGACACCGACCTCACTTGATTGAGAAGATCGTAGTACTCGTCTTGCGAAATTTTTAGCTCTTCGCAAACCTCTTCGTCAGTCGCTGGTCGCCCTCGTTCTTGTTCAATTTTCGCAAATGCCCGTTCGAGCATTTTTCCTTTTTCACGCACCGAACGCGGAACCCAATCTTGAGCACGCAATTCATCGAGAATTGCACCGCGTATTCGAAATTCGGCATATGTTTTGAACTTGTTATCGCGAGTAGGATCATACTTTTCGATGGCGTCCATTAGTCCGATCACGCCGGAACTAATGAGATCGTCTAACTCGATATTCGCCGGTAATCGAGCGGCGATTTTCTGCGCAACGTATTTTATGAGGGGAGCATATTCCAGAATGATCTCTTCGCGGCTTCCGAGTTTTTCTTTTTTCTTTTTCTTATCAGGACCCGAGCGATCATCTATTTTTGGTCTTGCTACGCTATTTTTTGCAACATTTATGATTTTTTCGAGATCTAGATCCTCGTCTTCCGCCATGGCTTCATCTGCCAGCCGAGTGGCTGCCTCTTCGGAAAGAACCACTTGATCGAAACTCACGGCGGTAAGCGAGTCGCCATTTTCGACTGCGACAATTTCTTGAAGCGAAGCTAATTCCTCGCGCAAAGCGATGGTTTCTTTGGCCTGTTTGGCGATTTTTTGCTGCTGCTTGTACTTTCCAATTCCGCCCTTCATAGCTCTCTCCTATCGACCGCGCTGGTCTCGTCTTCTTTTAATAGTGTTCTCCAGAAGAACTGAACGTTTCCGGTGAGTTCGCCCTTGGCTGGAGTATCGATTAAGCTTTTTGCAGTCGTCTCTAGGCACCGTACTGCGAGGCTTGTGGGATAAGATTCACAAGCGACCTTACGCGACAGTACTGCCTGACTAATTTTTCGATCATCTAGTACGTGACCAAGGTATTCGATGCTTATATTCAAAAACCGATCGGCTACGTTAAGAATGTTATTGTAGACGCCCAAACCTTCTTTAGGATTGGCCACCATGTTGACTAACAGTTTGAAGCGCTTCACTCGGTAGTCTTGGCTCATGACTTTCATTAGTGCATAAGCATCTGCAATACTGGTTGGCTCGGGCGTTGCCACGACAATTACTTCAGTGGCCGCAGAATTTAAGTACGTAACATCTGAATTAATTCCCGCGCCAGTATCGATGAGCAATACGTCGAACGAGAACGGCGACTGTTCGAGCCGTTCCATGAGAATGGCTTTTTCGGCCATGGAAAGCTGTGTCATCTTAAAAATGCCGGAGGAAGCCGGAATGACTCGAATTCCGCCAGGCCCGGTTAACATTACTTCTTCGATTGTTTTCGTTCCCTCAAGAACATCGTACAGAGTTCCCTTAGGTTCCAAGCCCATTACGATATTCAGGTTCGCGAGACCAAAATCCCCGTCTAATACCAAAACCTTGTGCCCCAACCGTTGCAGCAAGACCGCCAGGTTCGCTACGATGTTCGTTTTCCCGACGCCTCCCTTGCCGCTAGTTACTGAGATTACACGTATTGGTTTGAACGTCTGGGGTCTTATGGCGACCCGTCCGTGCATCAGTCGGCGAAGTGTGTCCGCTTGATCCTGTCTCTTACCGCTTCCATGTTGTTCCATCGCAATGCTCTCCTTCGCCGTTGTTTACAAATCTAAGATCAAGCTCGCCAAACGCTCACGCGACGCGACTTCAATGTCTTCGGGCACCCGCTGACCGACAGTGAAGTACGTCAACGGTAATCCAGACCTTTGAGCAACGTTGTAAATGCATCCGTAAGTAGTACATTCATCGAGTTTGCTAAAAACCACGCCCTTAGGGTCGAAAATGCTAAAACGCGTCAATATGTCGTAAAGCTCTTGGTCCCTAGTGGGAGCACTCAAGATCAGCAACGACTCTACGCCCGCGCTTTTTAATATTTTTTGCATTTCTAAAAGATTCTCGGTGTCTCGTTGCGACCGACCGCTCGTATCGATCAAGACTAGGTCCATTGGCTTGAACTCTGCCAATGCCCGTTCGAGTTCACTGGCGGTACCGGCTTGCCTAAAGGGTACGCCCAGAATTTTGGCATATGTGGCCAACTGGTCAGTGGCCGCGATTTTGTAGGAATCAATATTTATTAAACCTACTTTTAAACCCTTTTTTAAGATCGCCTGACTTGCGAGCTTTGCGATGGTCGTGGTTTTACCCACTCCAGTTGCGCCAACTAGGGCTAATACCTTTTTCTGATCACTCAGCACGTCCAGTGGCTGTTCTATGCGAATCCCGTTCATGAGTTCTACCGCCAAAGCGTCAAGTACGCGGTCGGGATCTCGCTGGGCTTCTCGCGGAAGTACCAGCGTCACGTGTTTAGTGAGAAGTGACGCGTATTTCTTTTCGATGCCGTTTCTCAGGAGATTCTGAAATTCCGCATAAACCGCATCGCCCGCACTTTCTGCGACGCGAGAATCTGCAATCATCGCCTGCTCGTTTTTGAGTTCTTCAACAATGTTTTTCAGTTGTTCCACTTCTGCTGCGAGTACTTTTTCTCGGTGCTGACTCTCGTTAGAAGAATAGTTCGCATAGGTATTACTGTTGTTAGGGGCAGTGTCATAAGAAGCAGGTGCCTCAGTGAAAACCCTTCCGTTGCGAGCATAGTTCGACGGAAGCCCTGCGTCCGTTGATTGCGCCTTCGAGACTGCAGCTTCGTCGTCGTCACCGATGTCTGCGTAGCGCCGCGGCTCGGGATTAGCGGTTTGAGCACTTGCACCAGAATGGCGAGCCTGTTGGCTTCGTTCTTTTCTGCGTTGTTCTTTTTCTGCGTCGCGCTCTTCGCGCTCTCTACGAGCTTGAATCCGAGCCTTTGCTTTATCGATGTAATATTCACCTACTCGGTCGTAAACCTCTGACTGTTTACTCGCCGAGAATTTTTGAATCTGCTCATTAATCGGACCAGTCATGACTTTATCGGTCACTTTTTTCTTAAGAAGCGATCGATCGGCCACCGCCGCGGTAACCTCGACCGATGCTTTCGAGAGCAGCCCAAATCCTTTTTTGTGATTTTTAGTCGACAAAATTATGGCTTCGGGTCCAAGCTCGGTTTTAACAAGCTTCAGAGCTTCCTGCATTGTTTGGGCCTCGAACTTTTTAACCTGCATGACTCATCCTCACTGTGGAAAAAGACTTAATAGGAATATTGGGTGAAATCTCGTTGTGAGATAGCACGACCAAATGTGGAATAAATTTTTCGACCAATTGCCGAATGTGAGCGCGGATCACCGGCGACACCAAAAGAACCGCGTTGGAGTTCACCATCACCATTCGCTCTGCTTGAGCGTTAAGTTCCCGTATGAGATTCTGAACAAAACCGGGCTCAAGCGACAACTGCGGCCCTTGATCGGTTTGAATCAATCCCGAAGCGACCTGTTCTTCTAATGATCGCTCCAACGTGATCAACGGTAACTCGCCGCCCGAATTAAGAAGCTTTTTGGTAATGCTCCGAGCGAGAGCTGATCGCGAGTACTCGGTCAACAAAAGGGCATCTTTAGTCTGTGCGGAATGATCAGCCAGTGTTTCAAGAATAGTGCGAAGGTCTCTAATACTCACCCCTTCACGCAAAAGATTTTGACATACTTTCAATACCGTACCCACTGGAAGCAGCGTTGGAATCAGTTCTTCCACCACTTTCGGGTGATTTTGCTTCACGACATCGATTAGATTTTGAATTTCCTGACGTCCCAAAAGTTCATGCGCATGCTTACGAATTAGCTCGGTCAAGTGGGTGGCAATAACAGTAGATAAGTCCACCACGGTGTAACCTGCGATTTGAGCTTGTTCTTTTTGTTTGGCGGTAATCCAAATCGCAGCCAATCCAAACGCTGGTTCAGTGGTGGGAACTCCAGGGATTCGCTCAGAAGCATTGCCAGGGTCCATGGCTAACCAATGGTCGACCATGAGCTCACCCTGAGCAATCGTAACGCCTTTTAACTGGATAATGTACTCGCCCGGTTTAAGCTGTAAGTTATCGCGAATTCGCAGTGGTGGAATGATTACACCTAAATCCAGCGCGAACTGTTTACGAATGTGAGTGATACGTTCAAGGAGTTCGCCGTTTTGTTCAGAATCTACAATCGAAATCAAACCATAACCAACCTCGAGTTCGAGAACATCGACCGGCAAGAGGCTTTCGAGCTTTTCTTTTTGGGGTTTGAGTTTTTCGAGTTCCTCACGACGTCTATTAACTTCCGCGACTGATTTTTCTTTTTCGGTGAGTCGATATGCCAAGTATCCAGCAGCGAAGGACATCGTCACAAACGGCAGAAACGGTAACCCTGGAATTATCGCCATCACGAACATAACAAACGCAGCGACCATCATTGCTTTGGGTTGCGCAGTGAGCTGAGACGTAAATTCGCGCGAGAGATTCTGACCCGAAGCGGCGCGCGTGACGATCATACCAGCAGCAGTTGAAATAATTAACGCAGGGATTTGAGTTACCAGACCGTCACCGATGGTGAGTAAAGTGTAGGTGCTGGCGGCTTCGCCCAGCCCCTTGCCCTGCTGAAGGGTGCCGATTAAAATACCGCCAATCACGTTGACGAGAACAATTAATATTCCCGCAATCGCGTCACCGCGCACGAACTTACTGGCACCGTCCATCGCGCCGTAAAAGTCAGCCTCTCGTGCAATCTCTGATCGCCGTTTTCGGGCCTCTTCTTCGTTAATCACACCGGCGTTCAAATCGGCGTCGATCGCCATTTGCTTGCCGGGCATCGCGTCCAACGTGAAGCGTGCAGCTACTTCGGCGACGCGGCCAGCGCCTTTAGTGATAACGATGAAGTTAATGATCACCAAAATGATAAAAACGATGATCCCGACCGCGTAATTACCGCCAACGACGAATTCACCGAAACTTCGTATCACGTCACCGGCTGCGTCGACTCCTCGGTCGGCGCCGTGCAGCAAAATCAATCGTGTGCTCGCCACGTTTAGACTGAGCCGAAACAATGTGGTGAGTAAAAGCAGGCTCGGAAACGAGCTAAAATCGAGCGGTCGCTGGGTATAAAGTGCCGCTAACAAAAGTACGACGCTTAGCGCAATCGAACTCGACAACAAAATATCGACTACAAATGCCGGAAGTGGCAAAACCATGACGATCAAGATCGCCACGATTCCGACGGCGAGTACCATGTCAGAATTTTGAATGAAGCGCGACATGAGCGGATTGCCGACTTTTACGTCGCCCGCTGCACCCTTTTTCGCGTCTGCTGTTGCTGCCCCTACTTTGGCTTCTGCCACCGATAAATCCTTTTATCTCGGTCAGTTAGTTTCACGGACTTTGTGGACGGGGTCCCTGCGAACCCATTTTTTTGCCACGAAGTTTGTACACATAGGCCAAGATTTCCGCCACGGCCTGATACAGCGACCGGGGAATCACCTGACCTACCTTCACATGTTTATACAAAGTTCGGGCCAAAGGTTTGTTCTCAACGGTCGGTACACCGTTTTCGCGTGCGATTTTTTTTATACGCTCGGCAAGATAATCCGCTCCCTTTGCAATTACTTTTGGCGCCAAATTTTCTTCGGGTGAATAAACTATCGCGATCGCAATGTGAGTTGGGTTTGTAATCACCACATCGGCCTTTGGAATTGCCTTCATCATGCGACGCCGAGCCGTTTCACGCTGAATGGACCGTACTCGAGCCCGAATCTGAGGGTCACCTTCGCGTTCTTTTAAGTCTTGTTTTGCCTCGGACTTGGTCATCATGGCTTGCTTGCGGTAGCGGCGCCATTGAATCCAATAGTCCAGCGCAGCGGTGGCTAGTAGCACCACAACCACGCCCAGCAGACTCTTCCAGGAAACGACCCCGATGAAATTTAAGGTCTGGGAGGTCGACAATTGTACAGCACTCGCAAACTGCTCTAGGTGCGAGGAAATGGCTAAGTAGACCGCGGTGACTACCACACAAAGCTTTGTGAAGGACTTACCTCCTTCGACCAGACTCTGCATCGAATAGACCTTTTTAAAGCCAGCGGCGGGGTTGATGCGCTGAAAATCCGGGTTCAACACTTCGGTGGACAACATGAATCCCACTTGCCCAATCGAGCCCAGTATTCCGAATAAAAATGCCGTCAAAGCCACCGGAATAAAACAAAGAAAAAGCACCTTTCCTGCCCGAGTAAAGAAATCAATGTAAGCCGGCCAGTCTTCGAGCGTTAGTTTCGAGGCGAGGTCTTTCGAAAATACCTCACGCATGAGGGTCGACAGCTCAGAAACGGCCATATTTGAAAATAAATAGAGCGCGCAAGAAACGCCCAACAGCACCAGAGTACTCGTTAGGTCACGGCTTTGAGGTACGGTGCCTTTTTTTCGCAACTCTTCGAGTCGCTGCGGTGAGGGTTCTTCTGTTAAGTCATCGAGAGACCGCTCTTCGTATTCTGCCATCTAATTCCCCAACAGCGTCATGAAAGATCGCAACTGCTGCGAATATTCCTCGAACTGAGTGCCCACTAACGCATGAAAGCCGGGCAAACTAACCGCGAATATCATTAAGCCTACCAAAATATTGGCAGCAAAACTTATTACGAGCATGTTGATCTGCGGTACGGCCCGCGACACCAGGCCAAATGCCAAATTGACTAACAACATTACAATCAAGACCGGCGCAGCAAGGTGCACCGAAAGGAGAAGCACTTTTTCGGTAAGATCGATTAGAGTACGAATCATCGTATCCCCTTTCGACAGCACTGGTAATTCACCAAGCGGAATCAACCGAAAAGAATCCATAATAGAATTGACGTAAACGTGATGGCCATCCATTGCCAGAAACAAAAGTGCAGCCAAACCATACTGAAACTCAGCCAACGCAATGGTTTGAGTCTCAGTGGTAGGATCGAGCACTGAACCCATAGAAAATCCCATCTGCGTTCCCATAAAATAACCAGCCGCTCGTACCGCATCGAATATCCAACGCGCAAAGAAACCCAACAGCAATCCGACAAACAACTCTGACACTACCGCGCCAACCAGGAGCCCGGTAGATTGCGATTTCACGTCTGAAAAACGAAGACCGCTCTGCCATAGAGTGGGAAAAACCACAAAGCTCATAGCGACGCTAAACAGAACTTTAATCGTCGGTGGTACGGTGCGATCACCAAAAAGTGGGAGGAGCGCAATAATAGCTGACACGCGCACCAAAACAAAAAATGCGGTCATCAATTGCACTTCATTTATTGGAAACAAGTTCATGCTAACCCACTACTCAACGTCTAGTTATTGGCAATGTAATCTGGAATCTGTTGAATAAGTTCCGTGGTGTAAGTCGTAATCGTTTCAATCATCCATGGAGCAGTTACGACCAAAACAATGCTAATTGCCAAAATCTTTGGGACAAATGACAACGTCGCTTCGTTAATTTGTGTAACTGCTTGCAGCATTGAAATCGCGATACCTACTATCATGGCCACCAAGAGTATCGGGCCTGCTAGAAATATGGCCACCTTTAAGGCTTCGTGTCCTATACCTAAAATGAGATCTTCGCTCATTGTATCCTCTCTCAACCAAATGACTTCACTAGTGAACCAACTACGAGTTGCCAGCCATCGACCAAAACAAACAGTAACAACTTAAAGGGCAAGGAAATCACAACCGGCGGTAACATCATCATGCCCATGGCCATCAAAACACTGGAAACCACCATGTCGATCACGAGAAACGGTAGATACAGCAAAAACCCCATCTGAAAAGCGGTCTTAAGTTCGCTCAAAATAAACGACGGAATTAAGACGTACGTAGGAACGGCGTCACGGTTCTGAGGTCTTCCTAACTTCGCCATTCCCATCATTGCTTCAATGTCTTTTTCCCGTGTTTGCTGAAACATGAATGCACGCATTGGAGACTCTGCTTTCGACAGTGCGTCCCATTGCGTTAGCTGATCTTTCATATAGGGCTCGATCGCCGTGGTCTGAATATTTTTAAAAGTTGGCGCCATTACAAAGAAGGTGAGAAACAACGATAGTCCCACAATTAATTGGTTGGGCGGCATCTGCTGAGTACCAATTGCTTGTCGTAAAAAACTAAGAACCACCACGATGCGCGTAAATGAAGTCATCAAGATCAATATCGCGGGCGCAAGCGAAAGCACCGTGAGCATCACTAAAACTTTTAATGCATTCGCTACTTCGGTAGGTTTACCAGCCTCGGTCAGACCAAACGAAAGAGTGGGGATACCCAACGTGCCAGCATTGCCCGAACGTTGCACCACGTTCGCGTCTTGGGATGAAGTCTTTGGCGGGCCCTGCGCGACTGGTTGACCCGAGGTATTTAAGCGAGCGGTTTGCGCGTTGGTAGCATTGGAAAACATCAGACAAAGCAGTGAAAGCGTTAATAGTATTTTCACCGTGCTCATCTAATCATCGCTCCTAATTCAACGGCTTTAAATTGGTTAACTTTTCTCGAATACCGGTGCGGACCGTGCTGGTAGATTCAGCGCGTGAAATTTCAACACGGTCACGTGTGCGTTCTGTTGCACTCATTAATGCATCTTGCGGGCCAGCACCAAAGTCTTTTGGACCGTCATAGCGTGCAGTTAAAGGTAGTTTTTCTTTTGTTTCTAACTTCGGTTCGTCATCGGAAAGGTCAACCAGCTTCTGAGAAACCGGGTCCTTTGCGTAACTGGTAAGGTGTTTTTCAAAGGTACCATTCCAGAAGCGCTCTTCTAAAAACTTGTCGACTGCAACTTCAGCTCCGATTTTCGAAATAAGCGAAATATTTTCGTTAGAAACGCCGACGACCATGTACTCGCCGGTGACTTTTACCAGAGCGATACTTTTCTTATTACCAAGATAGTGAGTCGCGACAACTTGAATGAGCCGTTCTTTTTTTCCAAAGGGAAGTTTGCCGATTCGGCTGGCATACCGTTTTAATAGAAATACTCCGGCGCCGAACAGTCCCAATACCCCGCCCAACACTAAAAACATTCTCAGAAAGTGGCGACTAGGATCGCTTTTGGTACCCACCTGTTTCCGTTCTTGTTTATCGATGGAAGACACGTCGGTGGTATTGGTAATGGGCGTCTCGTTCTTTGGTTTTACGACCGAGTCTGGATTTTGAAGATCAATCTCTGCGGTTTTTGCTAAAACTTCAGCAAGCGCTGCATCGCGCGTAACCACTTTTTCGGAGTTTACTGCAGGGCCACCCGCGGCACTGTCAATTCTTTTGCTAGTCTGAACGACTTCCGATGGGGCATTTTTCTTGAGAAATATGCGCACCACATTGTTTGAGGTATTCCACACGCTCACGGTACCTTCGGGGGGTTCCTGACCGCGGGCAATAATTCGAATACGACTGGTGTTTTTAGCAAATGGATAAGCAAACACTTTTTCGAGCTCCGGAACCCGCAAAGCTAGCGTTTTTCCAGAGTTCATCTTCGCGTTCTTGGCTACGGCTTGCACGAAGTTACGTTCCTTACTAACTGCAATATTTTTGGCGGAATATGGCTGACTAAATACTAAATCAAAAGACATGCCCGCTACCGAAGACGTCGCTCGAACATCCACGATTCGTGCATCTGGAGTGCGGGCTTCGGCTAAATTGAAAACTACTAGCGCTAGAAACAGACCAACACATTTAATCAAGCCCAAACCCCGTTTCATGACTCACCTTTATTTCAACTGTTCGATACGTTCGACGGGCGAAATAATATCCGTCAATCGAATGCCAAACTTTTCGTTCACCACAACTACTTCTCCACGAGCAACTAACTTTTCGTTTACTAGTACCTCGAGTGGTTCGCCCGCAAACTTCGAAAGCTCGATCACTGAGCCTTGCGCTAACTGCAAAATGTCGCGAATGAGCATTTTAGTGCGACCTAATTCGCAGGTAACCCGTAGTGGAATGTCGAGAATAAAATCGAGGGTTTGAACTGGGGCTCGATCGCTTTGTTTTTTGGGTGCAACCGGAGCTCCCGCCTCGCCGCTTCCTCCGGCTGCTGCTCCGCCAGCATCTCCCGCCGGAGCATCTGCCGCTCCGCCCATTGCCGAAGCTATCGCCGCCGCATCGTTATTCATTGCCGCTTGTTCTGCTGCTTGATCCGCCATTTTTAATCTCCCTTTTTAATCCAAAACCGGCCGCGTAATCTGAACCGCCCGATTGCCTCTAGAAACACCAAATAAACATCTGAACTTCCCTACTCCCTCGAGCTGAAGATTGAGTTCGCCATCGGCATCTTGAGTGAGTGGAATAATATCGCCGATATTTAAATTTACTAAATCACCAACAGTAATTGTAGTTTCTCCGAGATTCACTACGACCTCGGATTCAACATTCTGAAGATGCTCACTCATGGCCTTGGTCCAAAGTTTGTCTTTGCTGTCGGTCTCAGCTTGAAACGTAGCGTTTAATTTTTGTTTGATTGGTTCGATTGTTGAGTAGGGAATTACCAGTGCGATCGTTCCACTAGCATTTTCCAGTTCAACTTCGAAAGTTGTCGAAATGATCACGTCACTCGGCGGTACCACGCCCACGAATTGCGGATTCACTTCGGTTCGCACGAAACTGATGCGAGTCTTATGTACCGGCGCCCAAGCCTCTTCCAGGTCACTGATCGCAAGGTCCATAACTTTCTTGATGATCGAGAGTTCAATGTGGGTGAACTCTTTTCCTTCGATCTTAGTGTATGGGCGATCGGTCCCACCAAAATAGGAATCGACCAAAGCGTAGGCCAGTTTACTTTCAAATACCAAAAGCGCTGGCCCTCGTAGTGCCTCGAATCGCATGATACTCATGCACGACGGGATCGGCAGAGTGTTCACGAACTCGCCAAACTTCAATAAGTCTGTTGAAATAATTGAGATACTGGCGATTTTTCGCAAACTATTACTTAAACTAATCCGAAACAAACGTATGAATCGCTCGTATATGATATCGAGCGTTGGCATGCGTCCGCGAATTACGCGGTCTTGATTTGTTAAATCATAAGCGGCAATTTCCGGCTCACCGGGCTCACTACCCCCGCCGCCGCCTTGAACCGCGCCGGTTTGATCAGCGCCTGGATTTGCGCCAAGATCGACGTTCCCGTCGCTCACGGCACTTAGTAGCGCATCGACTTCACTTTGTGTGAGGACTTGATTCACACTGGCCTCCTAATTGCTGATCGCAAAGTTGGTGAAATACACACCTTTAATTTTGCTTTGCAGCATAAAACTATTCACTGCTCGCCGGATATCGTCTTTTAACTGTTCGCGTCCTTCCGGTGCGTTTAACTCAGTAGCTTTTTTTGAATTCAAAAGATTGATTACCGTGTCTCTTACGCGCGGTAGCTTAATGTTAAACTCCGCGTCAGGAACCCCCGGTTCTAGCTCTACCGACACGTTCATGCGCACATAACGAGGGCTGGTGCCTAGACCACTAGATAAGTTTACGGTAAATGGCTCGAGCGCCATAATCTTACCAGCATCGGAAACCGCTGGTGCGGCTTTCGAGTCTTTTCCACCGGCGCCGTGGTCGTCTTTCTTGGCTTCGCCCCCACCACTCGCAGCTGCGCCATGACCTTTGTCATCCAACACCATGTCTTCGACCGTTGGTTTGGCTTTCTCTTTTTGAAACGCCAGAAATAACACTGCGATTACGCCCAAGGTGGCAATTAAGTTTACTAACGCCACGATCATTACGAGCTTACTACCGCCGCCACCACTCGGTGCCGGTCCTGCTGCTGATGTTTCTGCTTGCTCTGCCATGGTAAGCCCCTTTCGCCCGGAGCTAAGAAAAGCAAAGCATATGCCATGCGTTGTGAGCAGCCACTCTATGCGCGGCAACACTTGCCAACTACGGAGCAATTCGCCGAACAACTAGAAACAATTTACCGCGCCAATCGAATTAGACGTGCAGCCTATGTCGTGGGCCTAGCCAAAACTTTGACTCTCCGTGATATCCAAGCGTCAAAACAACACAAAACCGCAACCGAATTTACGGTCGAGTATTTTCGAATTTTCGGCAGAACTTGCAGTCTACGCTCTTATGAGACGTCTTGGTACAACTAAAGGGATGTGGTGTGTTCTACGAAAACCCTTATCACCGCAAAGGGGGGCCGCGCGTTCGTGTATTTTGAACGACTCTCTCTAGGCACTCGTACGTCGATCGTACGTTTTTTCGCGATGTTGTTATTCGCGTTGGCGCTCAATTGCGTCTACGATGTGCTTTGCTACGCGCAATCGGGCCCACCCGTTCCATCAATGAATCGCGGGTTCAGTGGTGGTTCGTCGCGCGGCAGTGGTAGTCGTGGCGGAAGAGCAGGCTCAATGGGTTTTCGTTTTGGCCCAAGTTACTTGTCACTCGCGCACAAACAATCGAACGCATCGGCCGTCACGTATTCTGCGCTGGCGCCGGAACTCAACATAATATTACCGCTCAGCCGATCTACCTTCCTCGAGGGCGGGGGCTACTACTCCGCATTAGAAATCGGCAACAGTACTTCGGCCGACATTACTTATTGGAGTGGTTTCGGACGATTAATTTTTCCATTCATTTCGGGAAGAAAAAATAATTGGTACCTCGGGCCCGGGGTGTTCTATCGGACTATGACAGTTTCTACAAATAATTTTGGTTATCAAGATATCTCAGGACCCGACATTAGTACTTACCTTGAGTTTAATCTCAAAAGAAAACAACGCATTCAAATAGGTGGGCGATACGGCTTAGTTTACACTGGAGAAATAGCGGTAGGTGCCAGCCGCGAACTAAACGGATTTTTAAAAATCGCGCTACCTGTGAAGAAAAACTTCTTTACCTTTCAGTTCGACTACACCAAAACCACCGCTGAACTCACAACAACCACCAGAACGACCGTCACCGTGAATTCGACAGTGATGAGATTTAGTATTCTATTTGGCAAGTAACAGCATTGGCTTATTTGTAGTGGCTACTTAGACGGTGCGAGAATGAAATGCACTTCGAACTTAATGCCGCGCACACCGAGCCTGCCGGCCGGAAATTCAAACAGTCCAGGCGACGCAAGGTAGTTAAAATAAGTTAGCTCTAGACCCCAAGCACTAGAACTACCTCTTCCGGCATCATCTTTATACCAGTCAAAGCCGGCCGCTAACCAATAACCGTATTTCAAGGACGCCTGATTGGTCGACTGAGTTGCTGGTGGACTTGTGAGATTGGCCGCAAAAAAACCCAGTGTGGGCCCAAACGAAAAATAAGGTTGCAGCATTTTTTTCATCAAATTAATTCGAAGACCCAGGTCATACATCCCAAATATTAAATTGTAGGCGCTTCCCACGCTGCCAAATTGAGTGCCACCCACCCCAAGGCCTACGTCAAAGGCATTTACGATATTGAATGTTTTCGATGTGAGAGCTGCAGTTGAAAATCCGAGTAGAAACCCATAGGCCGGCACTACATAGCCACTGGTCGCGCCGCTGAAAAGCGGCAGCCCTAGACTCCAGGCGTTTTCAAAGCGCGCTGCCCGAGCAACGCTCGGCTGCGCGACGAACAGGACAAAAATCGCGATAAGAATCTTTTTTTTGCTTTTCATTAAAATCACGCTTGCGGCGGCCGCCAAAAGCGACCGCCGCAACCGTAAATTTTAGCTATTATTTACGCATATTCAAGACTTCGGCCATGAGTTCATCGGCGGTTGTGATCGCACGAGCGTTCGCTTGGAACGATCGTTGAGCGGTCATCAAGTTAATAAACTCCGCAGCAATGTCCGTAGTCGAACCCTCAATAGACTTGGCAGTAATTCTACCTCGCCCACCATCTCCAGGTTTTCCGATAAACGCTTGGCCAGAGTTTTTCGACTCCCGATACTGGTTCTGACCTTTCTTGAAAAGGGCCTCATTGTTCTCGAACTTACCAATCGCAACTTGCGCCAGATTGAGCGTTTCGCCGTTGGTAAAAATCGCCGACAATACACCATCGTCGTTGAACGAAAGACCTGCGACCGTTCCTGCGGTGTACCCGTCTTGAGTGTGCTTATACAAGTCGGAGTTCGTACCGTATTGAGTGGTTTGCAGACCATCGCCACCTTCCATCACAGTAAGACCGAAATTGAATTCAATCTTCTGCCCAGGCAATGCACCTTTATTGAAGTTGAACTCGTTTTTGTCTGTCGCAGCTTCTTGAAGTCGACCATCAGTGCCAAACTTCAATGTACCGCTCGCGGCTTCGACCAGCTTTCCTTTTTCTCCGCCTTGGACTTCTTCGCCCTTAACGACAGCATGCCATTTCCATTGACCGTCTTCGACTTTGTTGAAGTAAACGGTCACGAGATGCGCATTACCAGCCGAGTCATAAACGGTGAAACCGTTTGAGTACTTGCTAGTTTTGTCTGGATTCTCGAGATTGAAGTCTAGTCCTTTTTCTGCCCGAATATCCAAGTTCATCGAAAGATTTACTTTGGACGTACGTTTGGCGTCGATCACGGTACGATCTAGTTTTATCTCAGTGAGCTTGTTGGTGATAAGGCCGTTTTCGTCAGCCTGGAATCCCATCACTCGCGCACCTTCTAAACTTGTGAGACGTCCGTCTTTGTCAAAGTTGAATACACCGTTACGAGTAAAACATCGGCCTTCGGGACCATCCAACACGAAAAAACCGTCGCCCGAGATTGCAAGATCTGTAGCGCGGTCCGTTTGTGTTAAAGACCCTTGTGCGAACACCGGGTTAACGTTCGAGAGCTTAGTACCACGACCAATTTGGTTACCTCCCAAAATACCCTTTAGTGATTTTGCAATCACGTCTTGGAACTCTGGTCTTGAGGTTTTAAATCCAGTCGTATTGGCATTGGCGAGGTTGTCGCCGTAGATTCCGAGCGCTTCACCGTTTGCTTGCAAACCGCTAACGCCGGTATAGAGAGACGATAATATACCCATTTTTAGCCTCCTTGCTATCTTGGGATTCGATCAATCAAAGTGATATTCGATCACTTTTTATTTTTGGAGGCGCCCTTGGTCGAAAGTTTCATAAACCTCTTCCGCGGACCCGCCTACCGTTCCATCCTAGAACTCTAAACGATCACTGCTCCTTCAATATTCGTGAACACATTTCCCTGCATTGAATTAATATCCATCGCTGTCACGACCGTACGATTCTTGACACTCACAATAAACGCCGCATCTTTTGTAAGAATAAGCGTATCGTCAAGACCCTTCGCTGCTGCCCGATCTACTGCTTCACCAAGCTTACGCATTTCATCGGCTCCGAGATTCAACTTACGACTTTGAATTCTTGCTGAAGCGTGAGCCGAAAAACGTAAGGGTTCGGCAATTGGTTTTTCGAGCTGATTTCCCAGAATCTGACTGAAACTTTCGTTACTTTCGATTCCTTTAGTGCCAATTGGGTCGGGCGCCTGGGTGTTTTCACGATTAACTATATTGCCAGGGCCGCCAGAAACATTGGGAATTAAAAACGTGTTCGACACTTTCATACCTCCTTTCTTTTTTTGGTACTACCTTACCAGTTTCCTACAATTCCCCCGTCGTTACTAGGGGGCAAACTTGGGTTGCTCGGTAAATCCGGCCGAGCGCCACCTTGAATCTTCGCCGCGTTAGGATTAGCTGCCGTTAGATCATTCAATTTTTCAAGTTGCGCAGCTATTTCCTGATTACTGAGCGGCTGTTCGATTTGGGGCTTTTGACTCATAGCCTGAATCATTTTCATATTCATTGGCGCATAGGCTGCATCACGGCCCGGTACGTAGTCTTCGACCGCTCGTTCACCTTCGTCGGCGTCGTTCGACGCTTCGGTATTCTCCCCACTGTTTTCACCGGGAGTTGCGGCCGCTTGGGCACTATTTTGAAGCGCTTGCTGAATCGCTCCAAGGTCAATGTCCGGCGCACCGGCGACCCCGTGCTGGGCAGACGCGCCTTGAGCCTGACTACGATCCACGATCTTCGACACGTGTTTCAGCAGAATTTTTTGTGGTTTTCGAATATCGCCAATGAGCAAAACTGTATCTTTACCTTCGTAAGCAACGCCGTGCACGACGTTGGTGTTTAGAGTCTGAACTGGAATACTTTGATTGCGCTCATTGAGCGCGGTAACTTGAATCATGTAGTTGCCGTTGGGAGCGTTGGTATTGTTCCCGCGTTTACCGTTCCAGGCTACGGTTTGAGTGCCTTTTTTCATTTCGCCGTATTCAATCTCGCGTACAGTCTCGCCGCGCTCGTTTAGAATCATGAGTCGAACTTTTTTGGCATCTGCTGGCAAATCAAAACGCAGATCGGAATACTTGCCTTCTTTGTGAACAAACCGACTCGAATCGGCTGTAACGTATTTTCCAATCAATCCCGCGGCTCCAAGGTGGTGAAGCGGTTGTTGCGACTCCGAAAGTTTTTCAAGGTTCGAGTTTACGTTCATCATTTGCTCAAGCGCTGAAAACTGCGCCATCTGCGAAGCCATCTGTTCGTTCTGATAAGGTTTGGTAGGATCTTGGTGTTGAATCTGGGTAACCATGATTTTAAAAAACTCGTCTTTTCCGAGTTTTTTAACAGGTTCACGATCTTTTTGTTCCGGATGGCCGTATTCCTTGGCTATACGTTCAAGCACTTCACCACGTTGATCGTCATGGCCAACTTGAGACGCCGGTTTTAATGTATTGATCACCACTCACTCCATCGGAATTGGAGAATCCGTTCTGGGCCAGTTCCAGTAACGGATTCTCAGTTCCATTTTAAACGCTATTTACGCGTTCGCTTGTGCATACTGCCACAGCTTACGCGCACGCTCTTCTCTACCGTTCATCTGGTCCTGCCATTGGGAATTGTAATCATCCCAACGCATGAATCCATCTTGGCGAGACTGATCAAATCCGGAACCTTGGCCACCGCCCTGATTACCGGAATTCGACAGACCCGTCCACTGACCGGAGCTTACGCTACTCACCGAACTTCCGACGCTCGTGCTCACTGGGCTAGACGCCAACCATGAACTGCTGGCGGTCAGTCCTGTCTCACGATTCACATCGATACGATCTACTTGAAAACGCGAAGCCTCGAGAATGCCCTTCAATTCAGGCGCATGCCTCGAAAGCAATGCTTGAGCCTCGGCGTTGTCCGCATCGAGAGCGACCTTCAGTTTACCCTGATGGTTACTTACTGAAATCGTAACTTCACCAAGGTGTTCCGGCATTACGCGAATGCGAATACTTCCGCCTCCGCGACTCGCCAAATCCCCTACTCGCATCGCCATCAACGCAGGACTACTTAGATCGACCGTCCCCGGCGTAGACTGTGCGGTTACCAAAGACCCGAGAGCCTTCGTTTCACCTGCACTTGAGTTCTTAGATTCTATCGGATGCGACCACTCCCGTACCGACGGAATCAACATCTCGAACTCTTTACGTTCTACACTTGGTGCGTTGTTCGCTTCACGCCCCGAATCAACCGATTTCAACTGAGCCTCGACTCGTTCGCCCAACACCTTAGCACTACCTTTTTTTGCCTGTCTTTCGACGCGGCTATTAACGTAGTCCTCACTGTTGGCTAAAGAAACCCCGGGGTTTCTTGCTGGAATAGCTCTCTGCGCGGAATCATCACCTTTGCCTTCTACTGAAAGAACTTGCACAGGTGACTCCCACTTGGGCACTACTCCGTTTTCCACCGGAATTTTACCTTCGGCACTCGGCATTGGTGCAACTTGACTTTCTGGTCTCGTCGACTTGGCGAGATTCACGGGCGCGGCCCTGGAACTCGTAGGATCCTTTCGCCCGCCCGGTACTCTCGACTCATGTTCGGTTCCAGCACTCGTTACACCAACGTTCGAAACCACGACGGCACTCGGTGCTGAATTCGCTGGTGTCACTGCCTGCATTACATTCGGTTCGCTAACTTCTAGCGAATCTTTTGCATTCAGATCCGACAGCCAATCAAGGGCCGAACGTGTATCCGCCGAAGCAGTCTCGAATTTCTCGGTCCCACTTTCACGACCTAACGTCTCTTTTTTGATGGACCTCAAACGTGGATCGTTGTGAGGACCGAGTACGTTTTTCGACGTCTCGCTACCCACAATTGATTCGTTCGGTAATCGCACCCGCTCTCCCACCATCGATGGGAACTTCGAGCCGTTGGTCGTTGCTCCCAAATTCAGCTTCTTTAAACCCTCGGTCAAACTCGGTGTCTGACCGTCCAGATTCATTGGCTGTTTCGGAAGTTCGGTTTTTTCAATTGCGGTTTTCGGTAGTTTCGTCTTGGGCCCCTCCGTCAAATGAACAGGAACTTCTTTCTTCATTTCCGGAGTACCGACAACTTCTGGCATGGTCCCACTAATACTTGGCATCGAGAGCCCCAGTCCATTTTGAGTTGCCTCTAATGGGCTGAAGGTCGGTGCCGCATTCGCAGCCTTGAGAAATTGTCCGAAGCCACCTGGTTCCGCTTTTGAATACACATTTGCGCCAGGGGCAGTACTCGCTGCCCCAAGCGCGGCTTGAACTTCATTTTTTATGATCATTTTATCTGCTACCTCCTTTCTCAGATTTAACTGCCTTGCCAGCGTCGCCACTCGGCGCTCCGCCCCCGTCTTTCGACGAAGATCGGCTTTGACCCGCTGATTGTTCGGTGGCAGTAACGCTACTACTCTGGCTCGCTACTGTCCGACCTGATTTGTTTGAGTTTTCGTAATCTGGCTTCAGATATCCGGTGAGTTGTTCCGAAAGTCTCGCAGACCGGGACTTGTCCATGATATTCATAATTTTCGCTACACGCTTCGGGTCCATTCTTCCCAACACTTCAACCGACAAGTCATCGTCCAACGTTTCCATCACTTGGGCAGCGGACTTCGGAGCCATAGTTTCAAACACTGCGATCATGCGCGTAATACGCTCTTCACTCTGATCTCGCTTTTTCTTTAAATCACCGTTAATCTCAGCGCGTATTTCTTCGATCCGTTGAATACGCTTTTCGATCTCTGCACCTTGAGCGCTCAATTGTTCTTCACGTTCTTTAAGCAGCCGTTCACGCTCGTCCAATTCTTTTCGCCGTTTCTCGAGCTCCTGCGCTACTCGCCCTGTGTTATCATCTAAAACCGTTAGCTGTTGTTCCTCTCCACCGCCAGATGCATCGGAAGTATTCGGCCGCAGAATTTGAAGTAAGGCCATCAGTAAAATTGCTAGACCTAGTATTCTTACACCGAGTCGCGCTTTCGTCATTCCGCATCTCTTTTCTCGCGATTCAGAAAACTCGCTCGCATGATATACAAGTCATCTAACATTCGTTGCTCGTGAGCCTTAACGTCTTCTAGGTAGTTTTGATGACGTTTGGTTTTCAATTTTTCGAGTGCTTCACGTTTCTGGCGAGCCGCTACATATTCCTGCCGTTTTTTGTTTGTTAACTTAGTGCCACGCTCGATTTCTTGGGTTTTCCATCGAATTCGTATTTTGGTACCCGAAATAAAACCGTCGAGCACTTGAAATTCCGCACTGCTATTTTCTTTAACTCCCGCCAAACCGGAACCGTCGCGAACGGCTTGAACCAATTTTTTTTCGAGATCTTTTTTCTGATCCACTAGTCCCTGAAGTAATCTCTCGGCAATCATGAGTTCGCGTAGCTTTACATCCTCTTGTCGCTTTCGTTCCTGCAGTACAACTTCGAGTTTAAATTTAAATTTTTTCACGCCACAGTCCTCATAATTCCACTAAGATCCGCGACTGCGTTTTCTAAACTACTCTGCTCGCTAACTCCTTGTTTGAGGTAAGCGTTCATGCGTTCATGAACTGCAATTGCTTGGTCTAGTCTCGGATTTGAACCCTTGACGTAGGCACCAATATTAATCAGATCTTCGTGCGCCTTATAGGTTGCCAATAGGTCGCGAAATTCGCCCGCCGCCTGAGAATGGTTCGATTGAATCACATCACGCATGACGCGGCTCACGCTACTACTCACATCTATTGCCGGATAATGGTTCCGCGATGCTAGTTCTCGCGACAGCACTATGTGACCATCGAGAATCGAGCGCGTGGCATCTGCTATCGGTTC
>DGKJ01000078.1:50398-59805 GCA_002387735.1 Bacteriovoracaceae bacterium UBA4573 | reverse complement strand
GCTTCAAAAAAAAGAAATCAAGTCGATACAAGGTGTTGATAATAAAAAACTAGCGTTCGATCCGCACGTGACCGAGGTTATTCAGTCCCAAAAACGTTTTTACGTCCGGGTGCACAAGCAAGACGCCATTGACTGGGTGGGGGGCCTCGACAATGCTCGAACACAGCTTCGCACCAGTCCGGATATTGAGAGTCTGGTGAACATGTTAACCCAGAACGAGTGTGACACGGTTTTGCAGATGGCGCAGCTCGAGAAGAAAGCCATTTTTGATCGAGCGAGTCAGGGGTTGCTCTACCCGCAGAAGGCCACTTATTTTTTTCCTAAGGTACCGTTCGGGTGGTTAGTAGAACGCCTGGTGTAGCTACTCCGAGCTTCTCATCTTCTAACGCAATCGAAATCGTAGTTGTTTTATGCGGTCCTCACCGAGAGCTTTATTGAGCTTGGTGACGATCTGAGGCTCTAGGTACTTCAGTTGGTGAAGCCAGGCACTATTGTTAGACGACACAATAAGAGTTCCGTCGTCGGTGAAGCGTTCGGGCGTACAATGTTGCGCGATTCGAGCCCCCACAGTTTCGGGCCATTTTTCTAGAATCTGCAGTTCAACCTTGTGCCCTTTGTAGTAGGGGTTCGAATCCAGGATATTATTGAGAATCGCCTTTAAATTCTTCATTACCAGGGTTACCTTAGAAGAATAGATGGGTAACGACAAGAACTCCGGTGAACCAAATGAGTCAAAATACGGTGATGCGACATTTGTTTCGTTACCGCTGCTAAAAATTTCTACGGGAAAACCGCTGCCAGGAGCCATTTTCCTGTGTCTCGGCCATCGCATGGTGCGTTATCGATCCAAAGATGACCCTATCGAGCCCGCAGAGTACGATAAACTCGTCTTTAATCGGGTCCGTTATATTTTTTTCGACGAAGTCGATCGCATGGCTTTCGATCGTTGGGTGAAAAACACCGAGGCTGCCGATACGGCCCTCGAACCAGCAGTAGCGGCCAACGCCGAAGCGGCGCCGATTGCTCAAGCAGCCATGGACCAGCGCCGGGCGATCATGGATATATTTTCCAACCCCAAGGACGACAAACAGGTTGCCGCCGCGGTAGATGTTTCCAAACGGGTCGTCACGGAGTTCATGCGAAAACCCTTCGCGATTAACAATATTCAACAGCTTCAACGTTACGCCAAAGGCGCTGTGGATCATTCGGTGAACGTTTCCATGCTTTGTGTGTTTTTGGGACTTCGAATGGGTTATTCTCACCAAGTTATTCTGGAAAACTTGGCGCTCGGGGGGCTTTTTCACGATATCGGAAAGGTGCTGATCGAAACGCGCTCCGATGGTGGATTGACTGGTTCCGACGACCCTGAAATGCAGAAACACCCGGTTCTCGGGCGTGATTTTCTGGATGCTAACAAAGAGATCCCCAACGAAGTGAAGTTAATGGTGGCCCAACACCACGAGTTTTTAGATGGATCGGGCTACCCCAATAAATTAAAGGGCCTTGCCGTTTATGACCTTGCGCGACTGGTCGCGATTGCCAACACCTATGACAATCTTATTTCTGAATCCAAACTAAATACCATTGCTGAGCGCTGCTCGGAGGCCATCGAAAAACTCGAGCGCGACTTTGAATCTAAGCTCGATGCGAAAAAGCTGGAAAAAGCGGTTAAAATTTTGCGATATAGCTTTCTATGAGCGATGAAAATTACGAGCCAGCAACCCTTGATGCCAAGTGGCAGAAAAGATGGGCGGACCAAAAAGTTTTTGAAGTAGGTCCCGAGCCCAAAAAAAAGAAATACTACGTCTTAGAAATGTTCCCGTACCCATCAGGGACGATTCACATGGGACACGTGCGCAACTACTCCATCGGCGATGTAATTGCGCGCTACAAAAAAGCGCAGGGCTATGACGTTCTTCACCCCATGGGGTGGGATGCCTTTGGTTTACCGGCCGAGAACGCGGCCATCAAAAATAAGACTCATCCGGCAACTTGGACCTACAAAAACATTGAGTACATGAGAAAGCAGTTCGTGCAAATGGGTTGCCTTTTCGATTGGCGACGCGAACTGGCCACCTGCACGCCAGAGTACTATCGCTGGGAGCAGTTGTTTTTTATAAAAATGCTCGAAAAAGGATTGGCCTACCGCAAACTATCGACCGTTAATTGGTGCGAAAGCTGCAACACAGTGTTGGCCAACGAACAGGTTGAAGACGGCAAATGCTGGCGCTGTGAATCGGAAACAACCACTAAAGAACTCACTCAGTGGTTCTTTAAGGTGACCGAATACGCAGAGGAACTGTTGAGTGGCCTCGAAGACCTTAAAGGGTGGCCAGAACGTGTGGTTTCGCAGCAGCGGCATTGGATCGGAAAATCGTTCGGCGCGGAAGCTGAGTTTGTGGTGGCTGAAGGGCCAATGGCCGGTACAAAAATTGCCATTTTCACTACTCGGCCCGACACGATTTTTGGGGTTACGTTTGTAAGTTTAGCTCCCGAACACCCGCTCACTTTGCAGCTCGCCAAGGCCGGGGGCCGGGAAAAAGAAGTCGAAGCGTTTGTCGAAAAGGTACGCAAGATCGACAAAATTAAGCGAACCGACGCCAACTTCGTCAAAGAGGGAGTCCCTCTTGGGGTAAAAGTAAAAAACCCCATGAACGGCGAGGAAGTGCCGTTGTATACTGCTAACTTTGTACTAACGGATTACGGGACTGGCGCAGTGATGGCGGTACCAGCTCACGACGAGCGCGACCACGCGTTTGCGTTGAAGTACCAACTTCCAATTCGAGAGGTGATCGTACCCAAAATCTCCCAGCACGACCACTTCGCCGAGCAGTTGACCGGTGACGTTAATGAAAAAGCTTTTACCGAACTCGGTGTGCTGACGAATTCGGATCGTTTTTCGGGCGTGGAAAGTGAAAAGGCGCAGCGGGAAATTGCTGCGTATCTTTCCCAAAAGAAATTGGGCGGCCCCCGCACGCAGTATAAGTTGCGTGACTGGGGCGTTTCGCGGCAGCGTTATTGGGGCGCACCGATCCCTATAATTCACTGTAATTCCTGTGGGGCCGTACCTGTTCCCGAAAAAGATTTGCCTGTGACGCTTCCGGAAGACGTTGAGTTTACTGGTGAAGGGGCAAGCCCGTTAGCAAAGAGTGCCAAATTCCTAAAAGCGCCATGCCCGAAATGTGGAAAAGAAGGTGTGCGCGATACTGACACGATGGACACGTTTGTTGAATCAAGTTGGTATTACGTGCGATTTGCTTCACTCAAACGGGATGTTCCGTTTGATGCGGAAGAGGTCTCCAAGTGGTTACCGCTAGACCAGTACATTGGTGGAGTCGAACATGCGACCATGCACTGCTTGTATTTTCGGTTTTTTCACCGCGTGCTGCAGGACTTGGGATTTTTGCCGAAATCGGTAGGGCGTGAACCTGCGAAGAATCTCCTCAATCAAGGCATTGTTTACAAAGACGGCGCCAAGATGAGTAAAAGCAAGGGAAACGTTGTTGATCCCAATTCTTTGATCGCGAAATTTGGTGCCGACACGACCCGCATGTTTTCATTGTTCGCGGCTCCTCCAGAAAAAACTTTGGAATGGAGCGATCAGGGTGTCGAAGGGTCCTTTCGCTTTTTAGGTCGCGTATGGCGCTTGATCCAGCCGCTGGCTGCTGAGCTCAAGGGTGTGCCCGGGTACAGCGGCACGCATCGCGAGATCGTCACCCCGGAAATAAAAAAGCTTCGGGCCAAGGCTCATTTAACCATTAAAAAAGTAACGGAAGATATCGACCGAGATTTTCATTTTAACGCCGCAATCGCGTCGATCATGGAACTCGTCAACGAAGCTTACGGCGTACCTAAAGAGAAGTTGCATGATGTTTCGGCAAGAAGCGTATTGCGCGAAACTTGCGAGATTATTTTGCGACTTTTAAATCCGTTCGCGCCTCACACGACCGAGGAACTGTGGGAACGCATCGGCGGGGCAGGTTTGTTGGTAGATCAACCTTGGTTGAGCTTCGATCCCCATGCGGTAGAGGCGGAAACCTTGACCATCGTGGTGCAGGTGAACGGAAAACTTCGAGCTAATCTTTTCGTGGCCCCGGGCACCGATCAAAAGGAACTCGAACGGTTGGCTTCGAGCGATGCAAAAGTGCAGAACTTTATTGCGGGTAAAACGGTCGTGAAAACGATTGTCGTACCAGGTAAACTTGTAAATTTTGTAGTAAGGGACTAACGCGAATGCTGGGGTTGTTCCGAAGAATTCAGTTGTTCTGGGTATTGGTAGTGGTGCTCGGCTGCTTGCAAGCCGGCTGTGGTTACAATTGGCAGGGCACTTCGAATCTTTGGGCTAAAGAAAAAATCGAAAAAATTTATATTCGAACGCTCGATAACAAAACACTTACCGCCGGAGTGGAAACTTTTTTCACTAGCGCCATTATTAGGGAATTTTCCAAAGGTAGACGACTGACTATTACCACCTCAGAGGGTGACGCCGATGCGGTCCTTTGGGGCACCATTGAGTCTGTCGATAACACCGGTTCGCCCGGTGCCGACATCGAATTGGGTCAGGTGTCTACCGAATCGGGCGCAGGGCAACTTGACCGCGTTCCGATTTTTTCAGAGTATGTTGCCACCGCGTTTTTAAACATCAATCTTACGCGGCGACGCGATGGCGAAGTGGTGTGGAATGGCGGTTTCGGCCATCCGGGCTATCAGTACCCGGGGAGTGCACGTTTTGGACTTCCAGGAACAACCTCATCGCTGATCAATGATTCGCAATTTAAGCTTGCTCTCGAAGAGGTTGCCAAAACGATTGCGACCGACGTTCACGACACTTTGTTGGAGCGATTTTGAAACCATCGATCAAGACGAATGATCTTTCTCCGAAACAGATTCTTGCCAATGTTGAACAGGGCAAGGCGGAGCCGATTTATTATCTTTATGGCGACGAGCCTTTTAAGCTGCGTGAATTTACCGATAAATTTCAAGACGCTTTTTTAGGAGAGCAGGCTGATCGGTCCTTTTCGGTAGATCGGTTAGACGGGTCTGTCTGTTCAGTTAGTGAAATTATCGATACGGCAGCGACTACCGGGTTTTTGTTTTCCGCTAGCAACGAAAGTGCGGGGCGACGGCTGGTGTTCGTGCGTCAGGCGCAGTCACTTAAAAATACCGAGAAGTTACTGCCATGGTGTGAAGAACAAAGGTCCGTGGGCGGCGGATCCAGCGTGGTGTTGCTTCTTGGAGATTCGCTAGATGGACGAAAAAAACTTCACCAGTGGTTTCGGGCTCAGGGTCTGGCGGTTGAATTCAAAAAAGCTGCGGATCGCGAGCTTGTGCAGTGGGCGCAGTATCTGGCAAAAAAACGAGGCATTACGCTCTCTGGCGAGGCCGTCGAGTCGCTGGCTTTTTTGTGCGACGGTTCTTTGAACCGTCTGGATCAAGAGATTGAAAAGGCATGGCTGTACCGCGGTGGGAGTGCGGGAATAGAGCTTGCGGCGAGAGACGTTGCCGCAGTTGCGAGTCAGGATGTCTCCCATGAAATGGCCGATTTTGTGGCCGCTGTACTCGAAGGTAAAAGAGTGCGTGCGCTGCTGTCCTGCGGCAAAGTTGTACGGAGCGCGGAAGATGCGCTTGGGTTCGTGGGGTTTTGTGTGTGGGCAATCAAGAATCCCGAGAGGTTTCGAAGCACGGGTTCGTTATTAAGGCGGGGCCAGGTGCAAACAGCTTTATTGGGACTAGAGCGGTTGGACCGCAAATTAAAAAGCTCCGGGGCGGAACCCCAGAGCTTGTTAAATGAATTTATCCTGCAAGTAACAGAATAGATCGCTGCTGCTTAAGCGAAACGACCAGTAACGGCTGCAGCCAGGCGCGAAACTTTGCGACTAGCGCGGCTCTTTGGCCACACACCCTTGCTTACTGCCTTTTGCAAAGCTCTTTCGCCTTCGCGAAGCGCGATAATAGCAGCTTCTTTGGTGCTAGCAGCTTTAATGCCGTCGAGTGCTTTTTTTGCAGCCGATCTAGCAGTCGTGCGAAGCGCTTGGTTGCGGTCGCGGCGCTTAATATTCTGACGCGCGCGTTTGATTGCGGATTTTACGTTTGCCACAGAGTGAACTCCTCTAATAAGTTAAAAACGAACCTAGCGTTTATCTAAAATTACCTTTCTTTTCAACATGAAGTTGTAGGTAGGGTAGAACGTCTGATTTTGGGCCGGTCAGGGGGGCGTCGTGTCGATTACCAAGAAACTTCAAAAAGTTAGGCCGTCACTCACGCAGTGGATCCTGATCGCGTTAGTTGGCGGCTTCTTGGTTGGAGTGTTTGCTCCCTCTTTGGTGCCGTGGCTTAAGCCATTCCGAGGTCTATTTCTTAATGGGATCAAATGCATTGTAGCTCCTTTGATCTTCGCTACCGTCGTGACTGGGATCAGCTCGGCCGGGAGTTTTCGGCAGCTCGGCAGCATGGGTGTGCGGGCGTTTATCTATTTTGAAGTGGTCACCACGGCGGCTTTAGTGGTGGGCTTAGTGGCGGTGAATCTTTTCCGACCGGGCGACGGATTAACTCTGGGCCACACTTTGAACGACAAGGTGCAGGCGGCCGCTCAGACAAAGATGTCATTCGGAAGTTTCGTGGAGCACCTATTGCCCCATAATTTCGCCGACGCCGTCGTTCGAGGCGATGTACTGCAGATTGTGATATTTTCGACGCTCTTTGGATTTGCAACGCTTTCCCTGGGGAGTCGCGCAAAACCGGTGATCGATTTTTCCGAGGCTCTCAGTCACGTGATGTTTAAATTCACTGGCTACATCATGACACTTGCGCCCCTAGGGGTTGGTGCCGCCATGGCGGCAAGCGTAGCCGAACACGGATGGCAAGTGATCGTGCCTCTGTTAAAGCTCGTGGGAACTCTCTATATCGCTCTGATCGCCTTTTTGTTGCTAGTCATGCTTCCCATTGCGCTCGCGTTTAAGGTTCCGGTCATTGCGTTTATGAAAGAATTAAAAGGGTCTATTCTTCTGGCGTTTGCCACGACATCGAGCGAGTCGGCTTATCCGTCGGCCCTGGAGTCTCTCGAACGTTTGGGCGTGCCCCGGCGCATTGCCAGTTTCGTGCTCCCCATGGGGTATAGTTTTAATCTCGATGGCTCGACGCTCTATCTGGCCTTGGCCTCGGTGTTCGTGGCTCAGGCCGCCGGTGTGGAGCTCACACTCTGGCAGCAGTTGACGATCATGGCGACCCTCATGTTGACGACCAAGGGCGTTGCGGCCGTTCCTCGGGCTTCGCTCGTGGTGCTCTCAGGTACCCTGACCATGTTTGGTTTGCCCCTTGAAGGGATCGCCCTCATTTTAGCGGTCGACGAATTCATGGATATGGCTCGAACAGCCGTGAATTTACTTGGAAATTGCCTTGCCACCGCGGTGATTACTCGCTGGGAAGGGGAACCGCTGCGGCCCAAGTCCGTCTAGGCGAGTTGGTTTAGTTTTTCGTCGATTGGGCCGATAAGGAATCTGTCTTCAACACAAGGGGATTCTCAAATATGCCAAAAAAACGACCAGGACCGGCCACGGAATTTGAAGGTGTTTGGCCGGGAAAAATTCAAAAAGGAACACCCACTCCCGGAACCCACGCAAAACATGACCGCTCCGAACGCCTGGCGCATGATGGTCGCGTCGTTTCACCCCCGCGCCGCCACACCGTCGTTCTGCAAAACGAAGCTGCAGTCGTGACCATTCGCATTTATCCGGGTTTGCAGGGAGACGCTCCGGGAAGCGATCTAATCACTGTGGCACTCCTGAATAAAAGTAGTGGCCGCGAAATGGAATGGCGGTTCGACGAGATTTATCCGATTTGGGTTACGTTCAAAAAAGAAGAAGACGATGTTCGTACCGAAAAAGCTCGCATTCAAATCGAGCGCACCGGCGGCATCGCGAGTTTGTCGCGCCACTATGAGCACACTGTAAAATAGATAAATTAGGTCGGTTATATTGCGCATGAAGCCGCATCGTGTTAATTGACCCCTGGACTTTTAAGGGAGGTTCACGATGGGTAAGTGGCTCGTGCTTTTAGGGCTTGGAGTGTTTCTAGGCGCGCCTAGCGTTCAAGCGGGTGCAAATGATCGTATTGAGAGTTCGATTTCGCGCGGTCGCATGGCGCAGGGCTGGGAAGCTGGAAACCGCGACGGTCGTGCAGTGGGTCGCATTTTAGCAAATCCAAAAGCTAGCAAAGTCGATCGTTGGTCGGCGATGATTCGCATCGGAACGGTCAATCACTATCGCAGCCAATACATGAAATACGCGATTGGATTCGACGAAGGCTATCAGGCCGGATTGAGCGAAGCTCCGGTAGCACGCCAATCTCCACGTACGCCGACCAATGGGCTCACCGTAGAAATTCGCGGAAAATAAGAAGTCTTAGTCGACATTCGCCGCGTCGAGGTAAAACTGCGCACGAGTGTGTGACTCGTGAGAAGACGCCGTCTTGCGTGGACGCTCGAATAGTTGCGCGGTGAATCCATCGCGGGTGATTCGTTCACTTACCGGCCGCAACCAATGTGAATCGGTGAGAGGAATTTTTCCATCTCCTTCTGGAGAGTCGAGCACGTAATCAGGCATAGCCGGGCCCGAAAGTTGGCCACGAAGGGCGCGCGTGATGGCTTGGCCCTGGGGAATTGTCACGCGAAAATGAAACGTTCCAGGTGTCCAGTCCGGGTGATGCAAATAAAGCGCGCCAACGCCGTTTTCGTAAAGGGTCTGATACAACTTTGAAAGAGTTGAAGGCTCGTTGTTCACTCGCCGCATGAGCACTGTTTGATTGAAGAGTGATATGCCAGAGAGTCTAAGCAAACGAAGGCGTTCGAGCGCCAAGGGGCTCAGTTCGAGTGGGTGATTAAAATGAGTTACCAGTTGAATGGTTTTAGAACTGTTGTGGACGAACCGCTTAAGTACGTCGAGAAGTTCAGGTTGAATGCGATCGGGACTCGTTACGGGCGCACGGGAGTGAAGGCGAATCGTCCTAAGATGAGCAACTCCGTTGATTCGGTCCAATAAACGCTCCAGGGCGAGGTCGGTAAGCGAGAGCGGGTCGCCACCGGTTAGTACGAGTTCGGTGACCTCGGGGTGTTTGTTCAAATACTCGAATGCAGCGTCGAACGAACCCTCGTAAAGCGCAGACTCTTTTTCGTTGAGATGGGATTTTCGAAAGCAAAAACGGCAGGTCAACGCACAAAGTGTGGTGGTGTGGAGTAGCGCGCGATTCGGGTAGCGGTGAGTAAGTCGCGGGGCCGCCAGATTTTTAACATCTCCAATGCTGTCGGCCGTCCACGGCTCCAGGCGACCGTAGGCCGTGGCGCTGAGGTCTCGAAGCCAGTCGGGCAGGCTCGGGGCTTGTTCCGCGACGGAGGGCAACGCCTGGAGTTTAAT
>DGKJ01000078.1:45394-50173 GCA_002387735.1 Bacteriovoracaceae bacterium UBA4573 | reverse complement strand
GCATAATAGTGAGGTACTCGAATTTGGTAACGGCGCTCAAGATTCTTGAGGGCGGTGAATTCAGAAGGCGTGACAAAGCCTGCCTGGGCTAGGTCTTCAACGCTCGAGTAGGAGTCTCTCCAGTCTTTCATGTGCCGACATGGGGTAACACAACTCTCTATCTGCGGACAAGAGAACGAACATTCAGTGCAGGGGTCACGGTTCGTAGTAGGTGTATTGTTTTTTTGCGTAGTTGCGAAGGGTCCATTGTTTGCCTTCGTGTTTGACCACGTAATTTGGCATGATCGGAATTTTACCGCCGCCACCGGGCGCATCGACGACAAAGTGCGGTACGCAAAGCCCCGACGTATGCCCACGCAGGGCTTCAATGATTTCGATGCCTTTTTCGATTGGCGTACGAAAATGAGAAATCCCTTGAGAAAGATCACACTGATAAATGTAGTACGGGCGAATGCGCATGAGCATGAGCCGATGCATGAGCTCCTTCATGATAGCCGGATCGTCGTTAACGCCCTTCAAAAGCACCGCTTGGTTTCCTAGGGTAAAACCGGCGTCAGCAAGTTTGGCCGCAGTATCGAACGCCTCGCGCGTGCATTCCTTCGGATGGTTGAAGTGAGTGTTAATGTGGATCGGGTGATATTTACGAAGCATATTGATGAATGCATCGGTAATCCGAAACGGAAGAGTCACTAAATTTCTTGATCCCAGCCGAATGATCTCGATGTGATCGCAAGCGCGTAGGCGAGAAATGATCCACTCCAAACGGTCGTCGCCCAGCGAAAGTGGATCGCCGCCCGAGATAATAACGTCGCGAATCGCCTTGTTGCCTTCAATGTACTTTAGCCCGTTTTCAAGCTGAGCTAGTTGAGCCGCACTTCCTGGATCGCTCACCTTGCGTTTCCGCGTGCAGTGTCGGCAATACACAGGGCAATTGTGAGTGGTATAAAACAAAACACGGTCAGGATAGCGGTGTGTGACGCCAGGTACTGGCATGTCGCGTTCTTCGGCCAGTGGGTCTTCTAGGTCGGTGGCTAAAATCGTAAGTTCGCTGGTTTTTGGGACCGATTGCTGGCGTACGGGGCAGTTGGGGTCGTCTTTGTCCATGAGCGTGGCGTAATAGGGCGTGATTCCCATGTGGAACATTTCATTACTTTTTTCGAAAGCCAGGCGTTCGTCCGGTGTGACGTTGATCGCTTTTTCCAGCTGTTCCATCGACTTAATTCGCTGTTGTTGTTGCCAGATCCAGGAATGCCAATCGGAATCTGGAACCGAGCTCCAGACGCCCTTGCCAGCCGGTTGGAACCTTTCGCGAACCTTATTGACCGTGATGATTTGAACTGCCATGTGAGACTTCCTCCATAAAAAACGCCGCTGTTTTAAGGGTTTAGGGGGTTTTTAAGAATCGCGCAAGTGGAACCCGTTGGAGAAAATGAAAAAAAATGCGGATAATGCAACATTTTTACTCAAGTTTGCTAAAATATTCCCGATAGGGCCCATTGAGTGTCTTTGGAAATTCCAAAGCTAAATTAAAGGGAAGTCATGCGTTTTTTCTTCGTCATCACCATTTTGTTTCTGGTCGCTAGTCTCGCGAAAGCGTGGTCGTTTTAACGGGACAGACGAAATCCATTAGGCATCTGGGTTGGGCGCCAGGCCTGGCGCCAATAGGTGTCGGTGCGAGTTAGCCACTTGCGAAAATCAACGAAGCGGCGAGTCTGCGCGTTGGTTGTAGACCTTGGTGTAAAACTCTTCGATTAAAATTTTCAGAATAGAAGCAATCGGAACGGCTACGATCATTCCAACTACGCCAAACACTTTCGAACCAATAATCACACAAACAACAACGACGACCGGGTGAAGGTCTACGATTCGAGCGACCAAAAAAGGAAAAATTAAAAACATATCCACGAGGTTGGCGATGAGTAAGATCATGCCAACAATAGCGAGCTGGTTTGGAACGGCAGGTTCTAGCAGTGCCAGCACAAGAGCGGGGATAGCGCCCAGCACAGGACCGAGATACGGGATTGGATTGGTGGCGCCCGCGAAAAGTCCGATCAAAATAGCGTAAGGCACTCCAAAAATTAAACAGCCGATCGTTACCATGGCAGTGACAGCGGCGGCTTCAATAATGCGCGCGGAAACGTAGCCACCCATTTTGTCGATAATACGGTAAGAGAGCGAATAGACAGTTTCGAAAAAACGGTTCGGAACCATACGTAGTAAAGATCGGCGAATTTCGTGACCATCTCGCAGTAGAACGAAGCTAAAAAACGGAACTAGAAACGACACCAGTAGAACCTGGGAAAAAATTCTAGAAAGTCCGGTCCAAAGACTCTTTGCACTCTGGGAAATCCACTCAGCGAAGTGTTGGGTAATTGAAAAGGACTTTAGTGAAGGAATTTTTTCGGCCAAGGCTTTTTCTTGCTCGTGAAGCCGGTCGTATAGAATGGAAGTGGTTTTGCCACTGCCAGCATTGAAAGAGCGAAATTCTTCGGTAGCCATCGGGATTCCCCAGGTCACGACCGCTGCGAGTGCAACACCGCTGAGTAAAAAAAATCCAATCACGGCGTTGGTGCGCGACACTCCACGACGTTCGAATCCGTCAATTACCGGAGAAAAAATAAAATACACCAAAATACTTAGAAGCGAACTTGGCATGAGATCCGGAGTTACGAAAAAAATAAAGCCCGTCAATCCGATGGTAAGAAAGAAAAAGGCCAACTTTGCACCATCGTTGGACTTAAAATTTTTCAAAAGTAGACGCATTAGCTACGCCGCCTTCTTTAAGTGCGAGATAAGCTCGGTCGTCTCGCTGAGGCGTCGACCCAAGACTCGCGAAAGTTGATACAAAATTTTAACTCCCGTTTGAGGGCGACGCTCCATGATGTCGAGCAAGTCGGGTTTAAAAAAACCAATGAGCGTGGTTGGTCCGAGAGCATAGGCCGAGGCGGTGCGTTTGTTGTCGTTGTCGATTAGAGCTAGTTCTCCAAAAAAAGTTCCGGCGTCGAGCGTGGTGACGACCACTTCGGATTCACCTTTGTCGGAAGCGCGAATTTTGATTTCTACTGCGCCCTTGGCGATCATGTACATGCCGAGGCCTTTTTCGTACTGTGAAAAAATCACTTCTCCGGGTTCGTATGTCCTTACGTGGACGACTTTAGAAACATAGTTCAGTTCGCGAGCAGAAAGCTTGGCGAATAAAAGATTGGACCGGAGAGTTGAGAGAACCGTGATCTCCGAATCGTTCTTCTGTGAAAATAAGTCTAACCAAAGAAATTTGTTCAACGACATACGCAATTAAAAGATCGGTTGAAAGAGCTCTGGATGTAAGGCTTAATGGAAGAAAAAGGCACGGAACTACGATGAAAATTCTGCTTATTGAAGACTCCCAGATGATGCAACGGCACATTCAACAGTTATTGGCCGAAATTGCTTACTCGATTCAACTGGCGGCAACTATTGCCGAAGCGACGCGAGCGTTCGAGCGGGAACTGCCGGACCTCGTGCTGGTCGACTATATTTTGAGCAATAAAGAGACTGGTCTCGGAGCTATCGAACTTTTAAAAAATATTGAAAAAACCAAAGGTGTGGAAACTCGACGCTGGGCATTACTTACCCACGCCGATGTGGCTGACGCTGATTTGGCACGGGCTAAAACGCTAGGCGTTCCGATCGTCGTAAAGCCCACCCGTGGTAAGGAAAGCGATTTTCTCGATTCTGTTCGTTCGCTAGCCGTAGGGATTAAATAATTCCGGGGATCAGCCGCGACGTGCGTTTTTGGTAAGAGCGGTAGCTATTGCCAAAAACTTTGATTAATCGGGCTTCTTCCAAAGATGATCCGACGATTGCATAAACCAACGTAACACCCACAAATAGCATTGAGTCGCGGCTTGGCCATGGAGTGACTCCAAGACAAAGCGTAAACGTATAGGTTGGGTGCCGCATCCAACGGTACGGCCCGTTGGTCGTGAGTTTCGCCGACACCTCGGAGTGAAGTCCAAAAAAAACGCCGAGATCCATGTGTTTGGCGGTCCAGATCAAACCAATTAGCCCAATCAATGAAATTAGTGTGCCGATGGCGTTGAGAGAATAATGATTCGAAAGAGGAGTCCAGGCCCCGTATGCGAGCCCGGCGGTTAGAATGGCAAATAGAATGTAAAACTTTCTATAGGTCTCGGAGCGCACGGGAGTGCGTTGTTTTAAAAAGTCGGAGGCCAGAAGCGAGTGTAAAGCGTAGTAAGTCGCGAGAATGGCAGTGTTGATGGCGGCGTTCTTGAGGAACAACATGATTCGAAGAATGAGCGACGAGTTAAAAGACGTCAATTGAAATGCCCGCCCGCTGCCCTGGTTCGATGATTCGACCATGGCAGCGGGCGAGATTACAGACTAAACGGCGGAGAATTTACCGACGATGATCTCTTGTTTGACCGCGGTGATTTCCCGATGATCGAGCGGGATTTCGCCCACCTTGCCGAGCGCCACGATCATTTTGGCGAGGAGCTTGAACGCGATCTCTCGGTTGCACACGATCTCTCGGTTGCACACGATCTCTCGGCTGCACACGATCTCTCGGTTGCGCACGATCTCTCGGTTGCACACGATCTCTCGGTTGCACACGATCTCTCGGCTGCATGCGATCTCTCGGTTGCACACGATCTCTCGGTTGCACACGATCTCGGGCCGGTTGTTGCGTGTGTGATGGCGGGTCTACTCGCCGGTCTTGGTGCTGGTCCCTGCGTTGATCTCGGCGATGGTCTTGCCGTTGATCTCGGCGATGGTCTT
>DGKJ01000078.1:44443-45154 GCA_002387735.1 Bacteriovoracaceae bacterium UBA4573 | reverse complement strand
GCGATGGTCTTGCCGTTGATCTTGGCGATGGTCTTGGCGCTGATCACGGCGTTGATCTCGCCGATTGTCGCGCGCAGGTTCTCGATGGTCTCGCACTCGGGCTCTTACGCGATCTCTCCACTCGTCTCTTTCACGGCGATCGGAGGTACGAATTACCACTCGGTCCCGAGGTCGCACCACGTGGGTCGTGTTACGAGTCCCACGAACAGTGCGAACTTCAACGTTTAAGTCGATGTCGACCACTTGAACTCCTCGGTGTTCAAAAAAATCGCGTGTCGTACGGTGGCGATGCCCATGTAGATGGACTCCGTACCAGCCATTTTTGTAAGAGTTTTTACACTCTTTTCGAATGCGGCGGTGATCCTGTACTCGGTGGCGATGAAGGTCTGCACTAAAGAAGTACTGATATTCGATAAACGTCCAGTGCGACCAGTAGGTGTCGTGAATCGCAGCTTGGTAGCCGAGTTCAAATCCGTCCTGAAAGCCGGCTCGGTACCCCTGTTCAAAACGCGACAGATAACGATTCTCGAATGCTGGGTTGTACGCAGAAATTCCTATGAGGCCGTTGGAATAAAAGAACGATCCGCCGAAGGGGCGATAGACGTAGTCTGGATCCGGTACCCAGCCCCACCCGAGATTAGCGAAGTGTTCCCAGTGACCGTAGTGGTCGGTGATCTCGCCCCAGGGATCGAGCGAGTACCATACCGAACC
>DGKJ01000078.1:31771-44254 GCA_002387735.1 Bacteriovoracaceae bacterium UBA4573 | reverse complement strand
AGCGAGTACCATACCGAACCATAGGATTCATGGTGATAAAAATAACCGCGCTGAAATGGAGCCCAGCCCATCGGAGTGTCGTAAGGAAACCAAACCCGAAGGCCGCCGACGACCGCCCAAGTTCCCATGCCGCGCAGAAAATCGTCATAAGAAAAGTCACTGCCGTTGTAGTCGTAGTAGTCGTCATACGACGGTTCGACATATTCCGTTTCATAAACTACGTCGTGTTCCGCACGTGCGTTCGAAATAGTCATCGCGATTCCGACAGAAAACATCGCGAGCAAATAGATACCAAAAAACCGGACGCGGTGGGCGCCCGGCGTGCAATGATGGTGTGGGTTCATTCGTTTCTCCTTCACAAGAACGGGTAAGAACGGGTTTTTAAAATGCAGTTTTTGCCTATCGCACGAATCGTTCCAGATCTTTATAGTCAGATGTTCTGGTGTAACACGTTGTTTTTAAACAAGATGAGATTTGTGTCAGATTGAATCACTCAGTTACATTTTGCTTTTTTGGGGTCGAAGTGACCCTGCATTTGTGAAAAAATAACGGCATGCCAAATAAGACACTCTCGAGATTTACGACTTCGATTTGCACCGCGATCGGTGTTGGTTTTTTGTTTACGGCGTGTGCCCACAAACCTAATCCTTGGCGCACGGTGCGGGAACCACTGAAACAAAAAGCCCAGGTTTATGGAACCGTGAATGCGGGTTGTTTGGTTGGGGCCGAGAGTTTAATAGAAATGCCAACGCTTGAAGGCGAAAACGCACAAGGTTCAAATCTTCCGAAATTCGAAGTGATGCGGCCGTCGCGAAATCGTTTTTTCGCGCACCCCTCGCTCGTGGCTTACGTCACGGCTCTATCGGAGAAGGTGTATCGGAAAACCAAAAAATATTTATTGATCGGTGATCTTGCGCAACCTCGTGGTGGTCCAATGGGCGATCGCGGGGCACCGACGGCGCATTCTAGCCACCAAACGGGTCTCGACGTCGACGTATGGTTTGAATCTTCGAAGTACCGACTTGCGCTTGAAGAGCGGGAAAATCGTCGCGCCAGGGATTTAGTTAACGAAGACCACGAGAGCATGAGTTCTTATTGGAATCTCAAATATCAATCGATGGTACTTAAAACCGCAGCCAATTTCGAAACGGTGGATCGTATTTTTGTGAACCCAGCGATTAAACGAGAGCTGTGTATTCATTCCCGCAAAAGCGGAGTTCGCGCAGATCGGGAAAACGCCTGGCTCGCAAAGGTGCGCCCGTGGTGGGGCCACAAAGATCATTTTCACGTGCGCTTGAAGTGTCCGCTCGGAAACGCTGAATGCGTACCGGTCGGTGACCCCATTCCGGCTGGGGATGGTTGCGACGAAACACTCAACTGGTGGTTTTCCGACGAAGCCAAACAATTGATCGCGGAGCGGGCGGCTACGCCACCGGAGTTCAAGATGCCTGAGTTGCCGGCGGCGTGCGAGCAGGTGTTACCACTTCTCACGCATCATTGATTTGTAATAAGAGTTCTTTTGTTTTCCGCTTTTTTCAACGCTGGCAAGTTTGCGGGAAGCTCGTTTTTCTCGCCAGTCGGAAGATTTTTTGAATTTAGCCACTCGCGGATTAACCTCTGAGGTGCGATCAATTGAGGTCGTAAATCCAATGGCAAGGGCTGGAAGGCTTACGATCGACAATATAGCGAACGACAGGAATAGCTCCTGCATGGGCCGTTTTTTGGGACTGCGGCGTTTGGTTGAACGCCCTCGCTTGTGTGGCATGGTAGGGACCTCCTAAAAAAATGATTCAAGGTCTTTTTCTCCTTTATTTTATCGTTCATGACCGCTATGTTCCTTCTTTTTGTTTGAAAAAATACGCAATAATATTAGGTGTTTGGCTGAATTATTGATAAAGCTTAACAAACACGATCAGCAATGGGCCGGGGTGGCGGAACTGGTAGACGCACAGGACTTAAAATCCTGGGTTAGGCAACTGACGTACGAGTTCGATTCTCGTCCTCGGCACCATAAAAGTTTGAAGAAAAGCTTTAATCAGATGGGAAATAAGGCTCTTACCTGAGGGGGAAATAGGGCAATGTGGGGACCTGGTCGATTCCAGCTAGCAGTTAGATATTTCTTCCTGGTGGCCTTGGCCTGCGCCATAGGGGGGCCGGGATCATGGGCCTCCGCTGCTGAAGTTGTTTTTCGAGTCGACCAGAAGAACAAGGGTTTTTCGACCGCAGTTGTAAAACGAGTAAATAATAAGAAAATAGCGCTTTTGCCTCAAATGGGCCTTAGGGGGCGAAAGAAAGACACCATCGAGGTAGAACTCGATGCGAGCACTCGTTTTTGGGACTCTCACCGGACTTCAAAAAAAGTAACCCTTAGACCAGGTAAGACGGAATGGCTGTGGCTCTACGTTCCGATTCCTGCGGAAGGGAGTCTAGGAATTCATCCTGCTCCCGAGTTTCGAATCGACGGAATTCGTCCTGCGCTTTTCAACCTTGATCTTCGCCCGATCGATGCTCTGAGAAACGAGTACATAGCTTCGGCGGTGGAACTCGGCGATACGCGGGTGATTCAGGCGGTTTACGGAAAAGCTCTAGCAGGTAAAACAGGCACCGTTCGCCAGGTGTTAAGAGAAAGCGATTTTCAAGAATACACCGGTGATCAGCCTTGGGTTGATCATTTCGTCTCGAGCGTTGAGCGACTCCGTAACTCGGGGTGCGACGTATACGATGGCACCGGGGATTACGCTTATCCAGTGTACCTCGATGTGAACCAGCGTTTAGAAAAAGCGACCTATCGGGTACTTAACCAGGTGGCAGATCGATTCGTGGCCCTTGCAAAACAACATCAAAAAAGTATCACTGCCGACGAAATTCTAGCGGAACTTCGTGTGACGAGCGGGTATCGAAATCCTAGTCGCAATCGGTGCATTGGGGGATCCGAACTTTCGAGACATCAAATGGGGCTCGCCCTGGATCTTTCGTTTCAAGGGGGGGCAAGGGAGGCCGCCTCGCTGGCGCGACTTATTGGAGTTTCAGCCGGGAAGTTGTGGCACGAGTACGCTCACACCGCCGGTCGCGCTCTTGCCGAGGGTAAGGCACCTAAAATCGCTTGCCGCAATTCATTGTTTCGAAGCAAAGTTAAGCGCCCCGAAAGTCGGTTCTCGGAAAACAAAGTAGACTGCGGGTGTGAAAATGGTGCGGAGTTTGTACACTGTGAAGACGACGTTGATGTGGTCGATCACGTGCACGTGAGTTTTTGATATGAGAAAGCTGTGTTGGGCAGTTTTAGTTCTGGTGTGTGTGTTTAGTCGTAATAGTGAGGCGTCTCTGGCTGTTCATCTTAAAACCATCGAGGTTATTGAAAAACAAATTGAGCAGCTTTATGCACCCTATAAATTTTCTGCTACCGAACCTCTTTCAATTGAAGATCTCGATCTTATTTTCACGGATGACGACAAAAAGCAGCTATTTAGCAAACGAGTGACCGAGTTGCGGCAAGCTCTTAAAAATGCAAAAGGGACCCGATGCGAAAAAGTTTTGTCGGATTCGTTTCTTCGACTAGCACTTTCCCAGATCGACCTATACAATCTTGTGGAGCTGAGTTCGTTGAGGAGTGATGCGCGGTCCTCTGTCGAAGAAGCAGTGGGTTGCGATCCGAACAACGTGCGAGCTCGCCGATTACTACAGAAATTGCGTTAAAACGAAAATCTACATCGAGAGAGGTGTGTTCATGCAGGCTGTGATAACTCTAGTGGGTCGCAACTTTTTAGCGCTTATTTTTTTGTCGTCCGGTGTTTCAAAAATCGCGAAATATTCCGACACCGTGGCTTATATGCAGCAGAAGGGTATGCCTGCTGCTCCGTTTTTTCTGTTTGCCGCCGTATTAATTGAGTTGTCGGCTGCCCTGGCGCTGATCACGGGCTATCGCGCCCGTACGGGAGCTCTGTTGCTAGTGCTGTTTCTGGTGCCAACGACCTATATTTTTCACTATAAATCAGCTTTTGATGCGCAAATGAACGTGATCGATCAAATTCAGATGATCAGCTTGCTAAAAAACATTGCGATTATTGGGGGCCTGTTAGGGGTATACGCCAACGGTCCCGGTCCATGGGCATTGGGGAAGAAAAGCTAAACTTTAATTATTCTTATTATCGCGGAGCTTTGCAGCGATCCGGGTTTTCAAGCGAGCACCAATATTCGCCAATTTTCGCAGCAGTGTCGATGCCAAGATCGTTACTGTAGGCCTTCGTTTTTCTCTTTTTCTTAGATTTCCCCGTAGGTTTGCTCGCTAGTTTTCCGTGGAACTTTCGCAGACCATCGAGGAATTTTTTGGAGCGAGTCCGAATGTTGGAATCAAAGCCACGAAGAGGTTCGATCTTGTAGGTTGGGCGCGCAATGGCGTTCGGCGACTTGTACTGGGATTCGCGAAATAGTTCGGCGTCTGGATCTCTTTTAGATAAATTTAGTTTGATGTCAGGCTCTACACCGTCGAGTTGAGTGGTTGCGCCACTTGGCCGGTGGTTGTACGCGTCAGTGATCTGAGCCTTACCGTTGAGGCCAAACTCTTTGCCGAGATCGAATCCGGTGTGGCTAGTTCCCTGGCCAAAGGTCGATTCGCCTACGACCACCGCGCCGTAGTCTTGTAGAGCAGCCGCAAGAAGCTCGGCTGCCGAACGGGTGGCCCAGTTTACGAGAACAATCAACGGACCGTCCCAGGTGCGGCTCACGCGATAGGGAAACTCTTCTTCATGGATCACCTGACCGCTGGCATCACTAAAGCGCGCAAAAACCCCTCCATTTAAAACGAAGTGGTTTGCTACTTCGGCAGCTCCTTCTACGGAACCTCCCGGATTGTCGCGCAGGTCTAAAATCAAAGCCGATACGACACTGGAAGCATCTTGGTAACTTTTTACCGCTTCGGCGAGAGCTCGTTTGTCTTCGAATCTATTGAAGCGGCGTAATCGAATGTAGCCGACGACGCCCGTGTCCGTGGGAATAAGTTTAGAACTTACGGCTGACTCCACGAAAAACTCAATCGCCAAGTTGTAGGTGCGCACCACGCCGTCTTGTTTTTCAATCACGAGCTCGAGCGACTCGTTCGAAGGAGCGAGTTCGTCTTTGAGGGCGGCGAAATCTTTGGGCGATAATTGCGTGGTGTCGCGCTGGTTGATCGAAAGTATCAATCCGTTTTCGGGTATGCCGGCGCGGTGGGCCGCCGACCCCGCAATCACTTCGATGATGCGCGGAGGCATGTGTTGAAGGTCAATGCGTAGGCCGAGCATGGCGGGAACTTCGATATCTTCCTCGCGGGCCTCTACGCGGGAATGGTGGTCGAGAGAACGTAAATAGATGTCCAAAATCGATAGAACTAGAGTTTCTTCCGAAAAACTTTTGAAGCGACTGTTTCTGAAATCCATGCGCGCCGTTTTGCAGATCTCAGCAAGTTCGTCGGGTGATTTTGGAGTAGAGGGCACGATTGGGAGTCCTGACTGTGTATAAAGTCGGTTCAGGGCGCCTGCAAACCGGGTAAAACGTTCGGCGTTCGTGGTTCGCGTCAGATGGCGCGTGTGCGCGAAAACCAGCGCGTCGTCGAGTAGATCACACGAGGTTTCGATCTTGCGCGGACTTGTCTCGGGGCATCCCGCAGTAGCGAGCGTCACCGCAAAAATTAGAAAAATGTACCGAAACCCACCCATAAGTGGGGGTGATAACACACCGCGCTATTAATGCAAGGCAAGGAACTTTATTCTACGCTGGCTGCTTCGGCTGCTAGGTCACGGCGAACGTGCTCATCGCCACCAAAAGTGCCCGAGACGCCCAATAGTACGTCGATACTGACGGGGTCTTTGGTACCTAAAACATCGATCACGGGACCGCCTCCGATAAAGCCGCCCACGGACCAAGTGTTTCGGTTATGAAGGTCGATTCCGAGTGAAGCGCCGATTCGAGCCAACAATTGAATGTGAGCTTCTTCGTCGGCGCTCAGGCTACCTTTGGCGAGTCCGAGATCGGCGAAACCTTTGAGATAGGCCTGCAATGAGTCGCTCGTGCGTATAGGAACCACGAGTGAGGCTCTGAGATCCACGCCTTGGCCGTTGACGCCGCCGCCCAGCAGTACCCGGTTCTTTCGAGAAATTAGACGATTCTCGAAGTCGGTGCCAACGTCGAGTCGAATGGAAGATGCACTCGTGCGCAGTGGGTTTAGTTCGAGTGAAACGCCGTAGTCATTGACGTGAGGGCGAACTGGTTCAGGAGCTTCCTCTGTTTCACCGAAAAACACAGGTTCGAACCCTTCCTCGGCAAAAGAACTCATCGATAATAAAAGGGTGAATAGAAAAAGGGTTACCTGAATTACGCGCCATTGAGTGGCGATGCGAAAAAACGTTGTCATACTCTTCTCCTCGAGACCTATGTTCCTGCAAATCACAAGCCAGGAGAATTCGGGGGGAGGCGTTGGAAATATTGGATTTTACTCACAAAAACTGTCTAATCTTTTGACAGTTGTGTGGGGCATCGGTCGTTTTTCTTTTTGGGCCGATGAGCTCAAATTTTAAAGAGAATTGCGAAAATACCGAATAATCAAGGAGGGGAGGGGTGAGTGTGATGTCGAACTTGTTTTTGTTACTTGCGTTCATCGGGTCGGCGGCGTGGGCCCAAGAAGTTCCAAAAGCCCGAATAGATGAAGCAATGAAAGAACTTGTGCAGATGGCGTCCGATCCCAGGTTGGTTGAATTGGTGGTTTCGTACAATACCAATCCGCCTTCGGAATACGTATCTATGACCAATGAAGCGTGGTCGAAGTTGTCGAGTCGCGATCCATTGGTAAAAAAGCTTACCCAGAACGAAGCAGCGAAACTGATTCGCAGTCAGATTAAATCTTATGTTTCCGAGGCTTTTCTCTCAGATCGAAAGGGCGGAAAAGTGGCGTTGCTAAGTAAAACGTCGAGATGGAGCCACAGTGGTAGTCCCAAGCATGAAACGCCCATGTCGGGCAAAAATTGGTATGGCAAACCGGAACTAGATAAGTCTTCGGGGGTTAATCAGGTTCAGATTTCTGCCCCTGTTCTGTATCGAGGCAAACCCGTCGGATCGCTGGTGCTCGGCCTATCAATTGTTAAACTTTTAGGAAATGAATAGTGTTTCAAAACCGCGCCCATCTGAAATTCGTAGCGCCGAAATATCCGCTGGTGCCGACTCTCGTTATTCGCGCGGTGCTGCTTGGGGCTCTTATTGGTACGGTGATTCTTATTACCATGAACAATAGATACTTCCAGGTTGGCATGAACGAGGTGGATCAATTAGCTGATATTCACCTGAATATCGTTAAAAACTGGGATACCATCGCGAGCGCTGCAAAGCTCGGAAGTACTATTGGCCACGTGGCATTCGAAAATCGTTACATCGAGGCAGAAGCTCAAATCCATGAAAATTTAAAAACCCTAGGGAGTCTTAGCAAAGAGGCACACACGCCTCTTAAAGCCGAATTGGCCACGGTTACGAAAATAGTCGCGGATCTGCAAAATCAAATTTCGAAACTTGATTACCAAGCCTTCGATCTTACTCGTACCAACGGTGGGGAGGCTGCTAGAAAAATTCTTTTCGGCGTAAATTATGAAAAGCTGCAAAATGAAATGTTAACTGCTCAAAATCGCTTAGAGAAAGTAGTGAATTCCTACCAACGTCATACGATGAAGGACATAGCGACCCGTTACAATCGACAAATGGTCTTGCTAGTTTTAGCGTTATTCGCGGAAGTAGTGTCGACCGTGATTATTTTACTGTTGAATAAAAAGTGGGGATTAAAAGTACAGCAAATCAATAAGAGTTTGGAAGATGTCGTTCAGCAGCGAACAAAAGATTTAGTTGACGCACAAGCGATCGCAAAAATTGGGAGCTGGTCTTTGGAGCCAGATACACGCGGTCTTAGTTGGTCGAGTGAGCTTTATTCTATATTTGAGATTGCAAATCCCCAGCCCAAAGACAGTTTGTTTCAACAATACCGTTCTCGAATACATCCAGAAGATGTACTATTGCTCGAACAACTTTTAGAAAACGCGGCCAAAAATAGCGAAGATTTTACCTTCGAGCACCGTATTTGTTTTGGCGACGACCAAATAAAATACGTTAGAACCATAGGAAAGGTAGTTAAGAGTGTTAATGGTCGGCCGTCGCTGATCAATGGAACCTGTCAGGACATTACCGAAGAGGTAAAAAATAAAAACGCACTTGATCTCGAAAAAAATAAAAGCCTGCGGTCATCGAAGTTGGCATCGCTTGGTGAAATGTCCGCTGGCATTGCTCACGAAATTAATAACCCGTTAGCAATTATTGCAGGTGCATCGAACGCGCTACCAAAGTTTTTAAACGACCCCGAAAAAATTAAAGAAAAACTCGTCACGATCGATAGAGCAGTGCGCCGAATTGCAAAAATCGTAAAGAGCTTGCAAAAGTTTGCGCGTAGTTCCGAGAGACAAAGTTATAAACAGTACTCTCTTAATAACATAATAAAAGAGGCGTTGATACTCACGGAGTCCAAATCAAAACGACATTCTACTCCCGTTACCGTAGATTGTCGGACTGAGGGTCAGATTCTTTGTGATGAAATCGAAATTGAACAAATACTAATTAATTTAATTAATAACGGCATTGACGCAGTAGGTGCACTGACTGAAAAATGGGTGCGAATCACCTTGTTTGAACAGAATAATTACGTCATTCTTCAAGTCAGAGATTCCGGTTCAGGTTTGCCACGCGAAGTAAAAAAGAATTTGTTCCAACCATTTTTTACCACCAAACAAGTCGGCAAAGGGACAGGACTTGGACTTTCTATCGTAAAGGGGATCCTTGACGAGCACCAGGCTTCGATCGATATTCTAGAAAATGATGCCAATACTTGTTTCGAAATTCGCTTTAACAAAGCTGAGGTAGTTCAAAATGCAGCTTAAGATATATTATTTAGACGACGAATCAGATCTTTGTGAAATATTTAAAGATAACTTTGAATCAGATTCAGTGGTGATCCAGACCTTTACCGACCCAGAATTGGCATTCTTGGCGACAAAGAATAGTCCGCCGCATTTGATATTTTTGGACTTTCGACTTCCTGGTACCACAGGCGATCAGATTGCATCGCGCATCGGTCCATCTGTACCGAAGGTGTTAGTCACTGGGGAATTAGATATAAAACCCGAGTCCTCGTTTGTGAAAATTTTTAGTAAGCCATTTGAATTTTCAGAAATGGCAGAGTTTCTAAAAGATTTTGCTGCGCAAGCTAACGCGCGCGAAAAAAAATAGTACTAGAAAAGTGTACGCCAACGCTGAATCGTTGATCGCCATGTGGTATAGATGAATCTATGTCGTCGGCAACGAAGTCTAGTAAGACTGCACGCAGTTCAAAATTTGCTCAGACCTGGTTACTTGAACCGATTGAATGCGACCCGACTTTCGAGACTCGACGAATGTTCGGTGGGCTTGCCGTGTATTTGGGTGGCCGAATGGTGCTTGTGCTGATGGAAAGCGACCCGTCAGATTTGGAGTATCGCGGCAAGAAATTTGATTTTCCGATTTGGTCGGGACTACTCATTCCTACCGACCGAACACATCACGATTCGCTTCTTAGAGATTTTAGCGACCTGCGAGTGCATCCAGTATTAGGCAAGTGGCTGTATTTGGTGATGCAAGACGATTACGAAAAAACTGCGCAAGAAATTGTAGACGCAATCGGAAAAGGTGACTCGCGCTTTGGGATCGAACCCGGGACGCGTGCTCGCAAAAGAAAAAAAGTTATTCGCGTAAAGTCCGTACGAAAACGGCTAGTTTAGCTTTTCTACAACAAATACCGAGTTCATGACATAGGGTCCAATGCGCCGATCTTCACGCACGAGCACCCGTAGGTCTTTTCGGGCTACTATTAGTTCTTCGGGCAGAGTTACGTGGTATCCGAGAATTGATTCGACCGCTGGGGACAAGATTTGATCCACTGATTTGCGCCAGCCGCTTTTGTGAAGAAAGTGACTCGTTACAGCGATTTTGCCGCCAGGTCGACAGACGCGGACCATTTCAGAGAATGCTTTTTCTGGTTCAGGAACTACCGATAGTAGTGAAAGAGATACGACCGCATCAAAGGAGTTTGATTCGAGCGGGCGTAGATTCTGTGCATTCATTACATAGAAACGCGCTCGGGACATTTGCAGTTCCTTAGCCCGAATGCGAGCCTGTTCAATAAGTGTTGCCGAGAAGTCGATACCCGTAATTTGAATGCCAGCCGGGAAGAATTCAAGTGAGCTGCCATTGCCCACTCCGACTTCGAGAAGTTTGGTTTCATTGGTTAACTTAAGTTCATCGAAGGCGCGCTTGCGCGTTGGAGCAACAATCAAACTCATGTACTGTTGGTAGTGATACACGTTGAAAGTTTGAGTTAGTTCGCGGAGTTTTCGGCGAAATGTATAAATTGGCATTTTTGCTACCTTCTAGCTGCGGTTCCGAATAGTTTCGGCCAACCAGTTTCGGAACTCTGCGGCAGCCATAGTTTTTTGTTCCTGAATGCCGTACCGACGAAGAGTCACAGTCGAATTGGCTTGTTCTCGTTCACCGATTACTAGGATGTTTGGAATTTTTCGAGTAACTGCGTTGCGGAGCCGCTTATTGAGGGTGTCGTTAGTAGCATCCAACTCAACCCGAACGTAGTCACTGCGTAGTTCATCAACCAGTTTTTGGCTGTACTCGGTAAACACATCTGACACCGGAACAATCATTACCTGAACCGGCGAAAGCCAAGTAGGAAAAGCTCCGCCGTAGTGTTCGATTAAAAATGCAACAAACCGCTCGTGAGTGCCGAGGGGAGCGCGGTGGATAATGTAAGGGCGATGCAATCCATTATCGGCGCCTTTGTAAGCGAGATCGAGTCTTTCCGGCATTGCAAAGTCGAGCTGACAGGTACTGGCTGTCTCCTCGCGCCCCGTAACGGTGCGAAACTGAATATCGATTTTCGGTCCGTAAAACGCAGCTTCACCCAGACCCTCGTAGTAATCGAGGCCCGCTTCGTCCATGGCTTCCATCACCATTTTTTGGGAGTGGGCCCAGGCCGCCGGATTATTAACAAACTTTTCTTTACCTTTGGGGTCTTCCGGGTCCCAGGTGGAGAGTCGCATCCAGTAATTGGAAATGCCGAGAATTTTATAAACCTCGCGGTGCATGTCCATGACTGCGCGAAACTCTGATTTCACTTGGTCCGCAGTACAATACACGTGGGCATCGTTCATGCACATGCCGCGCACTCGCAGTATGCCCGAGAGCGCTCCCGACTCTTCGAAACGATACACCTGGCCATATTCAGCTAGCCGAAGAGGAAGGTCTCGGTAACTCCGCGGACGGGCCGCGAAGATCTTGTGGTGGTGTGGGCAGTTCATGGGTTTTAACGCGTACATTTCTTTGGTCACGCTGGGTTGTTCGCTACCTTCTTCGACGGTTTCCCGTAGTTCCATGAACGGGTACATGTGTGGGGCGTAATAGGGAAGGTGCCCAGTTTTGTAGTACAAGCTGGTTTTGGCTAAGTGAGGGGTAGCGACTCGGTGGTAACCGGCTTTGAATTCCAGTTCATTCATGAGCTTCTGAAGTTCATCGCGAATTACGGTTCCATTGGGCATCCAAAGCGGAAGACCCTTCCCAACTTCGTCGTCGATCACGAATAAATCGAGTTCTTGTCCAAGTTTGCGATGGTCCCGCGTCTGGGCGAGTTCGTATTCTTTTAGGTGTTTATCCAAATCTTCTTTGGATTCAAACGCCCAGGCATAAATACGGGTCATCTGTTGATTCTTGGCATCGCCCCGCCAGTATGCTCCCGAGACACTGCGAATTTTGAATGCATCCTGGGGTATCTCGTTGGAATTTTCCACGTGGGGGCCTTCGCACATGTCGAGAAATCGCCCAGTACGGTAGAAACTAAGCGTTTTTAAATTCTGTTTCGCGATAAGTTCCTTTGCGTATTCTTTTTTGTAAGGCTCTCCCATGTCGTCAATGCGTTTGAGCGCGTCTGCTTCGGGTAGATCTTCACGCACGTAGGCGTGAGCCTCGCGAATCATCTTTCGCATGCGTTTTTCGAGTTCCGTGAAGTCCGCCTCCGTAATGGGCTGCGGCAGGATAAAATCGTAGTAAAATCCATCTTCAATCGGGGGGCCAAAGCCCAGCTTGGTGCCGGGGCGCATGTCCATCACTGCTCGGGCCAGTAAGTGAGCCAAGCTGTGGCGAATACGGTAAAGTTTAGTGCTTTCGTAAGCCGGTTTTTGAATGAGCATAGGGCATTTTTTTTATCGGTCTTTGCGCCCGAAGTCAGCAAAGTTTTAAGGAATGTGAAAAAAAATCTTGCAGTACTTCGCGACGTTAGCTAATTGATGGCTTCTCATTTGGCAAATAAGCGGGTGTAGCTCAGTTGGCTAGAGCGTCACGTTGCCAACGTGAAGGTCGACGGTTCGAGCCCGTTCACCCGCTCCA
>DGKJ01000078.1:31322-31550 GCA_002387735.1 Bacteriovoracaceae bacterium UBA4573 | reverse complement strand
CCGTTCACCCGCTCCAAAAAAAACAAGAAAAACAGAAGAAGCAAAAGCGAACCTTAAACTCGGTAATGAGAATAAGGGCTCGAACGCGAGCGAACGGCCGCGATGGATCGCGAAGCGATCTAGCGCGGCTAATCGGGCAGGATGCCCGATTTAGAGAGCGAGGTGAGCCTACGCAGCGAGGAGCCGGAGGCGACGAGCGTAGTGGGTCGAGCCCGTTCACCCGCTCCA
>DGKJ01000078.1:22237-31086 GCA_002387735.1 Bacteriovoracaceae bacterium UBA4573 | reverse complement strand
CCGTTCACCCGCTCCAAAAAAACAAAGAAAAACAGAAGAAGCAAAAGCGAACCTTAAGCTCGGTAACGAGAATAAGGGCTCGAACGCGAGCGAACGGCTGCGATGGATCGCGAAGCGATCTAGCGCGGCAAATCGGGCAGGATGCCCGATTTAGAGAGCGAGGTGAGCCTACGCAGCGAGGAGCCGGAGGCGACGAGCGTAGTAGGTCGAGCCCGTTCACCCGCTCCAAACTCCCTTCCATTAGAAAACAGTGGCTAAATTGACTTAGGTGATCGGCTATATTAAGTAACCGGCCATGAAAAAATTCATGGCGCTGTTGGTGGTGTTGGCTGTTACGTATTCGGGTCTCCTGCGGGGCGAGGATCTGCCAGGGGTGGGAATTGTTGTTGTGGTCGACGAGTCCGGTAGTATGGACGGAAGCAAACTGGAGCGCGCAAAAGACGCGGTAGAGAAAACGATCGCTTTGATAAAAAAGACCAAAAAAGACCAACCCGACAAAAACATCTATTTCTGGGTGGTGCCCTTTTCGACCAACGCTCGCGACTCGGTTTACACTTTTAGAAACAAAGAAGTAAAAGCTTTCAATCGAAACTCCATTGAAATCGCCGGTGGCACCGCTATTGGTCGAGGGCTAGAGAAAGCCCGAGCCATTTTGGACAAAGAATCTCAGCTATACGCACGCCATATTATCTTGCTAACTGATGGCGAAAACACCGACGGTCCTTCGCCCGTGAGTATATTGGAGGGGTTTCAAGAGCGGAAAATTCCGATCTTCACCACTGTTATTCCCTACGAAATGGCCGGCGGCGCGCTTTCTGATTTTAAAAAATACGCCAACGTAATTGCAGCAACCGAAAGTTCGATCGAATCCAAACTAACTGCCATCACCGAAGCGGCCTTAGCTGAGTCGGGTGGGGCTGGCGAGTCCGTGAAGCTGTACGATCCGTGTGAACTCACTTTTGAAGTGAATATGCCAACCGACATTCCTTCGGACTCCATTCTGCGCGCGTTTAACGTAGAAAAACTGCTGTCGCCGAAAATAAAAAGCGGCGAAGACGCACTTTCCCGTTTTGTTGAAAAGCATAAGATTGTTTCATTTGCCGACTACAAAAGAAACATGTCCGACAGGGACGTAACGGACTTACTCTACCGCAGTTGTTCTAAGGAAAAAGCGGGAGAGCCTACGACCGCTTGCCTTAAACAGGTGTGTAACGACCTTTATTATGCGCCCTAGTGAACGCTGTGTCGAGGGCAGGTGAGTTGAAAATTTACCCATTCATTAAAAAAACTGCGCTCTTTCTGTTTGTTAGCCTAGGGGGTGCAGGGTCTATTTGGGCCACGCCGTATCGCGAACTTGCTGAGAGTGAAAAAATCGAGACAACTCGGATTTTAATTTTTGAAATTGGCGAACTAGAAAAAACACAGCGCGAACTCGATACTCAGATATCTAAACTCGACATCACCATAAACGAGACTTCACCGAGCCTGGAATATTTGCGCGGCGAAATCCGAAAAGCCGAAAACTTAATGAAGAACTTCGACATTCAAGAGGTTTATGCTCGCTCGAGGCGAATTATCGCGGATTCGCAAGAAAAAATTAAGAAGCTCAATGAACTTTTCGAACAAGCTTCTAAAGAAAAAAATACATTCGTATTAGAAAAAAAGCGAGTTGCACTTCAAATTAGCGATAAACAGAAACAACTGGAAGCGGTCCTTGCAACAGTCCGGTTGAATCCCTATTTAGAGCGAGCGTCGAAAATGCTCACGGAAAGATTTGATGCTCTAGGGTATTCGTGGAATCACTTTGTAAAAGAAAATAAAAGTCGCGATGGCAGTTGGACCGTCGGTAGTTTTTTGCGAGTTCACGAAAAAATAATGGCGGAGATTTCCGAAGAAGCTCGGCGCCTTGTTGTAGAAGTCCAACTCTTGTTGCGCATTCAAGTTTTGGACTCTCCCGATGAGGCCGAAAAACTGATTCCGAGGGAGTTTCGAAGATCGATAAAAGATGCCCGCCAAGATTTGTTTTTAAACTATCTACAGGCTCAATTGTTGGCGGCTTCGTTTGCCTTAGAGAAGCCTCACTTTACTCGTCGGATGCGATTTTTAAACGCAACCTCATGGTTGCAACCAGCGGCGGTAGCGGGGGGCCTTCTGGTGGTCGGTGCTAATCCGGTTCTATTGGTGGCCGCCGGTGCGACCGCGCTTCAGACAGGCACACAGTGGATCATTTCTGAGTACCTTTCCGATGCAAAACATAGTGCCAGGAATGACGGAAGTGATCGTATCGACGCGGCTCTCGAGAAACGAAAAATCGCCCCCTGGTTAAATCGCGCCTTAAATGCGGTGGTCGCACCGCATTTAACGTTAACCGCGCTTTTGCTGGAGCCGCACTCCGATAAAAACCTACTGAACACATCGGAGCGGTTTTTAAGACGCAATTACTTCACTAAGCGGCTGCGAAAACAACTAGACGCATCTCCCCATGAGGCGGCGGTGCGGTTACTTGAAGTTGCTGGGGCGGGCGACACTGCTCGAAAATTATTGACGGGTGCGGACCCTGATGAGGACCCAGAAGCCCAAACCCCAAATAATGTCGAAACTGTGAATTGTCGCAACTTACTGCTCGAGCTGCATCAGCAGATTCAAAGTAGTATTCCTTTGCGAATACCCTTTGATACCCGCAAACTTCCAGTGTTACCAACCCCCAAGAAACTCCCCTCGGGACAAGACGAATAGAAATGGAAACAGGGCTTAAGTTCGCCCTTTGCGTCTGGCCGCTGGACTCCTTTGCGAAATTCCTCTAATACTTTTGCCACCATGTTTGATCATCTTACTGAACGTTTAGCTGGCACCTTTAAAAAACTCCGAGGCGGGTCCGTACTTTCGGCTGCACACGTAGACGATGCAATAAAAGAAATTCGAAGATCGCTGCTCGAAGCCGACGTGCACTTTAAAGTCGTGCGCGATGTTTGTGCCCGAATTTCGGAGCGGGCGGTCGGTCAAAAAGTGTGGGACTCGCTCAATCCCGGTCAACAAGTGGTTCAAATCTTTCACGACGAGCTTGTCGAGTTGCTCGGCGGTAAAAATCAGCAGCTTCCAGATTTTGCCGGAAAACCTCCGGTCGTAGTGCTTCTTGTTGGATTGCAAGGCTCAGGCAAAACGACATTTGCTGCAAAGTTAGCGCTTTATTTAAAGAAAAAATTAAAAAAATCAGTGGGCCTGGTGCCGGCGGACTGCCAGCGACCAGCCGCGAAAACTCAGTTGCAAATACTGGGGCAGCGCATCGATACACCGGTATTTGATTCTGCTCTTGAAAAAGGGGCCGTCGCGGTTGCACGCGAGGGGCTTGCTTGGGCGGCGGCGCAATTCCAAGACGTGGTGATCATCGACACCGCCGGTAGGCAACAGGTCGACGATGAACTCATGCAGGAAATTCAAGCTCTAAACCACGCGGTGGTACCGGGGTTCCGTTTTCTGGTGGTGGACGCAATGATAGGCTCCCAGGGGCTTGAAGTGGCTCGTACTTTTCACGAGCGGGTGCCTCTCACCGGTCTTGTCGTCAGTAAGCTTGACGGCGACGCCCGCGGTGGTGTGGCACTTTCGGCTCGCGAGGTCACCGGGGTACCAATTGTATTTGCCGGTGTAGGTGAGAAAATTGAAGATCTCGAAGCGTTTCACCCCGACCGCATGGCCAGTCGTATTCTTGGGATGGGCGACGTCATGGCGCTGGTGGAAAAGGCGCGCGAATCAATATCCGAAGAAGAAGCCGCCGAATCAGCCGGCAAAATGATGAGCGGACAGTTTTCGCTCGAGGACTTTCGCGATCAAATGAAACGGTTGCGATCGATGGGGCCACTAGAGGGAATTTTAAAACTCATGCCCGGCATGGGGCAAGCGATGGCTCAGATGAAGAACGTTGATGCCGACAAAGAGATGAAGAAGGTTGAGGCCATGATTAGCTCGATGACCCGCCAAGAGCGTAAAAACCCGGATCTTTTAAACGGCCGCCGGCGCCTGCGAATTGCCGAAGGGTCCGGTACCAGTGTTGCGGATATCAATCGCTTTATTAAGCAGTTCGCCGAAATGCAGAAAATGATGAAACAAATGTCTAAAATGGGCCTGGCCAAGGGTTTAATGAAGGGCGGCCTTAAAGGTCTGCTTAACCGTTGACTAGACTCAGATTTTTGGGCATAAGAAGATCCTTTAAAGATTCCTCCAAGGAGATGATTTCATGGCCGTAGTTATTCGTTTGTCCCGCGCTGGTACCAAAAAGAAGCCGTTTTATCACATCGTAGCGGCCGACAAGATTAAGTCTCGCGACGGTAAATATTTAGAGCGCTTGGGCTGCTTTAATCCGCGCCGTAAGGGTCACAAAGACCACCTCGTCGTAGACCGCGATCAGATTCAAGCCTGGGTAACCAAGGGCGCAGTAATGTCTGAAACCGTTGGACAACTGCTCGAGAATAACTCAAAATAATCCTTAACCAGATCCAGTTGAAGTGCTCAACAAAAGCTGGATACTGCGTCGGTTCCGCACGCGTTTTCGCTGGACCGGGTTGAGGAGCCGAACTCATGGCCAGTGAACTCAAAGAGTTGGTCGAGTTTTTAGCAAAAACTTTGGTCGATAAGCCTAACGAAGTCGAAGTTCGAGAAATTGAAGGCGAGCAGACTACTGTGCTCGAACTCAAGGTTGCGAAGGACGACATCGGAAAAATTATCGGCAAACAAGGAAGAACGGCTCGGGCTGTGCGCACGATTCTGAGTGCCGCGAGTACTAAACTAAGAAAACGTTCGGTTCTTGAAATTTTGGAGTAAACCCTTCCCCTCTTAAAGAAGTTTGTAGTGCAAATCTCAGTTTTAACGTTGTTCCCGGAGTTTTTCGACTCACCCATGAAGACCTCGATCCTAGGTCGAGCGTTTGAAAACGGCACATTGTCGTTGAATGTACATTCTCTACGATCCCACGGTGAAGGCCCTTATCGTTCGGCCGACGATCGCCCCTTTGGCGGCGGCAGCGGCATGGTTTTACTGCCTACGGTGATCGAACGTGCGCTTGGTCCCCAGGGGCTTGGTTTAGACCTTGAGGCTCTTGAGAACGACGTGGCGCTTTATCGAAAGCGCGGCAACGCGATTGCGACGAACAACCAGCCCCAAGAAAAACCATTTGTCGTGGCGCTCTCGCCTCAGGGGCGACGCTTCGATGCACCAATGGCTCAAGAGCTCGCGTCGAAAAAAAACCTAGTGTTTCTTTGCGGTCATTATGAAGGGTTCGACGAACGCACATTAGACGCGTTCGCTCATCTCGAAGTGTCGATCGGGGATTATGTGCTGACTGGGGGGGAGCCCGCTGCTCTTGTGATGATCGACGCGATAAGCCGGTTCGTACCAGGTGTCGTTGGCAAACAAGAAAGCGTTATCGGTGATACTTTCGGCGGTTCGTCTGCGTCCGACGAAAGTACAGAAATAGTGCCAGGGGGGTTAAAACACGCCCAATACACACGCCCAAACGTATGGCGGGGGCGCGAAGTTCCTGAGGTGCTGCTCTCGGGACATCATCAAAAAATCCGACAGTGGCGCCTTATCGACAGCGAACGGCGAACAATTGAACGCCGACCGGACTTGCTGGAACAAGCGGTGGAGTACCCGGCTTACGTCGCACTATTGCACTCACCTATGTTGAACAAGGCGGGCGAAGAAGTGTGTACTGCGGTGACCAATCTCGATCTCCACGATATTGCGCGAAGCTGTCGTACCTATGGAATCGAAAAGTATTTTGTTGTGAACCCCGAGCCTGAACAAGAAACCTTGGTGGGGCGTATTCTCGGACACTGGCATGGGGAAATTTCGAAGGTTTATCACCCAGCGCGAGCCGAAGCCCTGTCGGGGGTGGAGTTTAAACGTGAATTTTCTGAAGTGGTGCGTTCAATCTCCGAGGGCCATGGGGGAGTAAAACCGTTTGTCGTAATGCCCGATGCGCGAGATCTGAGAAGCAAATACCCCGCGGCGATACCCGGCGGCTGGAGTGAAAAACCATGGACTTACGAAGAGTTACGATCACGACTTCGTGAACACCGCTTAGATGATGACCATCAAGGGTTGCGTCCGTTGCTGATCGTATTTGGTACGGGTTGGGGGATTGCGCCCTCGTTTTTCGAACAGGTAGATCAGCCGCTCGCGCCGCTACGAAGCGGCCGAAAGTATAATCATCTGTCGGTACGGGCGGCGGCGGCCATTGTTTTAGATCGGGTCTTTGGTAGAAAAAGAAATTAGAATTTGCGTATTTGGGCGTTTTTAGGTTAAAAGCGACCTCTAAATTTTATTACTGAACTAGTAGTTACGGGAGCCACCATGTCACAAGCCACCAAAACACAACGCACAGACAAACTCGCGTTGGTAGAAAAGAAAACTATTCGTACGGATATCACTCCATTCAACCCAGGCGATACGGTGACCGTGCACGTTAAAATTAAAGAAGGCGACAAAGAGCGTATTCAGCTTTTCGAAGGTGTTGTGATCGCGTTCAACCACTTCGGTGCTCGTAAGTCTTTCACCGTCCGAAAAATTTCCCACGGCGTGGGTGTTGAGCGCGTGTTTCCGCTTCACTCACCAGCTGTGACGAAAGTCGAAGTGGTCGAGCGTGGTTTGGTACGCCGAGCGAAGATTTACTACGTTCGTGGACGCGCAGGTAAAGCAGCTCGTATCAAAACTGAAGCTTCTGCACACAGATCCTAATTAGACTCTCATTTGACTGCGCGAAATCAGCCTGACTTTTCGACGGAGTTTTCGTACGCCGATGCCCTGTCGATCGGGGTCGACGAAGTCGGCCGTGGTTGCATTGCTGGGCCCGTAGTAGCGGCCGCGGCAGTGTTTCCTAAGGCAATATTAAGCGAAGCCGCCCACCGTTCGGATCTGTTTGCGACCAAAGCAAAAAAACCAAATCTCAAAACAATTCAAGCAACCTTGTTGCCGAGCTCGGAGGAAGCAGACCCTAATGTAAATCTCTGGGGCCGACCCTGGTGGAGTTGGTTAGACGACTCGAAAAAACTTTCTCCCGAAATGCGAGCAGTGTTGGCGCAATTCGTGGAGCGCTTTTGTCGAGTCGGAATCGGCCTTGCAGACGAGAGCGAGATTGATCGTCTAAATATTCTTCGTGCCTCGATGGTGGCCATGCGTCGGGCGGTAGAACGAGTGGTGCGACAACTTGATCAAACGGATGAAAACGTGTGTTTACTGGTCGATGGGCACATGGACCCGACGAACAGTCGATTTGGCCAAGAGGACCTTGAATGGAGAGCTCAGCTGAAAACTACCAGAGTGCAAACGCTCGTAAAGGGAGACTCTCGATCGCTCAGTATAGCTGCTGCCAGTGTGGTCGCGAAAGTTTACCGCGATCACTGGATGGTTCGATTAGATTCGACGTACCCCGGTTACGGCTTTGCAAATCACAAGGGGTATCTCGCTCCAGCGCACATCGACGCTCTTAAAACTTTAGGCCCTTGTACGATTCACCGGAAAACATTCGCACCCGTGTCGGAATGGTTCGCTCAGTCGAAACGGCACGCCGATTGCTTAACAACCGTGAATGAAACCACTTCTTTGGTCTCCGTCTCAAGTCAAAGGCTTCCAAGCTGAAGAGACAGTCTGCGAGTTTTTGCGCTCTCAAGGGGTGGAAATTCTCACCCGTAACTTTCGTAAACGATTCGGTGAAATAGACATAGTTGCAAAAGAGGGTGCGACGATTTGTTTCGTCGAAGTGCGCTCAAGCAAACGCAAGTCTGGGTATGTTCGTTACAGCGTCGGTTTTCAAAAACAGTTTCGGCTTCGCAACGTGATTGCAGCGTACTTGCGGTCGGCAAAAAAACCAATGTCGGGCCTCTCGGGCAGTTCCGTTCGCTTCGATGTGGCTTGGGTTTGTGGTTTGGAGGTCGAATATTGGAAAAATGTAGAGCTCGCGGTACAATCCAAGACGTGATTCGAAAAACTAGTTTTGTTTTCGCTCTAACCCTATTGTTAACCGTGCTGTTTGCAGCGCAGCCCAGCCATGCGCTGGACCGACGTTTAAAACTTATGTTTAAGACGGCTGGCTACGGCGCGGCGGCTGGGGCCCTCATCGGAGGGGCGGTAACTGCGTTAGGCGTGGGCGATATTCGCAACGTATTCATGGGGGCTTCGAGCGGAATGTACGCTGGCATATTGCTCGCCGCCTACATAGTGGCCACGCCTCCTAATCGCGATGCGGAGCGGCGACAAAACCCTTATTCTCCGAGGCGGCGCGTGGGGCCAAACGATTGGGAAAATGAAGGTTGGGAGGAAGAGGATTTTAACAAAACCCTTGATCCCTATGTACCGGAACGTTCCTCGCTCGATCAGGGGCCAGACAGCTCGGGAGAGCATCCAAACGATCGTCCTGTGGCCGGCTCCGTGGGAAGAGCAGGTGGAGTGCAGTTGTCGCGGGCCGAATCGACGGCGCTGCACCAGTCGGGGGTTTCGATTTGGATGCCGCTTGTAACGCTGGGCTTTTAGTTGTCGAGTAGTGGGCTAGCCAAGGTGTCCCAGAACTGAAAACTTCCGGAATCATCATACACTGCCATCATGCGGCGAAACTCGCTACTGACGTTGGAGTAGACAGGTTTAATCGTGGCACGGCGATTGTAGTCTTTTAGCGACTCGATGAATTGGGTAATTCCGCTGGAGCCTACGAACTGAAGCGCGCCGAGGTCGAAAACCACGGGGCCCGAGGTGGCCGTGCGGGAGAATCCCAGTAACCACTGCCGAAAAGTGTCGCTTGACTCGAAGTCGAGTTTCCCTTCGATTGAGATTACCGTTTTTCCACCAGTGTTTCGAACTTG
>DGKJ01000078.1:0-22074 GCA_002387735.1 Bacteriovoracaceae bacterium UBA4573 | reverse complement strand
TGTGTTTCGAACTTGAGTTTTCATTGCCATGGCGAGCCCCCTTGGCCTAATGATAGTAAACGATGAAAAAAAAATTAAGCGAGCAAGAAAACGTAGGCACGCTTTACCTAGTCGGTACACCGATCGGGAACCTCGAAGATATGACCTATCGCGGGGTGAGGGTGCTCTCGGAAGTAGACAAAATCTATTGCGAAGATACGCGACGAACGAGCCAACTACTTCGCCATTATAAGATCGAGGCCAAAGCAGGGTTGGAGAGTTTTCACGATCATTCTTCGCCCAAAATTCTTAGAAAAATTGAGGCACTCTTTCTAGAAAATCAAAGTGTCGCTTACGTGACCGACGCAGGGTTGCCCGGAGTGAGCGACCCCGGGTTTGTGCTCGTGCGTGCTGCGTTGCGAGTAGGAGCTCCGGTAACCGTGGTGCCCGGTCCGAGTGCCGCGAGTTTAGTGTTTGCCGCGAGCAATTTGCCGTCGCCCAAGTACTTGTTTCACGGCTTTTTCCCGCGTTCACACGGTGAAGTGGAACGAACACTTGAACTTTTACGCCAGTTACCGGTTGTTCACATTTTCTACGAAGCGCCGGGCCGGATCATGGCTTTACTTGAAGTACTAAAGCGCAATGTGCCGCAAGCCCAGGTCGTGCTGGGTCGTGAACTTACGAAAATGCATGAAGAGTGGATTCGTGGAGAGTGTGCCGAAGTTTATGAAACTCTCGTCGAACGCCAGGAGGCCGAAGGCAAAATTCGTGGTGAATTCGCCGTGGCGGTACATGTTCAAGCATTGCATAAGCTGCTACGAGAGGAAAAAAACGCCGCGAATTCAACAGAGTCCGAGCCACTTGTTCAGCTAGAACTCACAGAAGCCCAGAAAAAAGAGATATCTGAAAAACTGCGCTCAGGGCAGTCCTCCAAGGACGTCGCTAAAGAGCTGGCAAAAAAATTCCGCCTTCCCAAACGAATGATTTACGAATTTATCATCCGTCACTTGACTTGAGCCCCGTGTCCCTTAAGCTAGAAAGTGTGGTTGTGGAGCTCTAGAATCCATGGATGGGTTCGAAACGGGTGAAAAGGATTTTCGCAAAAAGTTCCGCAGAGGCCAGATTCGGGGGCCCAAGGATGGGATCCTGAATCTGGCTTCAGTATTTTAAGCAGAAAAAAACGAAACACTATGAAAGCACGGACGCTCTCTAGGAAAAACGCCGCGGCTGCGGCGGCAGCAATCAAAAAGAGTTCTGGTCTTAGTGAGACGCCATCTCACGACTGGAATCTAAATCCCTCTAATTTAGAAGATGCGATTGAAACAATTCGTACTTTAGAGCGCGAAATCGCGCGAACGATCGCTATTACCCAAAAGCAAGTCGAGCAACTAGAAGGGCTCGCCAATTTCAGCGCGATTTTGAATTCTACCCTCGATACCGACACGATTCGTTTTAAATCAATGGAGGCAGTTTGCAATTTACTCAATTGTGAAACTGGCTCGCTGTTGTTGGTGGATCCCAGCACTAAAGAGCTATATTGGGAAACCGCATTGGGCGAAGGCGGGGAACGTCTCAAACATTCAATGCGTCTGGCGATCGATGATACGAGTATTGCGGGGCACGTGGCGGCTACCTGTAAAACGCTCGTCGTTAACGACGTAAAACTTAATCCATATCACCTTAAAAAAGCTGATTCCACGGCGGGGTTCGAAACTAAAAACATGGTATGTTCCCCGGTGGTCTCCAAGGGGGAGTTGATAGGTGTACTTCAGGCGATCAATCGAATTGACGGCAATTTTACCAACGAAGACGCCGCTTTCCTGGAAGCCCTGTCGTTTCAGGTCGCAATCGCAGTGGAAAACGCTAATTTATATAGTCGGTTAAAAAACACTTTCATTCAAACGGCCGCGGCGATGGCAGAGGCAATCGAGGCCAAAGATCGGTATACTGGGGGGCACACCAAACGAGTGGTGCAGTACTCGCTAGCGATCGGGCAATACGTAAAGCTTTCGCCGATCGAGCGTGAACATTTAAAATTAGCCGCGATTTTACACGACATTGGCAAAATCGGAATCGATGACAAAATTCTAAAAAAACAATACGCCCTGAATGATGAAGAATACGATGTGATGAAAAAACACCCGGCAATTGGCTACGAAATATTGAGCCAGGTTTCGGGGTTGAAAGAAATTGTTGACGGAGCGCGCTATCATCACGAGCGACCCGACGGCAAAGGCTATCCCTATGGCCTAAAAGGGAGCGAAATACCAAAAGTTGCGAGTATTATAAGTGTCGCTGACACCTACGATGCGATGGTGAGTACCCGTCCCTACCGAAAAGGGCTGGACCCCAAAGTCGCCTTCGAGGAAATTGTAAAATACCGAGGCACCCAGTTCGATGCTGAAGTGGTCGACGCCTTTAGAACCGCTTTTGAGAGCGGGACCCTCAAGAAAAAAATACAGGAATAACAAAGGTTTTTAGCCCATCCGGAGTTTGACGACCCCCCCAGTTCGAGGGTACGCTCGACTCATTATTTTACCGGAGAGGCACGAATTACGTGAGTCATTGGTTTAGCCAAGGTAAGTCCCCAAAAATTAAAGAAAAGCCGTCGGAAAAAGTCGTGCGAGTCCCAGACGGGTTCTGGGTCAAGTGCTCGAGTTGCGGCGAAATTCTTCAGGCAGACGCGCTCAAGGAAAATCTCGGCGTATGTCCAGAGTGTTCCTTTCATTTTCGCATGGGAGCTTGGGACCGGATCGCGCTCTTGTGTGGAGATGAGTTTGAGGAATTCGATAGTAAACTGGTCTCGATCGATCCGTTGGATTTTACCGATAGTCGGTCTTACGCCGAGCGTTTAGAAAGCGCACAGAAATCAACCCAACTCTCCGACGCGATTATTGCCGGCAAAGGGAGCATTCACGACGTTGACACCATTCTTGGTGTATTTGAATTTCGCTTCATGGGCGGGAGTATGGGGGCGGTTGTTGGCGAAAAAGTCTCGCGATGTTTCGAACGAGCTCTCGATGAAAAGCTGCCCTGTGTTTTAATTACCGCGAGCGGTGGGGCGCGAATGCAAGAAGGGATTCTATCCTTAATGCAAATGGCAAAAACTTCAGCTCTGGCAGGTAAGATGAAAAAAGAAGGTTTAGCCTATCTTTCGGTGTTGACCGATCCTACCACTGGTGGCGTGGCGGCTAGCTTTGCCATGTTGGGCGACGTAATTCTCGCCGAACCGGGGGCGTTGATCGGGTTCGCCGGGCCACGGGTTATAGAATCCACCATGCGTCAAAGTCTGCCACCTGGATTTCAGCGCGCGGAATTTTTGGTCAAGCACGGATTTTTAGATGCAGTCGTCAGTAGAAAAGATTTAAGTCAAACCATCGCAAGACTTCTCGGATTTCTTCATCGGCGAACATGGGTAAAAGGCTCTTAGCTCTAGCATGGCCTTTAATGGCCCTCGGTTGGGTTTTAACCGCGAGCGCGCTTCACGCCCAAGATGCCGGTTCACGTACTCGTCTTTCGTTTTCCGGGAAAACACTACATTTAAGCTGTCAAAAAAGTATACGTGATCTCAACACGAGTCGACTCGAGTGTTACGGGAACGTTTATTTAAGACGGCCAGGCGAGTTGTTAACGGCCGATTATGCGTGGATCGATCTCGACACTGAACAAATGCACGCCGAAGGAAACGTAGTTTATTTTACTCCGACCAACGTGATCTACGGCGCCGCGATGGACTTTAATTTTCTCAATGAAACGGGCGTCATTCGCGACGGTCGAATTGAGAGTGAAAAGTACCAACTCCTCGGTGATGTAATCGAAAGGCGCGGTGAGGGGAGCTTTCGCGCTCAAGACGGAGAATACACGACCTGTCGCGACTGCCCGGCGAGTTGGAAGTTGGCAGGTCGCACCGTGGACTTAGAAGTAGAACAGTACGCCCATTTGAAAGACGTTTATATTCGGATCAACGATGCACCAACGATGTATTTGCCCTACGCAATCATCCCCGTAAAACGCCAACGTCAAACTGGGTTTTTGTTTCCGAAAATGCAACTTGTATCGCCCAATGGGTTTACCTACATTCAACCGTTTTTCTGGGCGATTTCCCGCAGTCAAGATGCGACCATATCGGGTGGTCTCTATACTCGAAAAGGGTACAAAGCTGAGGGACAGTATCGGTTCATGTTTACTCCGCGGACCTACGGTGAGTTAAATTCTTTTTATCTCTACGACCGTACTTTTACCCGCCCCTACAACAATCGTTGGGCATTTCAGTACAAACACAACGTGCGACTTCCTTTTAAGATCGATCAGAAGCTTCATTTGCTCGACACTTCCGATCGCGATTACCCACGCTTGATCGGAGATATTCCCGGTCGGGGCGAACCAGCGCTCGTGTCCGAGGGAGTGTTGTCGCGGTCGGGGCGCGACCTGAGCGTGCATGTAAAAGCCAAGCGGATTAAAAATTTATTAACTACCAGTATTAACAATTGGGATAAAAATACAGTCCAACTGGTCCCGGGATTTTCGATTGCGACCACCGACCATCGCGTATCATCGAGTGTTCCACTGCACTGGGGTCTTAAGTTCCAATTCGACCGTTTCTGGCGACAGGGCCCGAGTTTCGATGCGATCTATGATTATCCAGTTAAGACGGCGACTCCATCGAATAATTTTTTTCTTCCAGGCCAAACTCCGCTACGCCAAGCCCAACGCTATAACCTGATTCCGGAGCTGTATTACACCACCAAACTCGCCGATGTGATTGAAGTTATTCCCCTGGCGCAATACCGAACGTTTCATTACCGCTTCGACGAAAACGTCGTAGGTCCAACGTCCCGGGGATATTTGTTGTTACAAAACGAAGTCGCCACAGTTATTGAGCGTGTTTATTCCGGCAAAATGAAACACAAGATAAGGCCTTCACTGATTTACTCCCGTATTCCGATTGTGCAACAAAACGTGGATCACCCTTTTAATAAACAGATTCGCACGGCGGGCTATCAGTTCGACGAGTTGGATATCGTGCCGATCACCAGTGATACTCAACAATACTTCGTGCCACTCGGAAACTCGATCGAATATAAAGTGAATAACCGCTTTATCTTAAAATCGGACGATCCTACGCCCACCTACCGCAAAATTGTCGAAGTAACCTCGGGGCAAACGTTTAATTTTATTGAGTTACAAAAAGACAGCAAAGACGAACGACCGTTTTCCCGTTTCTATACTCTGCTTTCGGTAGACATGTTGCGGCTCAGCGGTACAGGGTCATTTTACTACTATCCCTACGTAAAGCGTTCTTCGTTGTCGGTTGGTGCAAAATATACTTTTGGAAAGTATCTCCGGCGAGTGATGCTTTTTGAACGAAGTCTTGGGCTGCGTTATCGTACCGAGCGAGTGATTTCGAACGACCACGGAATCGGTGGGGATTTGAATTGGTCGTTTAACGACTATATCGGGGTACTGTTTAGCACCGATTACGACTTCCCAGTTCAAAAAGAAGGGGTTTCACGAACCGGACGAATTAGGAAAATTTCCGGAGGCGTCACTTATCAAAGTCCTTCGCAATGTTACAAAATGGTTTTAATGGCGGGCTGGGTGTCAGACCAACGAGAGATTAGCGTGAATTTTACGGTACCGATTAATTTAACAGGAGACGGATTCACGGATATCGGTGATTCAGATTCTTTGCAAAACGCAGGTGGAGCAAAATAATATATGAAACGAAAACAACCTTACATTGCCGCGATCGAGGAGTTGATTCGTACGTTGAGTCGAAAAAATGAATTGGCTGTAAAAAAGGTAGTCGGGCGACTTGCTCGGTCCATTGATAATGGCGGCTTATTGTATGTGTTTGGAAGTGGTCATTCTGCGATTTTGGTCGAAGAAGTTTTTCATCGCGCGGGGGGACTAGTGCCAGTGTACCCAATTTTGACCACCGTGTTGACTCCTCACACAACGCCAAAAATATCTGGTCCCCTTGAACGTTTGAGTGGCATTGCAGCCATTTTATTCAAAAAAGCTGCTCCTACTTCGAAAGACATTCTCTTTATTGCGAGCAATTCCGGGGTGAACGCCGCGGCTATTGAAATGGCACTCGAGGCGAAGAAAAATAAAGTCTGGACCGTGGCGTTTACCAGTGTTGAACACTCCAAAGCGGCCGCGACTCGCCACTCAAGTGGCAAACGATTAAAAGACATAGTCGACGTGGTTTTGGATAATTGTGCACCCGTGGGCGATGCGACGGTCGATTTTGGTGAAACAAAAGTGGGCGCGGTTAGTACAATTGCCAACAGCATACTTTATCACTGGATATTGACCGACATGTGCGCGCGTTGGAAACGGGCTGGGAAGAAGTTGCCGGTCTATCGAAGTGCGAACTTACCTGGCGGTGATGAGTACAACGAGCGTCAAGAAAAGAAAGTGCGCAAACGGATTCCGCTTTTGTGAGTTTGTGTGCTTTAAGGTAAAATAAAATTATGAAAATTCTTCTATCGAACGACGACAGTGTTCACGCCTGGGGCCTCGAGGTGTTGCAGGCGCATCTTAAAAAAATTGCGGATGTTGTAGTAGTGGCTCCCCTTGAGGAAAAAAGTACTACTGGTCACAGTTTGACAATTCACAAGCCGCTTCGTTTGCATCATCTAAAAAGTGGATTTTGGGGAGTTAGTGGCAGCCCCGCTGATTGTGTTTACGTTGGTATTCGAGAAGTGATGAAAACCATGCCAGATTTAGTTATTAGTGGAATAAATCGCGGCGCAAACCTCGGACAAGATGTTTATTACAGCGGCACTGTGTCGGCGGCGCGCGAGGCCTGTATACTTGGCTTACCAGCTTTTGCCATTTCGCTCGATTTTCAACATAAAAAGACTACCAAAAAACGATTTGAAGATTCTGATTTGCATTTTGAATCGGCCGCTCGTGCGATGGTTCAATTCATTAAAAAGTACGGTTTCAAATCGATGCCGAAACATACACTGTTGAACGTGAACGTACCGAATTTGCCTTGGAGTCGAATTAAAGGGTTTCGTGCGACGCGTCAGGGTTTTCGCTATTATAGTGGCACCGTTTTAAAACGGGTAGATCATCGAGGACGGCCCTATTTCTGGATCGGTGGCCAGTACAAGGGGTTCATGAATGAAGAAGGGACTGATTGCCACGCAACAGCCCAAGAACACGTTTCGGTGACACCCGTGCGGCTAGACTGCACGGATCATCGTCATTTGGCTGAATTGAGCGGAGTTTTGAAATAGAAGAGGGACGCTGAATGGACCAGCAACGATCATTACAAATGAAGTTGGGTTTGTTTGTGCTCTGTCTTTTGACTGCGGCAGGGTGCGCTGGAATCGACGTGAAACAACGGTCGGAACGCGGACTATTACAGCGCGACGGCAGTGATTCAACTCTGACTGAAGGAACGGTGTTCGAATTTGCAACCAATAGTCGGTCGGGAGAATTTATTTGGCCGCTCAAGCAGGGGCAAATCACCTCACTTTATGGTTCGCGGCGGCGAGATTTTCACGAGGGAATCGACATTCGGGCCAATCGCGGAACTCCGATTCACGCCGCCAAAGATGGACGCGTAATTTACGCCGCACGAAAGATTCGGGGTTACGGCAACATGATTGTGTTGCGCCATCGCGACGGTACTTCGACCGTGTACGCGCACAATAAAATTAACCTGGTGCGTCGTGGTCAATTGGTTCAGCAGGGGCAACAGATTGCCGAAGTCGGTGCCACCGGAAAGGCCACGGGCCCTCATTTGCATTTTGAAATTCGCAAAGGTGAAATGGCCCAAGATCCCTTGCTTTATTTGCCCCAAGTTCGAGTGGCGAGCAGTGGTCAGAACGCGCGCCGTGGGCCAGCCGTTTCATCAATCGAGTAGTTAAACTCGTCGCCTATTCAAGACGTGGCGTGTTTTCTTCTTGTCATCTATCAAAGGCAATCTAAACTTAAACTAAGGAGCCGTGAACCATGTTTGACGCCAAAACCAGAATCTTAGTGATTGATGACATGATGACGATGCGCAAAGTTGTCGCCAAGTGTCTTCGTGAAATGGGCTTTAGTGATATTTTGGAGGCGAAAGATGGCGCCGATGGCTGGGAAAAGATTACCAACGCAGCGCCTCCGGTCGGGCTCGTTATTTCGGACTGGAACATGCCCAATTGCATGGGCATCGATCTTTTGAAGCGGGTGCGAGCAGATTCACGTTTTAAGCTTACACCTTTCATTATGGTCACGGCCGAGTCAGAGCAGAGTCAGGTGAAAGAGGCCTTGTTGGCCGGCGTGACTGGCTACATTGTGAAGCCGTTTACCACCGAACTTCTTAAAGCAAATTTGGAGAAGGCGTACGCGAAGGCGCTTGGCAAGTAGGGTGTAATGTCGAATCCCAGTCCTCTTATTTTAGCGTTTGGATTGGAAGACATTGCTAAACAATATGTAGCGCAAAATGCTCCAGGCGCCAAAATCCAAGATGCAACTGCTAAAGACCTCGATGCGCTCATGGAGAATCCGCCGAACCCTCCGCCTGTAATAATTTTTCTTGGCATCAATGAAAAAGAATTGCCACCAGTTGAGGCGGCCCAATTTTTTCGCGCGCAGTTTCATGAGACTTCCATTTTTTTTCTGAGTGTAAACCCGACAGATCAAAACCGTGATGCTTTGATAAAAAATGGAGTCAATGACGTTTTCGTACTCACGGTCGATAAGGATATACTTAAAAACTCGCTGCAAAAGGGGCTGTCCAAGGCAGGTTCCATTCGCGCCTATAGGACAGTAAAACTGGTAGACTTCGACCCGGAAACTAAATTGGATTTCGAGCTCAGTCTTTACCTGCCGATGAATAACAAACACATCAAATTTAACAATGCCGGCGAATCGTTAGGCCAGGAACGAATCGAAAAGTTCAATAAAAAGAAGATCAATTCCTTGTACATTGATCAGGCCGATACGCAAAAATTTTACGATTATACCGCTGAGTACCTACGAAAGATTGGAAACGACTCCGCCCTCAGCGCAACTGAGCGCCAAGATAAACTTCAGGCTTCGGTTCGAAGTTTACTTAGCGGGGTGCTGAGCGATTCCGGCAAAGAAGGTACTTTCGAAACTGGTAAGACCTTTATCGCGGACTGTGACAAAATCGTTAAGACTTACATCATGGGAGCGAAAACCGGGAGTGTATACAAACAAATTCTTAGCACGCTAGATGAGTCCAACGGCGCTTACACCCACACCGGCAAGGTTTCCACCTTGGCTTCACTATTTTCGCTGGGCCTAGGTATTGGGAAACCCGAAGATCTCGCGGCCGCAGGCTTGTTACATGACATGGGAATGGCCAATGTGCCCATTGAAATTCAAGAGAAACCGGAATAGCAGCGTACAAAAGAAGAACAAGCTCAGTACGAAAAACACGTCGAATACACCCAGGATCTTATTCGTACTCGAAAGATGATTCTGTCTGACACGATCGCTAAGGCGATTGCTCAGCACCACGAATGTTTCAATGGTCGAGGTTATCCCAAAGCCCTGCCCGGGGATCGCATTACCAAAGAGGCGCAACTGCTCCACCTGGCCGACGAACTTGATTACGCTATGACGGTGGTTCCGGGTAAACCGAAAGTTACGCCAAAACAGTTTTTCGAAAAGCTCCTTGCAGACGGAGTGAGTGATCCAAGTAAAATGAGACACGACCCAACGCTGGTTAAACAGGTGTTGGCTCTTTTTGAGAAGGAAGAATAATCATGACTGAACGGAAGGCAGTGCTTATTTGCGATGCAGACCCTAATACTCGAGCGGTAATGGAAGAGCTGCTAGTCGGTCCCATGAAGAATCCGTTGATTATTTCATCGGGAGATGGAGTAGATGCATCTACCAAATGTGCGCGGCAGAAATTCGATTTACTGGTGACTGACACAAAATTGCCAAAAATCAACGGTCTCAAATTGTTGGATTTTATTGCACAACTCCCGCTTGCCGTACGTCCTAAAGACGTCTTGGTCTTGTCGGACGAACTCAAGGAAGATTATTTTAAAGAAAATTATCCCAGTGTATTTTTTTTAGAAAAACCCTGCGCCAACGACGCGATCAACGACGTGATTAGTAAAGTGGTAGCCAAACAAAGTGCCCAGAACGAAAGTGCAGCACCCAGAGTCGAGTTTATTGGGCCCTTCGTAGATGGCACGGTGGTGGTTATGAAAACGTTAGCTTCGACGGAAATTACCAAGGAAAAACTTTTCCTTCGTAGTAACGATCAGATTAGCGGCGATATTTCGGCGGTGATCGCAATGAACTGTTCGAGATTTAGAGGTAGCTTTGCAATTGCTTTTAGTAAGGCGACCTTTTTAAAGGTAATGCAAAAAATGTTGGGTGAAACATTTGAGGAAGTAACTGCTGAAATTAGTGATGGTGCCGGAGAAATTTGCAACCAAATCTTCGGGTACGCAAAAACCGAATTAAATAAAAAGGGATTCGATCTCACACCCGCATTGCCGTCTGTAGTATTCGGCGACAATCACCGTATCAAACATTTCTGTCCCGGCCCTGTGATTGCTGTGCAGTTCGCCACGGCCGACGGACCTTTCACCATTGAAACATCGGTGGCTCTTGTTCGCTGATTGGGTGCGCTTTTCTTTTAGCGGTCTATCTCTTTAAGAAGGTCGATTAAATTTACCAAACCCCGTTTGAAGCTCTCTGCGTTGATTCGCTCGTTGTTTGCGTGAGCGGTGTCGACAATGGCGTCAGTGGCAGGGTAGGGCTCGAAACCGTAAACTTCTATGCCCGCCGCGCGAAAGAGCGAGCTATCGGTTGAGCTTGTGAGAATTGTAGGAATAACTTTTTTTCCGCGTGCTTTTGCGACTCGAGTCAGTGCTCTAAGGAATTCGGAATCGGTGGGGGAGAAACGAGAGTCGTAATGTTCCTCTATTGCGACTTTCATTTTCGAATTTCCGATTACTTTTTGGAGGCGCGAAATAAAACTTTCTTTAGAGGTTCCTGGTAAAAGACGGCAATCTAGCTGAATGCTGGCTTCGTTTGAAATCGTATTGATCTTGTCACTGCCACGCAGTCCGGTCACCGAAATGGTGTGGTAAAGAAGTGCCCGCGTGGACGGGTCTTTTACGAGAGAACGAAGAGCGGGCGGGGCAGGTTCCTTGGTGAGTAGTTTTGCAAAGCGTATAATTTTACTTCCTGCCTCGATGGCCTGATTAACAGCAGACCCGGCAAGCGGCACAGACCCGTGACCGGGCGGTCCGGTGAAGGTGAGCGTAAGCCAGAGCGGAGATTTTTCACCCACGCTGACATAGAAATCACCATCTTCACCACTGGCAGTCTGGTGCACGGTCTTGCCTTCGTCGACGACGACTGCGATGCGACGAAGTAGATCTGGCTTCTGCGCGATTAGTGTTTTTGCACCCATCGACGCCACTTCTTCGTCGGCTACGGCAAATAAATAGACGTCTCTCGTTAGTTGGATCTTGTTGCGTTTAAGCCACACGAGCGCCATGAGGTCGAGAACACCTTTGCCTTTAATGTCGATCGCTCCGCGTCCGTGAATTTCTCCACCCTCAAGCAGGCCGGCAAACGGAGGATGAGTCCAAAACTTGGACTCTGCGGGAACAACGTCCATGTGGTGAAGCAACGCGATGCCGTTATTCGTTGGTTTTGATCCGGGGAGTTTAGCAATCAGATTGGCGCGATCACTGCCGAGGTTCATGATCTCGCTTTCAATGCCTTCGCGATCGAGAAGTTGTTTTAGGAATAAGGCGCTCTTCATTTCTGCGCCAGGAGGATTCGAGGTGTTGATTTGAATGTATTTCTGGAGAACGGTTATTACTTCTTGGTAAAAAGCCGGCGTGGGCGTCTGAGCGCCCTGCGACGGAAAAGAAATGAACAGTATCAGCCAGACGAACGCCATGTTTAGAAGTTTCATGTTTGTTCGACCAGAACCTCTGCGCGACAAGAAGTGCAAACATCGCTGAGCGGTAGTTGATTCGGCGCCTTCGCGATTACAAACGGAGCTTGGCAGTGGGGGCATAGGCCGCTACCGCGAAGAATCTGGGATTCACGATTTAAAACGCCTAATCCCACAATGGGACCCAGCAGTAAAAAGGCGGGAACTAAAACAAAATGAACGATCGGAAGTGCAATGGAGATAAACGCTGCGGCCCAACATAGGCCCGTAAACTTCAGTGCCCGTAAGGTACGTTCTCGTTTTTCCCAATACTGAATTTCGATTTCTCCAGCCGTACTTGTGGAGCTACCCGACTTAACGAGGCGAACAGGCACTTTATCGATACGCATTGCTGCACTATAGAATACGAGCGCAGAGCCAGCCAGAATTTTCAAATTAGCCTCAGACAAAGAAGATGATTCCGCATCAGGCTAATTTCAAAATTCTGGTGGTCCCACCAAGAATCGAACTTGGAACTGAGCTTTAGGAAAGCTCCGTTATATCCATTTAACTATGGGACCCCGCCGCTCTCAATTATCGACCTTGCGTTCCGATTTCACTAAGAAATTTCATTCGGCGGACAGTGTTTTCTCGGTACAAAAGTCATTAGATCTATATATGACTAAAAAAGTATGGAATAAAATAACGCGCTATGTTATCGCTATTTCATTCAAAAACGGTTCAAAATCCAGAGGAATCTATAGTGAGCGCACGCATTTTATTGGGCTTTCTAGTGGCCATCGCAGGCGTCGATCGAGCGGCAGCCGGCCCGCTGCGGTCCAGCGTCCCTACATGTGCCGAAGTAATATTGAATTCGGCTTATGGCGCTGATTCCTCAAAAAAGCTACTAACGCGCCAAGATGCCCTGGATCTGGTGCGCCTCTACAAAACGGGCAGTGAGCGCGAACGTAATATTGTGATCTTAAAGCTTAGGAACGTACTCTTTGGGCGAGCCATGAACGAGTGGCGCCGTTTTTACGGAATGGACCTAGAAGAATTTCAATCCGAAGCGATCCTGGGCCTAGTTCAGGGCCTCAACGGTTTCGACGAAAACGTTTCACAAGATGTTTTGGCCTATCTAATTCGTGCGATGGACAACACGTTGCGACGATTCGTGCAAAAAAATCTTAAACCGGTGAGATTCGTCTCGACGAAAGCCGAAGAAATACTCTTTGGTCATTATTTTCGAATCGTTCACGAAATTCGCGCCTCTGGCAAAGAGGTCACGGCGGAAAGTGTTTGTGCACAGATGCTTCGCTACGGAAAAAAGAATAAAAATAAAAACATTCTTTCGGTGAATTGGAAAAACAAACTAGTGATTGAAAACGTTAGAAGCTGGATGCAGGTAATAAACGTGAGAACGAATTACCTCGTAAATTCAGAGGATCAAATTGATAGTGATGTGATGGCTTCTACCAACCAAGTAGCCGTTGAAATCGCCGAAACTGAAAAGCAAAGAATTGAAAGAGAGAGTTCTTCCCAATTTTTTCGGCGAATGATTGAGCCGATGGTTAAGGGACTATCGGTCCGGGAAAAACAAATACTAGAAAGACGAATTCTTTGTGAAGAAGGTTGCGAGTCTACGCTTCAGGAGTTGGCAAACGAATGGGGTGGGGTGACTCGAGAACGGGCGCGCCAACTTGACGTTCGAGTGCGCCGAAAATTAGACACCTTCATAAAAGATACGCCGGCAGCAAAGCGATTGCTGCGGCAGTTTCCGTAGCCGCCCGGCTATTTGGGCGCGAATTCTTCGAACCGAAACGCGGTGTCGCGCTTAAATGGATTCAAAGGCCAGTAATCGGTCGCGTAGGCTTTGAGTTCACCCGTACCTGGTTCGACGTAAACGGCTCCACCGGCTGAGAAAAAACTTTTCTTTAATGTCATGTGCTTGTTCTTGAACTTTGCGATCTGTGGCGCTTTTCCCGCGTAGGGCGAGAGCTCGATCTTGTAGGTGTCGATCCAGTCTTTACCGCCCCAGGGTAATCCAAACAGGGGTTTACTTTTGTAGGTGCCGACCAAATACATTTGGCCGCTGCATTCACTTATAAGTTGCATGCCCTGATAGTTCGGGATGTCAAAGTTACCACGCTCCGTCCAGGTGGCTTGTTCCTGAAAACGAAAGCCCGAGGCGTTGAGATCTGAATCGTTAGAAATATAAAAGGTGAGATGAGATAACTGATGAGAGCCTACGGCAACCACGTATTTTCCAGCGTGCACGCCCCGTTTGATTTGGCTCATTGCCACGGCTTCGGCTCTTACGTTGGTTCTAAGAATTCGCCAGTCGCGCCGCTCGACAGGACTCGTCGGGTCAGCGTAGTCGTAGAAACGCACTTCTGAGCCGGCTTTGTTATTGTTGTTGATGTCGATTCCCACCGCTACGATTGAACCGAAAGACTGGATCCCGCCCGGATGGGAGAAGTGAGAGCTTAGGTGTTCGACACTAACAACGCTATCTTTTTTGGGACTAGCGCATTTGTCGCCCTTGCAGCGAACGTTGGTATTCCAGTCGCCAAACTCGGGTTGACTCTTCATTTGAACGGCCACTAAGTGGGAACCTCGGCGACCATTTACGCTGTGAACGAGAACATTGGTTCCCGCGAGTCGGGCCGTGCCCTGAATGTGGCGCATGAACGAACCATCAAATAGTCCTTGCGGCGGCCGCGTGGTGCCGGTGGGGTAGTCGTCAGTGGTGCGGAAACGAAAGTACGCACCACGGTTGTTTAGGCGGTCGAGTGCCCTCGACAGATCGGGCACGCATTCAGGTGTCAGTACGTTGAGTAACTTTGCATTTGCGGTCGCGATAAAATCTTCTGAAACTGCGACTAGAGCCAAGGCCAGGATTACGCTTCTCATGCCTTCTTAACGACAGTGTCTCGCAGAATCTAAAGACATCGCTAGTCGGCAAGATTTGCCGAATAGGCCAATACGCGGAGACGCGGGACCAATGTAAAGCCGAATGCGCGCACTTCACTTTTGTAATTTGAGTTTGGGTTCGGGTTTCTTGTTGTTCTCTTCGGCTAATTCTTCGCAGTATTTTTTGAGTGCTTCTTGTTCTTCGGGGAAGTCAAAAAGAAATTTTACGCCGATACGGAACTTAAAAACGTCATTACTGATGATCTTGGTGTCGAGTGTATAGGGAGTACACCAAACGACCTCACCTTTTACGTAGAGGTGCTTGGGCTGCTCGATAACCATTGAAAGTTCAGTGCCCTTTTCGATTTGTTCATTGATAAACAATCCCACGCCGCTGGGGCTTAAATCGGTAAGAAAAACTCGACAATTAATGATTTCGCCCGTGTCGTCGATTTTGACTTCGGCACTCACACGGTGCATGTGCAGTTCGTTGCGTTGGGCTTTTCTTTGCGATTTAGGCTTCTTAAAGTTTCTTATCATCTGGCCACTCTTCGGTGCGAATAGCCAAAAAATCGATGGGAAAATTATTCCGCGGGCGCCGGGGCTCAGGTTTTAAAAACGCGGTCCCAGAGTGGGCTACTGACCCCGTAACGTAGGTCGGGGGTCGAAAAATGATGGCGCATATGGTTGGCCTTAAGTTGCTTAAGCCAGGGGTGCTTCACCGGCACGAAGTGGGTGATGAAGTGAATGTAATCGTAGCAAAGATAACCGGTGATGAAGCCAGCGAAAAAAGGATTACAACGTACAGGTCCTAAGACGAGTAGGAATAGCGCGTAGAAAAAAGCTGCAATTAAAATGGCCGCTACTGGCGGCATGAGCAGACGGCGAGCGTCGTGGGGGTCGTCGTGGTGAATTCCGTGAATCAAAAACGCAATGCGTTCTTGTATCCGGCCCCGTGGGTGAAAGTGAAAAACATAGCGATGCAAAACGTATTCAGCAAAGGTCCAAAAAAATAATCCAACGAGCGCGAGTCCTAAAGACAGACTGAGCGAAAGCAAGTGCTGATAAAGACCAACGGCAAAACAAAGCACCACGACTGGGCCCCAAACGGCAATCGGGAGAATCGGGTGAACGTAGGTGAGGCGCTCAAGCCACTGATTGTCGAAGAGGCGAATGTTTTTCCCGGCCGGTAATGTACGTAGTCCCATGTGTTACTCGATTTCCTAAATTTAGGGTCCCAATATCACAAAATTCGGTGAAGTTGTCTATATCCGACTGAAAGGGTTAAGGCGCTGATTTTTTTTCGTTCCTAGCGTAAGTTGAGATCATGAAATTTCTGATGCCGCTGATATTGGGTTCGCTGGCCGTGCTGCAAGCAGGGTTAAACCGCAAGGCTGCAGCAGCCTGGGGGCTGGGGCCAACCGTACTGCTTAACGCCAGTATTCTGTGTTTACTCGCGCTAGCGGCCTGGACCTTAGGTTTTTTTAGCGGAAAGGCCCAGCTTTCGGATTTTCGGTGGTGGTACCTACTGCCGGGCGTCTGTGGATTTGCTTTGGTGGCCGGTCTCCCGGTTTCTATTCAAAAAATAGGTGCTCTCACTACTTTTTTACTACTCGTCACGGCGCAGTTAGTGGCCGGGGCCTTGTGGGACCTTGCCGCGGGCAACGGCGCTCTGTCTTGGCAAAAGATCGTGGGCGCAGCACTTGCGCTTTGCGGAACCTGGATCGCAACACGATGACTGAGCCCTTGGTCCGTGGTCAAAAGCGCAGAACCCCGGAAGACGCTGCTATCGCTTTAGGGCTCATTGAAATCGGGCTGGGTAGCGTGTTGCACGCATTTTACGTGCCCTTACGGGGGCATTTGCTCTCGCTCAATCAAAGCTTTTTTCTCACTCGTATGGTTAGCGGGTTACCTCTAAAAAAGGTGGCCGCGCAGAACGTTCAAAAAACGTCACTTTACGTGGCACTCATTAAAGCGCTTGCGCCAGCGGGCGCGCGACTGACTCCGATGTTGGCGATTACGGCACAGGGTTTTTTATTTTCACTAGCGGTGGGGCTTCTCGGAACGCGGTGGGTGGGTTTGTGTTTTGGGGCAACTTTGCTCGCGTTCTGGGCAGTGATTCAACCGATTGCCCTTGGACTAATCGTGTTCGGAGCGAGCGCGGTACGAGCCGCTGAGTGGTTGCGACAAATGGTCTCAAGCGATTTGGCGATCTGGGGCTGGTGGGTGTTTGGTGGACTGATCGGACTCAAAGTCCTGTTGGCCAATTTACTGGTTGTGGTGGCGGTGAAGGCTTCGTCAAGCTCTTGGGGGCGATTTGAGGAAAAGCTAACCAGCGTTCAATTAGAGCGCCGATCGCGCAACAACGTGTGGCCCGCGATCTGGTGGCTGGTGTCGGGAGCACTTCTCGTGACGTTTTCGATCGTCGTCGAAGCCCGAGCCGTTGCAACGGTGTGGTTGTTGTTGCGCATTGGGGCAGGTGTTTTGTTCGTTTTTTGGCTGCGAGCGCTACTCAAAGAGGCCCGAGTTCAACGGTGGATATTGAATCGGTATCCAGATTTGGCACATGTGCTGCGCGAGGTGACGGGGATTTCTCGACCAAATTAAAGGTTAGGTTCCGTCTTTGAATCAGTTCGGCGGCAATGCTAAGCGCAATTTCTGCGGGGTCGTTGGAGTTTCCGATATCTAGTCCCATCGGACATTTTAGTTGTTCAATAAATGCTGGGCTGCACCCAAGTGCGCGAAGTTCGTTTTTAATTTTAAGGGCTTTCACGCGACTGCCGATCACGCCCAGATAACCAAAGGAAACATTCGGCGAGGGAGCAATGGTAGAGAGCCAATGTAATACTGGAACGTCAGTGCTGTGGCCCCTCGTGGTGACGACAAAACTACATTTCAGATCCTGGGCCGAGGCCACCGAGGCAAGTGAAGGAGCCGAATAATCGGCAAGGCGAAGAGAGATTAGATTCTCGCTATCTTGCGGCAAACGTTCGAGCCATTCGGTGCGCGTGTCGACACAAATTACGCGGCAGTTGAGCGTTGAGAGAATGCGGCATAACGCTTGCCCGACATGGCCCGCGCCGAAGACAAAAATTTTCCATTCAACTGGCAGAACGGTTTCAAAAAGAAACTCGACTTCACCGCCGCAACTCATGCCAATGTCACGCTGAAGGTTCCAGTTCACGGACTGGGTGGCCGGGCGCTTGGTGGCAAGAAGTTCAATTGCGTATTCAATTGCTCGCGCCTCAACTTTGCCACCACCAACAGTGCCCCAGGCTAGTCCTTCCTTCGTGACAAGTGCCTTGGCGCCTGCGTCTTGCGGAGCATGGCCGCGCGTAGCCGTTAGAGTCACAACTACGAAGGCCTTGTTTTGTTGTTCGAGTTCGGCGGCGGTTCGAAAAAAAGAACGGGTGATCATTAAAAATTCTCCAGAGCTCTTAATATACGTTCGCTGGTGGCCGGTACGGTGTGTAGATTTGGTTTGGGCCTTAGGTAGGCAAGAGCGTTGCGAATCGCGGTCCAGGCCGAAGTGGCAAGTAGTAGCGGCGGTTCACCTGCGGCCTTGGTGCCGCGAATATTCGCGGTGTTGGCATGATTTTCAAAAAGAACGACGTTAAAAACTCGCGGAGTATCTTGAATGTTCGGAATTTTGTAGGTGCTCGGACTGTGGGAAACCAGCGCCCCGTGGTCGTCGTAAAAAAGATTTTCGGTCGTCATCCATCCGAGACCTTGAATATAGCCACCCATAATCTGCCCTAGATCGAGTGCGCGGTTGATTGGGCGGCCAAGATCCATGAGAATGTCCGTACGCAAAATTTTCACTTCGCCAGTCACGGTATTAATACTTATCTCGGTAGCCGCGGCACCTTGGGTATAATACAAAAATGCGCGGCCCTGGCCGGTGACCTTATTAAATCCTAGATTGGGGATTTTATAGTGTGCGTATTCTGAAAGGGAAACACGATTGTAATAGGCCTCGGTGACGATTTCGCGAAACGGAAACATATCCATAAACGAATCACTGCTGTCTTCGCTTAGTTCAAATTCTTTTTCTGTTCCGAGTCCCGCCGTGAATGTAGCCCAACGGTCTCGCTCAGTGCGGCGCATGTGAGCTGCTACTTGATTGAGGCGCGCCCGAATGCGGCGTGCGGCGAGTACGGCGGCAGAGCCATTTAAATCGGTGCCGCTGGAGGCAGCGGTTGGTGAGGTGTTACCGTTTTTATCGGTGGTAGTTGCGAGTACCCGCACGTCATTGTGTGAAATTCCAAAAACCTCGGCCACCAGTTGCGCGATGCGGGTGTTCACGCCTTGACCCATTTCAGTGGCGCCTGTGGACACCTGAACCGTGCCGTCGCGGTGTACGACAACAAGAGCGTTGGCCTGGTTCAAATGGCGCGTGGTGAACGATATTCCAAACTTCACGGCCGTAAGCGAAAGCCCCCGCAATTCTTTTTGTGCGATAGCTTTCGTGGCGTTCCAGTCAGAAATCTCGGCGCGCCGACGACGATAATCACACGCGACCTCGAGTTGTTCAAATAAAGCAGGTAAAACATTGTTCTCAATTTTCTGACCGTAATGGGTGACGTCGTATCCCGGGCGGTATACATTTTTTTGCCGTACATCGAGCGGGTCCATGTTCAGGCGTTCGGCGATTTCTTCGATAATTTTTTCGATCATGGTCACGCCTTTAGGGCCCCCAAAGCCCCGAAAAGCGGTGGAAGGGTGGGTGTTGGTCTTGCAAACCTGGCCGCGAACCCGCAAATGAGGCACAAAATATGCGTTGTCGCTGTGTAGAAGTGCTCGCTCCATGATGGCCGTGGAGAGATCGGCGTAGGCGCCACCGTCGGAAAAAAGTCGAGCGTCAAGTGCGAGCAGGGTGCCGTCGTTCTTGAAACCTACGCGGTAAGAAATAAAAAAAGGGTTTCGCTTGCCGGTGATCTTCATATCGTCGTCTTTAGAAATCGCGATACGCGCAGGTCGTTGCAGTTTTTGAGCAACGAGTGCGGCGTAGGCCGCAAACGGAGCAGCTTGAGATTCTTTTCCACCGAAAGCGCCGCCCATGCGTTTTACAACACAAGTTACCCGATGATCGGCGAGGCCCAGCGCGTGTGCGATGACGTGCTGAACTTCGGTGGGATGCTGCGACGACGAATGAACTTCTATTGTGTTGTTTTCTAATGGGTAGGCGATGGCACACTGACTTTCGAGGTAGAAATGATCAGCTCCCTGAAGTGTTAGCGTGCCTTCGAGCTGATGGGGAGCGTCGGCAATTACTGAGTCGAGTGCGCTTGGCACTGTGTCGTCGTTGCTCGAGCCGCGTTCGATCTTGCGTTCGCCGGCGATAAAGCTTTTCTTTCGGATTGCGTCGTGAATTGTGAGAATCGCGGGTAGAGGTTCGTATCTTATTTCGACCAGGGTTTTCGCAGCTCGAAGCGTATCGAGAGATTCGGCTGCGAGAATTACCAGTGGTTCGCCGCAGAACTGCACAACATCGGAGGCGAGTAAGGGTTGGTCGTGAAAAATACTGCCCCAGTATAATTCGGCAAAATCTTTTGCGGTAAAGGCCGCCACCACTCCGGGCAGAGCCAAGGCGGCCCGAGTATCGATTTTGAGAACGCGGGCATGGGCGTGGGTACTGTGTACGACGTCGACGAACACTTCGCGAGGTAGAATGGGACGATCGTCCACGTACTCACTAGTTCCTGTTACATGACTTCGCGCGGAGTCATGGCTTGGCGAAAGATTATCCATGGGCGGCCGCCTCTGTCAGAAGTTCGCGTAAGATATTTTGACTCACGCGCAAACGGTAGGCTTCGCTTCCGCGTAGGTCACTTCGAGGTGTGATGTCTTTTGCCAGCTGGGCAATGGCGCGTTCAATCAAATCGGCCGCAATCACTTGATGACGAAGTAATGTTTCAACGCGCTTGAGTCGCAAGGGCGTGGCCGCGACGCCGCCGTAAGCAATGCGCAACTCACTAAACCCCCGGTTAGATTTGCGTGCGAAAAGGGCCGCGTTCACACACGATATATCGAGGTCTTTGCGTTGAGAGGTTTTAAAAAAACGAAAGAAGTCGCCGCTACGGGGAATCGTGAATTCGATAGCGCGGATTATTTCCCCCTTTTTAAGGGCGGTTTTGCGATAACCAATAAAAAATTGATCAATCGGAATGGAGCGGGTTTGAGTGCGCACGCTAGCGTCGAGTGCCAAAAGAATGGGCAGCGTGTCGCCGATAGGGGATGCGTTGGCGACATTGCCCGCTAGGGTGGCTACATTTTTGATTTGTGGTGAGGCAAAAAGATCTAGAGTTGCGGCAACCGCGGGAGCCTTTTTTTCCAGCTGCTTGCGCAGCTGTGAAAGGGTGACATTTGCTCCTACCGATACACGAACAACTGAGCGAGTGCGCTGCCAACGAACGGTATTTAACTCGCGCAAATGAGTAAGAGAAACTAGGTGAGTCAGCGGGTGTTTCCCCTTATTTAATAAAACACCCAAATCCGTTGCGGCGCCCAAGATTAATGAGTCGGGATGCCGTTTGCGGTAAGTGCTAAGCTCCTTTAGCGATACAGGCATGAACAGCGCGCGGTGTTCGGTTTTAATGGCAACGCTGCGTTTTGCAAGGCGCGCTAGATTTTTTATGTGCGCGGCGACAATGTAGCGTCTCGTAAGACTGTCGTGATTCTTAACTGCAAGTGCCGCGTCGAGAATGGGTTGATAACCGGTGCAGCGGCAGAGATTGCCCGTAAGATGATTGCGAGCACATTTTTCGTCGATCGTCTTATGGTGTTCAAACATCCAGCTCATGGCCATAACGAATCCAGGCGTGCAGTACCCGCACTGACTGCCGTGGCATTGCACCATTGCATTCTGAACCGGTGAAAGTTGACCTTCGCGGGCGATGCCTTCGATCGTCACTACGTGACAAAGGTCGAGCTGGGCAACGAGAGCAATGCAGGAATTGATCGCCTCGAGCCGCTCGCCGGGGCGAGCTCGCAAAATTGTACAGGCACCGCAGTCGCCTTCGGCGCAAACGATTTTAGTTCCGGTAAGTCCGCGCGAGTACCGCAAATACTCCGCGACGGTTTTAAAAACATCGAGCCCGCGCACTTCGGTGCGCACGCCGTTGAGGTAAAAAACTACGAAGTCACGAGCAGCGGATTTGAGAGTTTTCATGCTGACACCGAGATGATCTTAAATTGTTCTACGTCGATTAAACCGCGATCTGTAAGTTTTAGCTTCGGAATTACGGGCAAACTCAAAAAAGCTAACTGTAAAAAAGGTTCGCTCAGTTCACAGC
>DGKJ01000108.1 GCA_002387735.1 Bacteriovoracaceae bacterium UBA4573 | reverse complement strand
TTTTTCTTTTTCGTCGTAGGCCGCTTCAACTTGTTTTACGATCAGCGCTGAAAGATCACCTGCGCTGAGAATGCGCGGCAAATCGGTTTCGCCAACGGAAACCGGGGCTCGAAACGTGAGTGTGGCGGATTCATTAAGCGCAGCCAAGTCCCAAGCCGGAGAACCTTTTCGGCGGTCCGGAAAAAAATCTTGTGCCACTGCATCGGCGATCTCATCAATCATGCCGAGCACTCGTGGTTTTAAATCGTGACCCGCCAGTACTTCGCGGCGCATGGCGTAGACCACCTTGCGCTGTTGATTCATGACATCGTCGTATTCGAGTAAGTGTTTTCGAATGTCAAAGTTGTGAGCTTCCACTTTTTTCTGAGCGTTCTCGATGGCCTTGGTAATCCACCGGTGTTCGATGGGTACATCTTCTTCCATGTACTTGCCGATGTTTACTGAACCAAAAATACGAAGCAGATCGTCTTCGAGCGAAAGATAAAAACGTGATTCGCCCGGGTCTCCTTGGCGGCCAGCGCGGCCTCGCAACTGGTTGTCGATGCGGCGGCTTTCGTGACGTTCGGTTCCTAAAATAAAAAGTCCGCCAAGCGCCATGACTTCTTCGCGTTCTTTAGCGCACTGAACTTTAAACTGCTCGAGCACTTTTGCGTATTCCTCAGGGCTCGCCGCTGGATCGACTTTTTGTTTAGCTAAAAACTCGGGGTTGCCACCTAATAAAATGTCTGTGCCTCGACCCGCCATGTTGGTGGAGATAGTCACCATTTTCCGGCGGCCCGCTTGGGCTACGATCTCGGCTTCACGCTCGTGTTGTTTGGCGTTAAGGACGTTGTGAGGAACACCGGCGCGTTTGAGCAACGAAGACAGTAGTTCCGATTTCTCAATGGAAATCGTACCGACCAACACAGGCTGGCCCTTCTCGTGCAGTGTTTTGAGTTCATTGACCACTGCATTGTATTTGCTCTGGATAGACTTATAGATCACATCAGCGTGATCTTTACGAACCATCGGCCGATTCGTTGGTACGACGACCACGTCGAGGTTATAGATTTTTTTGAATTCCGCTGCTTCGGTGTCGGCAGTACCCGTCATGCCCGAGAGTTTGGAGTACATGCGGAAATAGTTTTGGTAGGTGATCGTCGCGAGAGTTTGATTTTCGTTTTCGATCTCGACGTCTTCTTTTGCCTCAACCGCTTGGTGCAACCCATCGCTCCAGCGACGACCCGCCATGAGACGGCCGGTGAATTCATCGACAATAATAATTTCACCGTCTTTGACCACATAGTCGACGTCGCGTTTGAAAATGACGTGTGCTTTAAGGGCTTGATTCACGTGGTGCACGAGCTCAATGTTGTGAGGTTCGTACAGGTTGTTCACACCCAAGTATTTTTCGATTTTTTCTACACCCGAGTCTGTGAGCGCAACACTCTTTGATTTTTCTTCAACCGTGTAATCACTTTTGTCGAGTTTGGGAATAATGCGGTTGATGGCGTAATACTTGTCGGTCGAGTCGTCGGTCGGACCACTGATAATGAGCGGCGTTCGGGCTTCGTCGATAAATATGGAATCCACTTCGTCGACGATCGCATAATTGAGTTCTCGTTGAACGTAGTCGTCTAGCGAAAACTTCATGTTGTCGCGCAGGTAATCGAAGCCGAACTCAGAGTTGGTGCCGTAAGTAATGTCGCAGCGATAATTCTTTTTGCGTTCCAGATCGCCTACGCCATGCACGACCACTCCGACTGTGAGGCCTAAGAAATTATGCAGACGCCCCATCCATTCGGAGTCGCGGCGCGCGAGATAGTCGTTCACCGTTACGATGTGCACGCCCTTGCCTGAGAGCGCGTTGAGATAAGACGGCAACGTTGAAACCAGGGTTTTACCTTCACCCGTTCGCATTTCGGCAATCTTGCCTCGATGTAGAACTGTGCCGCCAATCATTTGAACGTCGTAATGGCGTTGGCCTAAGACGCGCCAACCAGCTTCGCGAACTACCGCGAATGCCTCGGGTAAGAGGGCGTCGAGTGTTTCACCACGAGAAACACGCTCTTTAAATTCTGCGGTTTTTGCCTTGAGCTGGTCGTTTGAGAGCGCTTTGGTAGCGGCTTCGAGGCTATTGATCTTCGAGACGAGCGGAGTGATGAGCGCGAGTTCGCGTTCGTTTTGGGTGCCGAATAACTTTTTCGCAATGACGTTTAACATGCCGTATATAAAAGGGGTAACACACCCATTTAGAGACGACAAGAAAACGCTTTAGCGACAATACGGAACGTTAATAGTGGGGGTCCCGTGGGATTTCTGCCAGTTGCTTAGCGGAAATCTCGCGAACCGAGGAGCTACTATCGAGCCCCATGACGAGTTCCTGAATTGAGGCGGCCGGACCAGTAATGATGATGTCGGTCCATTCCACTCCGGCGTAGGAGCTCTGTTGGCCTCTGTTGTGGATTTTGAGTCCCAGCGACGCCGCCTGTTCATAAAACGCGGTCGAAGCGATGCGTTCAGTGGAGCCAAGGCTCACTGAAACGGCAGTGGTCTTTCGTTGAAGTTTGCCTTTATTCCAAAAACCATCACTGGCGCGAATTTCACCCTGAAGTTCTACGTAGCGAACGAGCGGGTCTTTTAAAAATTCTTGGGTCTCGCGGCGAGAACCGCTAAAGAGCACCCACTCAGTACCGTCGATCGTATTGGGGTGTTTTTCGTGTTCTCGAGACTCAACAATATAAGTAACAGTAGCTGTTCCAAAACCTTGGAGCCAGTCGCGCGATAGAGGGGACTCTTTAGAAGACACAACCTGAGCGCGCAACACGACGAAGTCACTACCACTCTCGGAGAGCAGAGCATTGGCCCGCTTCGAGATAACCAGCCCCTCACGCTTAGGCAGCGCTATGGCGGAGGCGGATTTGTCGACTAGAATGACCGGAAGGTGAGCGATGCGTTGAGCGACGCGTGCTCGAATGGGGGCGTCCCCCGCAATGGTCACGTTGATCGTGATCACTGAGTTTAAATGAGGGCTTACGCTTTGCTGTTCAACTCTTGCCAATGCGGCCTGGTGGCCCAGCGCTCGGGTGACAACGCTTGAATTCCATTCAAAACCCACCCAGCGCACACCGCTCCCGGCTTCTTCGAGCAGTTTGCGTAGTCGTTCTGGCGTAGCGGCTACTCGAATTCGATAAATAGAATTTGGCGACGCTTCGCCGCGCACGGTGTCACTCTCGATCACCGGTACACCGTTGAACATGGCCAGCAATTCAATAGGAGTTCCGCCCAGACTATAAAGGATATCAAAAACGTGAAGGCGCGGGATTTTGGAGCGGTTGAGTTCTGCGATCACTTCGCTATCTACCGGGGCAAGGCCTCGTAGCACATTGCCGCAACCACTTCCGTTGCGCGAGTCTACGACCTGAATATTCACGGCACCGAGCGCCGAATGGGAAAGTAGCAGGACTCCGAACAGGAAATTCGTAAAAAATCGAATCATGAAACCACCCCTTTTGACGCGATGGGTATATAATATTTAATGAATTTGATCAAGTTTGGGTGGAATTCAGAGAATAGTTAACGCGACCGGCAAATCGCCGGGTGGTCGAGAATGTACCAGCAGGGGTCAACCGGCATGCCGCCGGCGTGAACTTCATAGTGGCAGTGGGGCCCGGTGGAATGGCCGGTGCTGCCGACGTTGGCGATGCGCTGACCTCGTTTGACGCGGTCACCAACTTTGACTGTGGTTTTCGAGTTGTGAGCAAACCGCGTTTCGATTCCGTTGCCGTGATCTAAAATGACGAGTTTACCGTAGGCCGGTTTAACTCCTGAAAAAACCACTAGACCGTCGGCAGGGGCAATGATGTCGGCTCCGTAGCGATTGGCAATGTCGATTCCTTCGTGCATTTTGCGGCGGCCGTCGATGGGCGAGATGCGAACTCCGTACTCCGAGGTTACGTAGCCGAGCGTGGGCAGGCGAGTGGGAGTGCTGGCAAGTAAGGTTCGTTTTTCGCCGAGCTTTTCTAAAATAAACTGAGTCTCTTGTTCGGTTTCGAGAGCAAACGAATTGACGGCATCGTAGGCCAGATCGAGTTTCTCGAACTCGCTTTGAACATAAAGGCTAGCCTCAGTGTCACTCAAAGCCATGGTGATTTCTTGAGCCCCCGACATTAATGAGGCTAAAAGATTTTTTCGCTCAGATCGGCGATCATCGTAGCGTGGGACCGATTCTTGCGCGTACATGGGATCGATAATTTTGTCGGCCAGTGGATTGAGAGTGTCTTCGAGATCGGTGTCTGCTTCGATGGGAGAACCTAAGTGGTTCCCCGGGCGGGTAGGAATGCGTTGAGTCACATTGGGAGGTGCAGGACCCGGTGCCTGACTGTGAGGAGCTGACGGGGCAAACGGTGGCAACGCGGGTTGCGACGGAAGCGTCGGCATCGACTCCGGAATGCTTGGCGACATCGGCGAGTCTTCGATGTTGGTAATGATTCGAAGTTTGGTGGCAAACGTTTTTACGCGGTCCAGAGTGTTTTCGATAGTGAACATTTTGTTTTTAAAAACTTGAACCGATTGCCGAAGTTGGCGGTTTTCGACTTTAAGTTTTTTATTTTCGCTAATTTGATTCATGACGTTGGCGTAGTCGAGCACCATGACAACGGCCAAGACCGCCGCAAATGCGATCGCGATGATCATTCCGTGAAAGACATAGTGCGGAATAATGATCTTGCGAACTTTCTGAGTTTTTTCGGGCACCACCATGATGGTAAAAAATTTATTCGCTGCCATCGTTTTGTTTTACTCGTGTAATTGAATGACGACGGCGGTAACATTGTCATCGCCGCCTTGTAGGTTTGCTTTTTCGATCAGCTCTTTGGCGGCTTTTTCCACCGAGTTTTGGCTGAAAACACGTTTTTCGACCACTTCGCGAATAATTGAGTCCGAAATCATGCCGCTCAGTCCGTCGCTACATACGACGAAAACATCACCCGGGTGGGGGTCGATTTCGTAGAGATCGACATCGACCTCGGGCTCGAAGCCTACTGATCGCGTAATAACGTTTTTGTTTTGGTCGCTCTTCATTTGTTCGCGGGTAATTAAGCCCGCGCGCAATTTTTCTTGCACAAGTGAGTGGTCGCGCGTGATTTGCCAAATGCGATTTGGGTGCACCAAATAACTTCTGCTGTCGCCCACGTGTGCGATAAAAAGCTTTCCACCGTGAAAAAGTAGGGCGGTGGCTGTGGTGCCCATTCCGGCTAGATCCACTTCGGTCTGCCCCTTTTTTTGAATGGCTTGGTTTGCGTGCTCGAGCGCTTGAGTGAGCGTCGCCCGGGCATCGGCGATGCCGCCGTTTTTAGAAACGTGGTCGCGCAAAAAGTCGATAATAGTGGTGACCGCCATGAGTGAGGCAATTTGGCCACCCTTGTGGCCCCCCATGCCGTCGGCAACAATAAAAAGTCCGAGCTCGGGGGCGAGCATGAAGCTGTCCTGGTTTTGGTTGCGCTTCATTCCGACGTGAGAAAGTCCTGCTGCTTTGAGTTGCATCATAGCTGGTGGTTCCATAGTAAACCGCGAAGTCGGAGGCGTAAACTTTAAACATTGTGAAGGTTTAGGATCCGCCAATGTTTAGCTCAGACACCATAAAACTAGACGCTCCCGTGGTGCCCCAAAAACGGTGATCGTTACCTACTGCAGTTACTTTTGATAAAAGGTCTGTCAAGTTGCCAGCAATGGCGAACCCCTTCACCGGTTTGGTGATTTGGCCGTTTTCTATAAGAAGGCCACTAGCACCCACCGAAAACTCACCGGTTACCGGATTTGCGGTGTGAAGGCCCATGACTTCGGTGATCACGACGCCGTTGTGCGCCTGTTTAAGAAGCGCTTCGAAACTATGAGGACCTTTTTCCAAATACAAATTCGTGGTTCCGATCGAAGGAGGTGTTTTAATGCCACGAGAACAATTGCCGGTGGCCTTGATTTTCATTTTGCGAGCGTAATACTGATCCGCCAAAATGGATTCTACGACCCCTGCCTTCAACAGAGTGGTGCGTGACTGCGGCATGCCCTCTCCGTCGAACGCACCGGTGGCTAGGCCCCCGGGTAATAGTCCGTCATCATATATATTTAGTTCTTTTGAAAAAACTTGTTGGCCGATTTTATTGAGCGATAAGAGCGAAAAATTCTTGTCGATATTTTCTGCGGAAAAAGAACCAGAGAGAAAACCAATGAGCTCGGCCACCACCGAATTGCGAAATATTGCCGGACACTTTCGAGTGGGGGCCGGAGTGGCATGCAGTAGCTCGAGCGCGTTGCGGCCACCCATTTCGCCAACCCAGGTGGCCTTGAGGTTTTTGCTGAGTGGGGAGGAAATCGATTCATAGCCGGTTTCCGCAGATTGGCCGTCTTCCGCCACGCAGAGTATTTCGGTCGAAAAAGTTGTACCGTGATGGCTTAAGCGTGTTCCATCAGTGTCGACAATGACGATTTCACCGATTGATTCATCGTACCCAGCTTTTCGTACCCGCGTGATGCGTTGATCGACCGATCGCGCGGCGCGTTCAACTTCTCGGGCGAGTTCAATTTTTTCTTCAATATTACGTTCGATCCCCTGGAGATCATAGACATCGTGGCCGCTTTTTGAGTCGATCGTGGTGTATTTTTGATCGCGAAAGGTGACGAGACTGAGGAGCGGGTCCTGGGGCATGAGAGCTGCGATATCGATGGCCGTGCGTAGTGCGACGTTCACGGCGTTTTCACTTAAGTCGAAGGTGTAGGAAAACCCCATTCGTTGGTCTTTTAGTACGCGAAACGCCATGCCCTGGTCGGTTGCGCGGGAAAGATGATCTACTTTTCCACCCTGCACTTCAATGCCGAGTTGCGAGCTGCGTTGAAAAAGAATCTCAAACGCGTCAATAGTGCCTTTGGTTTTAAATTGGTGGAGTTTATCGAACGCCATATTCAGAGTTTGCATATGCAAGGCAGCGTAACTTTACATTCGCACTGATGTAAAGATAGAATGGAGTCGGGATCATAGGGGGACACCATGGCACGTGAATTCGACATCGTGAGTTTAGTCGGCAAACATCAATCGACTGAAAACTACAAAGAGTTTCACTGGGAAGGTTCATTTCAAGAGTACGTAGATCTCGTGAAAAAGAATCCGCTCATCACGCGCAATTCGTTTCAACGAATGTACGACATGATTTTATCGTATGGCGTTGAAAGTTACGTCGATTTCAAAAAGAACGTCGCGCGGTATAAGTTCTTCACGGACCCTATCGATAACGGAAAAGACGCCATATACGGCCTCGATATTCCGCTCATGAAGCTTGTTCATTTTTTTAAGAGCGCGGCTTACAACTACGGCACCGAAAAACGAGTGCTGCTGTTGCACGGGCCGGTGGGCAGTTCGAAGTCCACCATTGCGCGCCTATTGAAAAAAGGATTGGAGCGCTATTCGCGCACCGACGAGGGTAAACTATACACCTTTAAATGGGTCGATCCTGAAAGAAAAGTTCAACACATTATTGGCAACGTTGTTGAATATCCCGATCCTATGCACGACGAGCCCTTAAAACTTTTGCCAGATGAAGCGCGCGAAGCTGTGCTTGACGAGCTAAATCGCGGCAACAAGGGCCCTTATCGCGTGAATATTTTGGGCGGTCTGTGCCCGCCGAGTCGTTTGATTTATCGCGAGCTCATGAAACATTACAACGGTGACTGGGCTTCGGTGATGAAACACGTGCGCGTGACTCGTTTGATACTGAGTGAGCGTGACCGCATAGGCATTGGTACATTTCAGCCGAAAGACGAAAAAAACCAGGACAGTACCGAACTTACTGGCGACGTGAACTATCGAAAAATTGCTGAATACGGTTCGGACTCTGATCCGCGCGCGTTTAATTTCGACGGTGAATTCAATGTGGCCAATCGCGGTGTGGTGGAGTTTATCGAGGTCTTGAAGCTTGATGTGGCGTTTTTGTACGATCTTTTGGGCGCCTCTCAAGAGCACAAGATCAAACCGAAAAAATTTCCACAGACCGATATAGATGAAGTGATCATTGGTCACACCAATGAACCTGAGTTTAAGAAACTTCAGAATAATGAATTTATGGAAGCACTTCGTGACCGAACCGTGAAGATCGACGTGCCGTATATTACGCGTTTAAAAGACGAAACGCGTATTTACGAAAAGGATTTTAACGCCAACCGCATTCGTGGAAAACACATTGCCCCTCATACTATTGAAATGGCGGGGATGTGGGCTATTCTCACGCGGCTTGAGACTCCGAAAAAAGCCAATCTCACGCTCATGCAAAAACTAAAACTCTACGACGGAAAAACTCTTGCCGGTTATACCGAAGACAACGTCAAGGAGTTGCGTAAGGAAGCGGTTCGAGAAGGTCTAGAAGGTATTAGCCCGCGCTATATTCAAGACAAAATCTCAAACGCGCTAGTGAATGACAAAAACGGCGACATTGGCTGCGTGAACCCTTTCATGGTGCTCAACGAACTCGACGGAGGATTAAAACACCACGCGTTGATTTCGAACGATGAAAAACGTCGGGAGTACAAAGAAATGCTCTCGATGGTGAAGCAAGAGTACGAAGACATCGTGAAAAATGAAGTTCAACGTGCAATTTCGGCCGACGAGGACGCCATTGCTAAGTTGTGCGGCAACTACATTGATAACGTAAAAGCCTACACTCAACGTGAAAAGGTAAAGAATAAATACACCGGTCAAGACGAAGAACCAGATGAAAGGCTCATGCGGTCGATCGAAGAGAAGATCGACATTCCGGAGTCTCGTAAAGATGATTTTCGCCGCGAGATTATGAATTACATCGGCGCACTAGCGATTGAAGGCCGGCAGTTCGATTACAAAACCAACGAACGTTTGCACAAGGCGCTTGAACTTAAATTGTTCGAGGACCAAAAGGATTCGATCAAACTAACGAGCCTGGTTTCAAATGTCGTCGACCGCGCCACTCAAGAAAAAATCGACGTCGTGAAGAGCCGCATGATCAAGAATTACGGTTATTGCGAAATCTGCTCGACTGACGTGCTCAACTACGTTGCTTCAATCTTCGCGCGCGGAGACGTTAAGAAGCGCACCTAAAGCGAAGCTTATGCGGCGTAGCTTTAGAACACTGTTAGCGTGTGTGACCTCAGTGTTTGTGGGGTCGCACGCGATCGCGCAGGATTTTTCCGACGACGAATGGAAAGTCCAGTATAGCAAAGCCGAGAACCTGGCCCACGAAATCGAATACACCTATCGTGGGTTAAAACGCATTAAAGACGACGATAAATTTTTTGAACGCTGGACCGAAGAGTTTGAGAAAGCGTTTGAGAAAAATAAGTCTTCGCATGTTGATGCGCTTTTGAAGCTTCTAAAAAAACGAAAACTTGTATTTCAGATCGATAAATATTTGTTTGAGGCAGTCGGTAAAGGTCACAAAGACCTGACTTCGGTTCTGCTTAAGAACGGGGCCGATTGCGACGCTCGCTTTGGAACAAACAGTAGAACCTCTTTAATGGCAGCAGCCGCCGCGGGTAATGAGCAAGTGGTGCGCGTGTTGTTGAAGTCGGGCAAATGCAATGTTTCAATGGTTGGGCTTAACGACGAATCAAATATTACGGCTTTCGGTTTAGCGGTTAAGGCTCATAATGGCTTTGTCTTAAAAGAGTTTGCGCGGGCCGACGTACCACTTAAATACGCAGTGGTGGGTAAGAAAAATCCAATCGACTGGATTCTAGCCAACAGTCCGGTTGGGAGTTCTGATCGGACTATTTTTTTGATTAAATCAATTTTTAACGAAGACGTCGAAAAAATTCGAAATTTCCGAAACGATATTGGCCGCACGTTGTTGCACCTCGCAGTTGAATGGCAAAGTGCCGAGCTATTAGAGTTCGCTTTTGCCAATGGAGTATGGGCTCACTCGCGGGATGCTTCAGGGTTAACCGCTTTCGAGTTAGCGCTGCGAATGAATGAGTTTGATTTGGCGGACCAGTTGATTGCGCGCGATCCAACACTAATAAATCGGCGCGATGCTTGGGGGCGCAGTGTTTTAGCCACCGCCATCGAACTAGGCGACGACAAAATGCTGGATTGGGTTTTAAAACACCGGCCCGACCCCACGCTGAGGAGTTTGCCCCAGTCGATCGAGACGCTAGAAACTAGCTTGGGGAAAAAGAATGAAAAAAGGGAATATAATCTTGAGAACGCAGGAGTCACCCCGCTTGAGTTAAGTAGATTATTGCTGGATCTGAAAAAACAGAGTGACCCTCAAATCGTACGAACCTGGAAAAAAATCGAAAAAGCCCTGATAGCCTATGAGCAACAAATCAAGGAGGAGTCGGAACAAAAAGGTACCCCGATCGCTTTTAGCTACCCAAAAGATGGACATGCAGTAAGTTTCGCGACTTTGGCCAAGGCCTACGAACTATATAAAAGTGGAAAAAAAGCGGCGGCAATAAAGCTGCTTGGTGGTTCCAAACTGGCGAAAAATGCAATGAACAATGGCAAGGTCCCATGGACCCTCTTAGATTTAGCGATTCTCGATCGCAATGTGAGTCTTGTAAAACAATTAAAAAAAGCAGGATTTAGTACTTCGATCGCTGATTCACGCCCTTATAATCCGCGAGACTTTATGGGGCTTGGGGTTTCTCACGAGCTTGAAAAATTAATTCAAAGTTGGGGCTATGATGGCCCTAAAAATTCGGGCCGCCAACGTTTAAGGGTTTTGAAAAATACGTTCTATGATCTGTTAAATGCGGGTGACCCGTCGGTCGAGTGGTTGCTTGCGAGGAAATCGAATACGGACTTCGCTAATGCAACAGTACTTGCGGGCATTGCTTTACCGAATGGAAAATGGATTGAACGCGGAATAAAGGCTGGCGTGGATTTTACGTTAGTCGAAGACGAAGATTTACCGAGTCCTTACGAATTGGAAGGCATCGGGGTTTGTTTTAAAGATAAAAGTAATTGTGATCCACGCACCGAGAACGTAGTAGTCCGCGCCATTGTCGACGATCCGATGGCTTCGGATTTAGCCATTCGCCCCCGATACGAATGGTTCCCGCCGCTTAATCCAGAACAAACTGCTCGGGCCTGCCAACGACTATGGAATCAACTCACGAACGGGTCGTTTGACGGCCTGGCCAATTGGCTCCTCAGCAATCGCATTAAACTGCCGAGCTGCGCAGATCAAAAACTAGCCGACCGAGTCGTTGACGAATTGATCGTAAAGTTCAAAAAAAATCTATATGGAGGTTCGTTTCAATTCGATCATCTAGAAGAACTTTTGCGCGGACTGACTATGTTAGAACAGCTAGGGGCAAACTACGACCGTGACGTGGGTTTGGGCTCAGATGGTTTATTGGAATACTTTGGTGATTGCTCACGGAATCTTACTTCTAAAAATGAAAAAACTTTTCCCTCCGACTGTGGTTATCGCGAGAAGAACGAAAAAAATGCGACGTTCAATTTAATGTTTAAGTCAGCATATCGAGACTTGGTACGCGCTCATTGGAGGCAGGTTCAGCATCGGCGAAGCACGCGTGATTGTGCGGTCGTCGAACAAAAAATTGAAAAAGAGTTTCAAAAGAATCGAACGGGGGTTCAAAAATTTCTCACTGAACTGTTTAAACCAATATTCGTTTCCCGCAAAGCAAGTCTTGCCGAGGATCGCAAGAGACTCAAGGCCATGGCCAAAAGTAAGAGTGAAAAAGAATGTCGCGCGGAGGCTTTAAAGTTCATTGGTGAATGGCCCCAAGAACTAAAAGAAACGATGATGTTTAAGGTGTGTCAGCCAAATTTGCGAAAAATTTACCGGAGCCACCCTAGTTCAGCGATGAAAGCGTTTCAAAAAAGAGTAGGCACTAATTTCGAGTCGGCGACCAATTATTTATGCGCGAATGCCCAGTCCAATTGGTGGCAATTTGAGAACGTAGCCGAAAGCATAGTTGAGGACCTTCACACCATCATAACTTTCGAACCTTCGAATGATGACGGGTTCGATTTCTTTTCAGAAGGCAGCGATAGCTGTTCAGAGAAAAGCGAGAGTTACCGAAAGACTGACGCGCGCGTAGAGTACAATCTTCATCTGGGGGTTAACTTTGAGTACGAGGTGAGTTCCCACGACCAGAGCGAACCAAAATCGGTAGATCGCCAATTTGAAGAGCAGTTAAAACAAAACCTTAGTGCGCTGCATCTCGATTCACTGGCTCGCTACAAGGCGCGTTGGTACCCCCATTGCGTGAAGGCTGGGCAACCCGCGCGCCTTGCCCCTATTGAATCTGACTCGCGCGCAGCGCCGTAAAAATGTGAGTGGGTCTTGTGAATCTAGCGCTTCCTAACGCAAGTACGCGTGGACCTTTGCTTTTTTTAAATCGAATCGTTAGAATTCAAGTCGGGGGATCTGCATGATCTATTCGATCAAACGCGACCACGCTCGGTTTCGCAATATCGTCAAAGGTAAGATCAAACAGGATCTTAAAAAGTACATTTCGCATGGCGAAATGATCGGTCGTAAAGGCAAGGACATGGTTACCATTCCTCTGCCCCAAATAGACATTCCGCATTTTCGCTACGGCGATAAAGAGGCTGGTGGTGTGGGGCAGGGCGATGGCAAACCGGGCGACGCAATCGGGCAAGGCGAGCCCCAAGAAGGCGACGGAGAAGGAAAAGCCGGCCAGAATGCTGGAGAACACAGTCTAGAAGTAGATGTGTCGATTCAAGAACTCGCAGAAATTCTGGGCGAAGAATTGCAGCTTCCAAAAATTGAACCCCGCGGGCACAAAACGGTAAAAGTGGTCAAAGACAAATACACCGGCATTGCACGGGTTGGCCCCGACAGCTTGCGCCATTTCAAACGGTCCTTCAAAGAAGCGCTCAAACGGCAGATCTCATTGGGCCAGTACGATTCGAAGTCTCCGGTGATTGTGCCCATTCGAAGAGATCTACGATATCGCAGCTGGCGCTCGGTCGTTGAACACGAAAATAACGCAGTGATTATTTACATGATGGACGTGTCGGGATCGATGGGCGACGAACAAAAAGAGATCGTGCGAACCGAGGCGTTTTGGATCGATACATGGCTACGCAGTCAGTATCACGACATCGAAACGCGTTATATTATCCACGACGCTACCGCCAAAGAAGTGGACGAAGACACATTTTACAAGACTCGTGAAAGTGGCGGCACCCTGATTTCTAGCGCCTACAAACTTTGTCAAAAAATGATTGAAACAGATTACGCCCCGAGTGAGTGGAACATTTATCCGTTTCATTTCTCAGACGGTGACAATTGGTCGGGTGAAGATACGAAAGTATGCATGGATCTTTTGAATAACGACATCCTGCCGCGGGTGAACGTGTTTTGTTACGGCCAAGTGGAAAGTCGTTACGGCAGCGGGCAGTTTTTTAAAGACCTGCGTGAAGAGTTTGAAGAGTCTGACGACCGAGTGATACTTTCCAAAATTGAAAATAAAGAAGGCATCATTCAAAGCATTAAAGAATTTTTAGGGAAGGGAAAATAACCACATGGGTTTACCTCTCGAACTTGCTAAATTGCGTGACGAAATTCGGGGATATGCGGTTTCCTACGGTCTCGATTTTTTTGAGACGGTTTTCGAATTGCTGGAGCACGACCAACTCAACGCAGTGGCGGCACTCGGTGGGTTTCCTGTGCGCTATCCTCACTGGCGTTTCGGAATGGAATACGACCAACTTTCTAAAACCTATACCTATGGGTTGCAGAAAATATATGAACTCGTAATCAATAACGACCCCTCCTACGCCTATTTAATGAAATCGAACGCGATGATCGATCAGAAGTTGGTCATGGCGCATGTCTACGGGCATGTCGATTTTTTTAAAAACAATACGTGGTTTTCTAAAACTAATCGCAAAATGATCGACACCATGGCCAATAATGCCGCGCGAATCCGGGAGTTTATGGATCGACATGGCGTTGACCGGGTGGAAAATTTTATTGATCGCTGTCTTTCGTTGGAGAATTTGATTGATCCGTTTTTGCCTTTCACGCCCAAGCCCAACGCTAAAAATAAAGAAGACAACGATGACTCGGGAAATATTCCTGGCCGCATCAAAGTCCAGCGCGGATACATGGATACGTTTATTAATCCGCCAGATTTTATCGAAGATCAAAAACGAAAACTTGCGCAGCAGGAAGTAAAATCAAAACGTAATCCAAGTGAACCCCAAAAAGACGTTCTAGCCTTTCTGCTCGATAACGCACCTCTAGAAACTTGGGAGCACGATGTGCTCGCCATGATTCGGGATGAAGCGTATTATTATGCTCCTCAGTGGCAAACAAAGATATTAAATGAAGGTTGGGCTTCGTTTTGGCATTCAAGAATACTTACCGAAAAAGCGCTACGTGATTCGGAAGTTATTGATTACGCTGACCATCATTCCGGTACCATGGCCATGCAACCAGGTCGTATTAATCCGTACAAGATTGGTATTGAGTTGCTGCGCGACGTAGAAGATCGATGGAATCGTGGGAAGTTCGGTAAAGACTACGAACAGTGCGACGATATCGTAGCTAAGCGCCAGTGGGACAAGAAGCTTGGACTAGGTAAAGAAAAGATCTTCGAAGTACGGCGCGTTTGTAATGACGTGACATTTATCGACGAGTACTTAACGCCCGAGTTTTGTGAGCGCTTCAAATTGTATACCTATCAATTCAATCGCCGCACCAATCAGTATGAAATAGCTGATCGCGATTTTAAGAAGATAAAAGAAAAAACCCTCTTCGGTTTGACCAATATGGGCCAGCCCTTCATTTACGTTGCCGATGGTAACTACTTGAATAAAGGAGAACTGCTCATGCTGCACAAACACATGGGCGTTGATTTGGATTCGCGGTATACTCGCGAGACCATGCGCAATCTTTCCGAAGTGTGGCGCCGGCCGGTGAATTTAGAAACTGAAGTTGATGGTCAACGCAAATTGTTCATGTATTCCAACGGTGAATTTAGCGAAAAATTTCTCTGAGATTTTGCGCTAGAACCAGAGTTTAAGGGCTCCAAGTGCGAGTAAAGCCGAGTACGAATCGTCGGCCATGACCCGCAAATACGCGCCTTCGGCGCCAATGCTGAGCCCGGAGCCAAGCTTCAAATCAAAACCAATCGATGGTCCAATGGCGAGATCGGTTGAAGAGGCTCCAACCGAAACTCCAAGTACTCGCGCTTTGCCTTCAACCTTACTTAAACCACCTTTAATTCCAATTCGAGTTACTCCCATCGGATCAAGGTGAAGGGAAAAATCTCCGCCATAAAACGCTAGTTTGGTTTCTGCGGTCACTGGTCCGACCGATGCGGTTTTTGTATTGGAAACTAAATAAAATGCGCCGAGCGAGTACGAACGAGTGGGCATGACCCCTACGGTAGCACCGTATACGGTGAATTGGCTGGAGTTAGCTTTGACGATCCCGCCTTGGCCGCCCAGCCAGAGACCGGCGCCTTCGGCGCGAGAACCAAAAACGGTTAATGCGAGTAGAGCCACGGCAGATAAATATTTGTAAGACATAGTTCTCCTTATCTTCTGGTGCTTGCCCGTACCTTATCTCATCTTGCGCGTTTTTTAACTCGGCAAATGTTTCCGGTGTTTTAATGGTCCCAGTGAATCGGCGGACAGAACCACTGCTGGTCATAGGGCAGCGGAAGCGCCAGAAAGGTTGCGTGGAGACTGAATCCGCGGTTTTTACTGGTGCGCTTGGGGCTGCGCCATCGACTAGGTTTTAATTGATTTTTAAGCAAATGGAATCGGTGCAATTCCTCGTGCGGTAGTCCCCGAATTTTTACAGTCGCCGAGCGAGTAGCTTTGGACTGGGGTTCCCCGTAGATCGGATCGCCCGCAACCGGAACGCCTAAATGGGCCATAGTTGCGCGAATTTGGTGGGTGACTCCGGTGTGAATTTGAAGAAGTACAAGAGTGTGATCATTTTCGTGAGCAATCGGATAGATGCTAGTCGAGGTGGTCCATCCGTCTTTCGAACTAGCTCTCGCCACTCGCATGCGTTTTTTTGATTTAGGATCGTGTTCAAGTTTAAGTTCTACTGTGCCAGCAGTTACAATTGTTCCGCGCAACCATGCGGTGTAAATTTTGGTAACCGATCGAGCGGCCCAAAGTGTTTGTAACTGTTTAAACGCCGACTTGGTGCGCGCGCATACGATGAGTCCGGAGGTGCCTTCGTCTAATCTGTGGACAAGTAAGCCTTCAAGGGGCCGTCCGATGCGCCCTTCTTCGGCACATTCGGGATAGCGAGCCACTAAAGCGTTGAGAAGTGTGTCGGTTTCGGAAGTCCGTATCGGGTGCGAGTGTTGACCGGCCGTTTTGTTAACAACCACGTAGTCGCTGCACTCGTAAATTACATCACAGTCGATTTTAGGGTTGGGTTTTATTTTTTGGCCTTCGGCAGCGATGTACAAATCGTCGCCCCGAAGCACGTCGACTCGGTCCTTCGGGCGAACGAGAGTCAGACGATCCGCAATGCGCCCATTCACCAAAACGAACTTCTCACGCAACTTGCGTTTTAAAATGGCTCTGGGTTGCAGTCCGCAGTGGTCGCGTAAGAACTTTTCTACTTCAATGGTTTTGGATGAGTCACTGACAAACGACCAGTTCTTGTATTCCTTCACGGTTTTGCAACCTTCGGTGCCAAGTAAAAAAGATTACCCTCGTGGCGAATGACTCCCGCGTGGCGGGCAGCATCTTTTCCCGAACCCCAAAATAAATCGAGCCGCGCGGGCCCAGTGATGGCTCCTCCGGTGTCGTGGTCTACTACTAGTCTCGAAAAAGCTTCAAAGCGCTCCGGAAAAACAGCTTGGTCGTCTTGAAATATTGGTTTCTGGCCGCGGAGAAAAGCTAGTGCTCCTTTAGGAAACAATTTTGCGTCTACCGCAACGGATCGGCCAGCCACCGCTGGTACTCCAATCGTAGTTAGTGCAGGTTTATCGCTAATTACGAAAAATATATAGCTAGGGTTCAGCGCCAAAGTTTCGTGCAATTCTTTTTCTGGCAGAGACCTCAGGTGGGCTTCAATGGCTTGAATCGACATTTTTTCGGGCGGAATATGAGCTTTAAGAAATTTGCCGAGTGCTTCGTATTTGTGACCATTACGTTCTGCGTAATTAATGCGCACCTGTTTGCCGCTGGGTAATACGACGGTGGCGGAACCCTGAATTTGGGCAATGAACGAATCAATCGGATCTACCCAAAGAAGTTCCAATTTTTTCTTAGCAAGAGCCATGTCGATGTCAATTTCGCGCCTTGAATAGTACGGAACTACTTTGCCGTTTTCTACCCGAGCTCGATACTTACGAGGGGGGGCGAGCCCTTCGTCGAAGGCCGCTACGTCTAGCTCTAAAAGATCGGCGGGACGAGAATAAATAGGCTGCGAAAATCGTTTGGTACGTCGAAGGCTGCCTTCAATTACGGGTTCAAAATAAGAGGTCATGAAGATTTGGGAGGGCGCACGATCTCCGTAAACCTGATAGAAGTCGAAATTTTCAATTACATATTTGTAAACCGTTTGTTCAGAAAGATTGGCGTCCGCGGCGTTTTGAAGAAACGTAGAAAAATTATTTAAGGCCTCGGCGTAATGTTGTGCCGAAATCTCACGATCGCCAAACATCAATGTGGCATCGGGCCGCGATTTTAGAACTTGAATACTTGATTCGAGAGCCCGAGGCAGGCTCTTGTAGTTTAAGTCGTCGGCAAAATCTTCGGGCGAAGGTGGCGCAGTTTTTTCCAGTGCCAAAATTCTTGGATCACTAAACTCGCGCACTGCTTTGTCGAAGGGTTTATGTCCACAGGCGGAGCATATTAGAGCGACCGCAAGAATGAATAGTTGCGAATTAAAATAAGAGGGAAGGTTCATTCCCTTACAGGTTCATCCATCGCTTGTTTGTACGCAACAAAAAATAAGACTAGTCGGGAATCAACGGTCTCCTGTATCTTGGGAGTAAAACGCTCTATCGACCATCTCTCGCGGATGATGCCGTCATCGACGCGACGTATAGTAAAAGATTCGTTTCCGTTTTGGAGCGTAAAATCAACCTGGTCACTTGATCGCGGTATTTTTTTTGAGGCGGCGACCAACGAACCATCGCTCGCCCGAATTTCGTAACGAACGAGTGAAGAGGAATTACCTTTGACGGGTAGTTCCAATACGCGACCGAGAACCAGATCGTCGTTGACCTGCACCGCGATTTCGTAACCGCCGTTGGAACCGGGAATTCCCCTAACGGTAGCCTCCGAAAGAAATCGGCCATTTTTGCGTTTGTGGCGGTAGTGATGAGTGTAGCGATGGAGAAAAGTGGTGATCTCGCCATAGCTATGGTCGGCGTCTTCAACAACGAGGTTTTTTTCCGCTGCGAGCCACTGGTTGCGAACTGTAAAATATTCCGGAAGTTTGATTAGTGTGCCACGCTCGGTGGTTTTAACGAAATCACTCGAGCGCTCGGGTGGGGTGTGCAAGTCGTGGTACGCACAATGTGCGGTACCCCCGCATAGCGCGGCCGAAATAACGGCGGCACAGAGTTTAGTTCTAGAATTCATGGCGTGGGAGGTGGGTGAGTTCCATACCAATGAAACGATCACGAAAACCAAGGTCCGAAAAATGCTTGGGTTGCCCATAGGCGCGGGTCTTTACCATAGTAACGCAGTCAGTCAATAGAGCGCTTCGAATAACTAGTTGGATGGGTATTCGTACATTAAGGTGAGCTCCACGCGTCGGTTTTTTGCTCTGTTTTCGACGGAGGTGTTCGGAACTAAAGGTTCTCGGGCGCCGGCGCCGGTTGGAATCACCCGATCTTCGCCCATACCGTGATTTTTCACGAGATATTGCATTACAGAAACGGCGCGAGCCATGGAAAGTTCGTAATTGTTGGCGAAACGTGTGCCGTTCGTAGGGGTATCGTCGCTGTGACCTTCGATTCTTACGTAGCCTTTGAAGCTCTTTAAGACGTTACCCAATAACGCCATGTACTTGTCGACGTTGGGGTGCAGGGTCGCGCTGCCGGCATCGAACAACACGTGTTCGGGCAGCGAAAACTTGATTTGATTTTCAGTCACGTCCATTCCGAAAACATTTCCTTCGAGTAAGTCTTCAATCATTTTACTGATCGTGACGTTTTCTTTCATCAGATCACGATGCGGAATAGGACGATCAATTAAATCTTCAGGAAACAATCCCGAAGCGCCTGCCAGAACATTGTCGCCGTGTCCTTCGCTTTCGCCCATCGGATGGGCTGCGTTAGACTGAGGGTCTCCGCCCTGTTTGTAGGGCGTATTTGGATGGTTGAAATAATGAGACACGGCTTGTTTGGTTTCTTCGTCGGCACCCATGAGCCACATCACAAGGAAAAATGCCATCATAGCAGTAACGAAGTCGGCGTAAGCCACCTTCCAAGCACCCCCGTGGGCGCCACCGTGACCTGCGGCTTTTTTCTTTTTTATGACAATGATTTCGCCGCCGCCAGCCATGGGCTATGCCGCCTTTGCTTCTTTGCCGCCACCAGAACTAGTTGCTGCGTCGACTTCCTGAAAGGTCGGACGAACTTCGGGTGGAATCGTACGTCGTGAAAACTCTACGCAAACTTTGGGACCGCAGTTTTTTGCAAAAGCCAGCAGACAGGCTTTGATGCATTTTATGTAATCACCTTCGGCATTGAGATTACCTTCGATTTTTGCGGAAATCGGTTGGAACAATCCGTAGGACAAAAGAATCCCGATGAAAGTTCCCACGAGTGCGGCGGCCACACTATGACCGATTACTTCTTTACCTTGAGTCAGTTTTCCCATCGTGAGTACCACACCTAGAACCGCGGCCACGATTCCGAGACCAGGCATGGCGTCACCGATTCGCGATACGGTGGATGGAACTTGAAATTCCTCGGCGTGCGCGGCGGCCATGTCGGCGTCCATTAAATCTTCGAGATCGTAGGGCGACATTGAACCGCTCAGTTGTACTTTTAAAGTGTCACACAGGAATCCTAGCGCGTGGTGGTTTTTAAGCACACCCGGATATTTTTTGAAAATTTCACTGCCCTCTGGGTTGTCGACGTGAGCTTCAATAGAGAGTGGATTTGCTTTGGCAGTTTTGGTGATTTCGAACAGTAGTTTTAAAAGCTCTAGGTACGCGTCTTTCGATATTCCGCCACCAGTAAACACACCGGTGATGGCGTGAATGATTCGTTTCAATTGACTAGTGGAGCATGAAATTAAGAGAGAACCCGCAGCCGACCCGCCGATAATTAGCAACTCGACTGGTTGGAAGAGGACCATGAGGTTTCCGCCCGCCATAGCGAAACCGCCGATCACAGCTCCAAAAACTACGATGACTCCGACGATTGACACGTGCGACGCACCTCTCTTGGGAATCTCATCGATTTTTTCGGGATTTTTTATTAGGTGTTTTTTGAAAACAGCTACTATTTCGTGGTCACTCGGCAAAAGCAGCGGGGACTCCCAATGGAATAGGCAGGACTTGCCGAGTGATGTGGTTGATTGAATTTCATTTTAAGCGGTTTCTTCTAAAATCTTTGTATGAAACGGAAAAATAAGTTCCTCGCTGAGGCTTTAATAATGGCGCTCCTTTTAGGAGTGGGGATTTCACCTTTGCCGGCAGCGGAATGTCCGAGCGATACATTAGCGAAAAGTATAAGAATCGCCGCGAAACAAGATGGCGAAAACTCCGAGCGAGGGCCGACTCTTTACCTGGTGTGTGGTCGCAAATCCGGAATAGCTAAAACCGAAAAACTACCTTACGCTTGTCCGCCGAAAACGAATCCAGAATATATACGACGAGGCAATTACTATTGGGTCGAGTGTTACAAAACCCAGCGGGAAGTTAGCTATGTTTTTCAATTCCAATTAACCGGCAACGGCGCAAAACTAATTAGCTCCGGCCGACCGACACCTGAGCCCAAAACGCTGAGACCAGCGAGTGATGCAAGCGACGATGCGGTGAAAACGGTAGATTAATTCTGTTCGCTGCGCTTGGCTGCTAGCGTTCGAAAATTTCTTTCGCAATAATCAAACGCTGAATCTGCGATGTGCCCTCGTAAATCTGGTAAATCTTGGCGTCTCGCATGAGCTTTTCAACAGGGTACTCACTCGAATAGCCGTACCCTCCGTGCACTTGCACGGCATCGGTGGCAACCCGCATGGCCATGTCGGCCGCGAAGGCTTTTGCAAAAGCGGCAAATTTGGTGTTGCGGCGGCCTTGGTCGATTTCCCAAGCAGCACGCCAGACCAGCATGCGGGCGGCTTCAATGTCTTTGGCCATATCGGCAATCATGAAGCTCACGCCTTGGTAAGCGGCGATTGGTTGGCCGAAAGTCTTTCTTGTTTGGGAATAGTTAATGGCTTCATCCATGGCGCGGCGAGCGAGTCCCACCGCACCTGCTGCGACGCTGGGTCGGGTGTGATCGAATGCGCCCATTGCGATTTTAAATCCGTCACCTTCTTTTCCCAACAAATTGGTAGCGGGGACTTTGACGTCTTCAAACGTGATCCCGCGAGTGTCACTTGCGCGTTGGCCCATGTTCCATTCTTTTTTGCCAACCGTGATACCTGGTGATTTGGCGTCGACGATAAACCCAGTGAGTCCTTTGTGTTTTGCGGCGGGGTCCGTTACGGCGAGTACGAAATACCAATCGGCCACCGAGCCATTAGTGATCCACATTTTAGAACCGTTGATTACGTATTCGTTGCCAACTTTTTTAGCGGTGGTGCGAATGGCTGCGACATCGGAACCGGCATTGGGTTCGGTCACGCAATAGGCCGCGAAAGTAAAATCAGAAACTAATTTTCCTAAATATTTTTTCTTTTGTTCATCACTTCCGGCGACGAGCACCGGCGCAGTCGCAAGGTGATTGGCTTCCATTGCAGTGCAGATTCCGGTGCAACCGTAGGCCAGTTCCTCGGTGACAATCGAGCCGTCGAGAACTCCTAGGCCCATGCCGCCGCAGTCTTGCGGTACGTGAGTGTTCATGAGGCCCAACTCCCACGCTTTTTTTGCGATCTCCATAGGGAATTCGCCTTTTTCGTCGTGGTGAGCGGCTTTGGGAACGATTTCTTTTGCGGTAAACTCTCGCGCCAAGCGCTGCAGCTCTTTTTGTTCGTCGGACAATTCGAATGAAATCACGATTCCCCCTGTTGGAAGTTTAAACGTTCGTTGCGAAGTGCTTTAGACGATTTTGCCTTCGTCTCCTACGAGTGCCTCGGACAAACCGAAGAGCAGCACGAACGGAAGCACGATTAAAAACCCTTGATCAACCACCCCGAACGAAACGGGTGCGACCAGGAAGAAAAATAGAATGAAGGCGCGGAGCACCCGCGAACGCTCAAGAATATCGAGCAAGATCGCTTGCGCAAAAAGAAACGCACCCACTATCCACGGCACAAAAAGTACCAGATTTTTATACGGTCCGGCAACTTCTGTTAATGCCCAATCGACCAATCCAAGCGGCACCGCGTTGCCACTTCCTGGGGCGGCCCAAGGTTCAGGTTGAGGCACGACTGGAAATATAAAATACATGGGAATTAAAAGAGCGGCAGCCACGGCACCCAAACTCATCGATCGGGCGCGAGCCCGGAATCCCCAGCTCCATGAAAAAAATAAGCTGTAGATTGGCAGAAGCGCGATTGAGTAAAACCACAAGTCCAGACGTACGAGATTGCGATGTTCCAGTATGAAGGTCCACCATTCGCGCGTTTCGCCGGTTGGAACAATGCCTTTCCACGCAAAAAGCGGCAAAGAGGCAAAAACCAGCGGCAGGGCCAGCAATAAAATTTTTTCAATTCGTACGAAGCGTCCGGTTTCGCCAGTGGTGCGGGTCCACAAGGTGACGAGCACTAAAATCACTGCACGCCAATCGACGAGGACACCCAAGCTCAACAACAAAGTTGCCCAGGCCGTGCGTTCCTTCTCGAGGGCCCAGAGCGAGGCGAGCAAAACGAATAGAAAAAAACCAATATAACCCACCCGCATCGCCGCTTCGAAGAGATAGGGGTTTGCTGCTAACAAAAGAGTGCCGAGGCTGATCCAAAGCGGGTTAAGCCGATTGCGGTAGGTGTAGTGAAAACCGAGGAGAGTAAATACAAACAATGCAGCTAAAACCACGCATAAATGAATTGTGCGCATTGTGAGTAAGTCGCCCCCGGCAAGCTGGTGTACGCGCCCCATGAGAGCGTAATAGGCGAGATGGCCGCCGTAATCGTCGAGCGAACGCACGAGGTCGATTTTCGGAGGAAAGGTGCTCTGCGAAAATTCCGCCAATATTTGAATTGATTTCGTTTCCCCTAAGCTTGGTTCTGCGAAACGAGCTTTCCACCAGAAAGCTCCGCCATAGAGCATCGATGCAATAAACCAGATCAAAAAAGGCTTCTCGAGAAGGGCCTTAAAGGAGCGCATGTTAGTTAAGTATCATTTTTTCGTATTTTCTGAATAATAACAATGGGTTATAGGCAAAAATTGCTAGGTTTCCCGGGGTTTTCGCCTAAAAGTTCGACAGCGCGGCGGGCAGGAATCGCCCACTTAGCGGGGTTTGCCGAACCTTCCTGCCGAGTGGAGTGCGAAAACCCCCTTCGTTTTGCACCCTTAACTCAACTTTGCGCGCTTCTTGCACGAAAAGAACAGTGGGGGAACAAAACGTGGGGAGTAGTTGGGAAAAAAAGCAGACGCTTTTTTTAGAAATCCTGTGCGGATTTTTCATTACCTTTATTTCATTTTCGCTCACGGGCTGCTTGAACACGGGAGCCAACGGTCTATCGACCGCGGCTTCTAAAGTGGCCTCGAATAGTTCGAGTGCGACCACAACTGCGAGCGCGAATTTTATTACAATCTCAAAAGTGGTCCGGTCGAACTTGAACCCCGATACTACCATTGAGCTCATTGGTTCGAATGGTCAGTTGGCCACTTACTGCCCAACGGCCGATGCTTGCCAGTGCCAATTTGATTTTACCGAATCTGGTGGAGTTCCTGCCCAACGGTTTCAGGCACTTTCTTATGTAGAAGTGAACATGGCCCGTTGTCTCTACACTCAAGTTTCATCGAACGCGGGTTACTACGATGTTTCGATTTTCATCAATTCGGCCAACGCGAATTCTAATAAAACGCGAGTGTTCATGAATTCAATAAGTCCATCACTGGATCCGAGCGTGGCGGCAAATTACGTTGAAACCAGCCGCTACATGTGTCGCGACGTGATTCGCAAATCACGGTCGGCTACTAATTTTTACGGTCAAAATCTACAAGATCCAAAAGCCTGGCTCTTGAGTCAGGCCTACAATTTTTACACGACGTCACTGGGGCTCGATTACGGCGCCCATGCGGTGGCGATAGGAGAGAGTGTAGAAAACACGCCGGGTTTTGAGTGCCCGCCCGTGCCGAACGATTCAACGTTCGATGCTTCGATTCGTTACGAAGTTTATAGCGTAGATCCACTTTCGTTTTCAGATTACGGCGGTAGCGCAACAAACGACAACACCATTTACCCGCCCGACGACAAAGTGGGAATCGACCCCGACTGTCCGACTGGTACTGAGGCGGATTGCGAAAAGTTTTTAGTAAATCGTCACGATTTCGCACTCGCGAAATTTCAGGACGGCACGTTCAAACAACCAGTGTGCACGTTGCACACGCCGGCAAACATGGTGAACCCGTCGCTCTCTTGCACTACCACCGGAATTTCTGCGCCGGTGACGCTTGCGAAAACAACGGCCTCATCGGTGGGTAAAGACATTATCGGTTTTGCGGCACTGCCGAATGCGAATCAAGAATGTCCTAACACCAGCGTGGTCAATTTACCTGCTGGCAAGAAATGGGCAAAACTCTGGCGCTTTCGTGCAAGTTTAGAAAAACGCACCATGGAATCGGCGAGTAATTCAGGACAAATTGGTTATCTCTACTGCACGACCCAGAATCAGGAGTGTTCGGAACCAACGGCGGACCAAAACTCGGCTTGTTGGGATGCAGATCCTCAAGGATCAGGAACCACACCGGGAATCATAGGACCACGGCCAATGGTACCGTCGGGCGCTGGAGGCACCTATTTCGGCAACTGCAGTACGAGTGGCGTGATTGGCGATAATTGGGCACCTGGAGGTGGCTACTTAAATGCTGGAAATGCTTGTTCCTCAGCCGCAGTGCAGGCCGTAAATGGCGGGGGGTCTTGTTGTTACGACTACGGTGCTACTGGCGCCGGAAGAGTGGCGGCGAATTACACCCAAGGCGGAAATTACTGTACGCCTGGCCTTACGGGATTATGGGACTTGCCAGCAATCGGCGGCGAAAATGTGTGGCTCATGGGTAGCAATAGCACCGCTTGTATCGAGGCCGACACCGACGCGGCCGGGCGTTTGTTTTTCAACGGCATTATTGGGCCCGACCCGTATCGCAGATCGTCGATCGACATCGATGCCAGTTCAACGTTTGATTATCTATACGTAGTTACACCCGCTAGCGTGCGCATGGAAGACATGACCGATCCCAATTCCACCAGTGCGCGTAAATTCAAGCCGTACCGCAAAGATCGCAACAACAATAATATTCACTACGGAATTTCATTGGGTTCTGAAAATACCGCCACGCAGTTTGAACGACTGGTGAAGTTTCCACTATGCGTATTACAGGACAGCGAATGAGGAGGGGCGAGATGAAAACCAAAATGAATAACACCCACATCCTCTTCGCCGCGTTATTCGCGGTGGCCACGCTTTCGTTTGGCGCGCTTTCGGGGTGCGTGAATACCGGCGGCGATACGTCTTCGATTGTACGAAAAAACGCTGCGAGTACTTCAGGCACGAGCAGCAGCAGCGCCGGGCCGACGTTTAATATCTACAACGCCACTTTCGAAGCAGTCGGGCCGAGCGGTGCAAGTGGCGCCACCGGTGCACCGGCAACTCATTTAAACCTCTATTTAAATGCGGGTGCCACTGCCACCCTTAACTCAGTTTGCGTAGTGCAGTCGGGCGGAGGCGCCGACACGGGTAAAGCCTGTAGCTGCCGCTACAGCTGGTCGGAAACCAATTCGAGTGATTCCACTACTATTACTCGCACCGCCGACGCCGAGCCCGACCAAATCACGAGTTTTCAAATGCGCTGCGCGCTCCCGCCAGCTTGGACCAATAGCGAAATTCTCGACAACACTCAGGTGCGCGTGAGTATTATTCCAAATTCAGCGGCTGGCAGTACTCAAAGTTTTGCGACTAACACGGTACTTGTCACCAAAACTACCGTGACGTCGCAGGGTGACTTTCGCGACATCGAAGGGCGCTCTTACAAGAACATTTATCACTACGTTTGTTACGATCGTGCGCAAAAGAACCAGGGCATTTTTCGCAATCTTCAAAACGTGAGCAATGGCACCACTACTAACACGGTACCGGTGGCCAACGACTTCGTATTGGGCGCGGGGGCGTTCACTGGCCAAAGCTACTACTACGATTTTTATATTCGAAACTCCGAACTGGGCAGTCCGAACTCTTCTGCCAATGGTTTTGTGTGCCCGACCACCAACATAGCTGGAGTTCAAAGTTTTTACCCGATGGACACCACCTTTGCGCTGGCGCTCAATTCGAGCAAAGATTTTCCCGTGCAAGTAAACTCGCTCACGGTTGTTCCGATCGGAACAAGTCAGAGTATTATTGGAACCATCGGCTATGCCGCCAAACCGCAGTCTGATGGCTCGTGTCCAAGTTTCGCCGATAGCAACGGCCAGATTCGCCGCACGTTTCGGCTGCGAAAATATTCAGCAGCTTATCCTTTGCGCTACAACGCCGACGGCGACCCGCTCGATCAGTCACAACAAATCAACACGCTCTACGTAATGGACCGTCCGGTCAACAAAGCAACCGTCGACCCGTTAAAACCAATCACGCGATTGGGGCCCAAACCATGTCCGTTTAGTTTTCGAACTGCGCAGTTTGGCCAGCGCTGCATGAGCGACGCCTCGCTCACAGGGTGGAGCATCGATGGCGATCAGATCGACGGCAATCCAAAGTGCCCGGTGTTTCCGCCGGTGCCAAATGAAGTTCAGAAAACAGACGGCACCGTTGTGGTGCGTCCTTACCAGGCGTTCGTGCCACGCTACTTAGAAGACACAACGTTCGAGGGGTGCGCATTTCAGTCTTCCACGCCAGTCGATCCAGAAATCGTGCTTTCGACTGATTCGACGATCTTCCCTGCGCCGGTTGGCCCTTACGACTTTTGGTGTGCCAAACATTATCCACCAGCCGACCCGAACCCACTGAACCGTGCGCCCGGGGAGTGTTCGCTAGCAGATTCAGCGGCTGCCGTGAAAACCGATACAACGTACGCGTGCCAACTAAGCTACAACCCAATCAATGCGGTTCGAAAAACACCTCAAGCTGGATGTTGCCAGGTGTGTTCGGGAACCGATTGTTCTGCCGTGGGTGGCGGTACAACTCCTGCTGGCCGAAACGCGGCGTTCTCGCCCCCGCAAGACGTGGGCAACCCCGCGCAAGGCATCAAACAACTCTCGCGTGGCACACCCAACGTGAGTGCGAGTTCTTGTTTTGATCCAAGCGAAGATTAATTCAAATTTTTGTGTGAAGTCTTATTTCACGCCCAAGAGTTCGACTTCAAACACGAGCGTCGCGTTAGGCGGAATCACGCCACCGGCACCGGCTGCGCCGTAGCCCATTTCTGGTGGAATGGTGAGCTTACGTTTGCCGCCGATCTTCATGCCGGCCACTCCCTCATCCCAACCGCGAATCACTTGACCCGCGCCAAGTTTGAACGAGAACGGATTATTACGATCGAGCGAAGAGTCGAACTTTTTGCCGTCGGTTAACCAGCCCGTATAATGCACGGTAACCATGTTGCCGGCCTTCGCCTCGGTGCCGTCGCCTACCTTGGAATCTTCAATCTTAAGGGGAGTCATTGCGCTCATGTTAGTAGCCTCCTGGGAGTTTTGAGTTTCGGCCGCCTTTTTGGTGCAGGCCACGAATGCCAGGCTTAGCGCAAGCATGGCGAGAACGGCAAGGTTCAAAAAACGATGTAATTTCGACGGTGTACTCATTGCGTTTCCCTTTCCTACGTTTGTGAAAAGTATACCGATCATTGATTTTTATTGTCAACATTAGTACAAGCCACAGCCATGAAGGTAAGGGGAATTGGGGTTACTTTCGCCGGGGCACTTCTTTTGGTTACGCTCACACCGGGGGTGGTCCTTGCGGAAAGCTGTAAAGAACTAGTAGGGCGATTAACCGATAACGATTTATCGCAGCGTCGCGAACTTACCAACTTAACTCGCGAACTAGAAACGCTCACACAAAAATCCATAGACTCTACCGACGAAAAACCAATCCGAGGTTTACTTCGAAAGCTAGAAGCCATTGCAGTTTCACCAGCGTTGAACGAAACCACGCGGGTGAAGGCCGTAGAAGTCTTGCGCAACACGGCTGTTTCGTTACGCTCAGTAAGTGGTTCCGATCTTCAAGAGCTACTTTTTCGCTTTCTGTTGGTGGGACTTCACACAGGAGCACGAAATCAGGTATCGATTCTTGAACGCACTCACGAGGCCAATTTAGACGCGCTCGCTTCACTAGCATTACCGCCACGTTGGGCCTCGCGTTTTGTACTCTCTCGCGTGCTTCCGACAGAAGATCGAATGGCGTTGTATTTACATTTTTCTGCTGCTCCCCAAATTCGTTGGCAGCTCTTCGAACAAGCGGCTCGGGAACCCTACGAAAGCGAAATTCCTCTGCTTGAGTACGTTGCCATTGACACGGGTTTTGCGAATCTTGCCGAAGCACTCGACGATCATCGACGGGTAGCCGCGGCGATTAAAGTATTGGACCAAGGATCGACGTTTGGAGAGTGGACGTCGAGTGATAAAGGTTTGGTCGCAGATCTGCCGAACGCGTACTTTTTTTCGAATTTTCAAGCTTCGATAACCCGCCGCCTAGGGGAGGTCGCCCAATCGGGGCAGTACACCGCCCTGCGGACGTTGTTTCGACTTGCGATACACCCCATTGATGACGAGATGACTGAACTAGCCCAAAAAGAAATCATGCGCTTGTTCGACAGCGGCCTTAAAGATTCGCACCTCAACGAACACTTGCCATCAATTTTGGAATACGTCGAAGCGCCGCTTTTTATTGCTTGGCTCGTGCGCCGTAACCTAAATGAACCGCTGCTCTTAGATTTACTAAAGAAAATCGAAACGATTGAAGTGCTCACTTTTAAAGAAGCACTAGAGCGACATCGAGAGTTTGCGTTTAGTAATCGACCTCAGGCTCGAAAAGTTGAGAATCAGAACTTTTCAGGGCAGGCGGTTTTCGTAAGTTACGATCTTCGAATGGTACCGATTCGAAGTGCTTTAAACGAGTTGCAGTATTTTCGTGATTTGCCGCCCGGTGCGCTTCTTGATCGCGTGGCACGAGTCAATGCCTCTCTTGAGCGGGCTCGAGTCGAGCGCGAAAAAGAGCTTGTAAAAATCACGCCCTAATTTTTTTAAGTACCAGCGTTGGATTCATTCGAAAGCCACTAAGGTTGTCGACAATTTCTAGTTGCTTCCAGGTCGAGTAGTTCGAGAACGTTTGCTGATCAATGCCGAGGGCCCTAGCAAGTTCGGTTAACGATTCGCCGGGCGGGAGATCGACTCGAAGCACTTCTAAACCGAGCGAGCTACACCATTTTTCAAAATCAGAGTAAGCTATTGGTTGATCGTGCGCGTGGAGAAAACCGTCTACGAAACCAGCCTTCGTGCGTGCGTCGGAGTAGCTCCGATATGCATAGCGAAGTTGATGGGTTCGAGAAAGTGAGTCGAGTGTGCGTTTGGCTTCGGATAAGTTCAAACCTTTGACCAGTCGTTGAAGCTGGTAAATTTGACTACGCGATTTGGGAGCATAGGTCATGAGACGAAGAGTGCCTTGGTCGGCCAACACGCGAGCAAGTTCGGAAAGTGCACTTTGGGGTTTTTCACAATGGTGCAGCACACCGGTGCATACCAAGTAATCAAAACTGGCGTCCGGATAAGTCAGCTCGTGCAGATCCCCTTGCTCAAATCGAATTGCCTGACCGACACCGCAGAATTTTGCAATTCGCTGCGCTTTGCGAAGAGCGGTTTCACTTAAATCTAGGGCGACAATTTGTGATTGTGGGTTGGCGCGCGCCACTAAGGTTGCTTGCAAAGTGCCGCAGCCCGCTACGAGTATAGTTCGCGCGTTGGGTACGGCCAGGCGCTCTAGTTGTTTGGTGCCTGGTAGAAACAACAACTTCCACCACGGGACGTGGGGGTAGGGATACCGCTCGTACTGCGCGCGAACGCGCGCGGTTATATTAGAGTTTAAAAGTCCCATTGCACGCCAAACGTGCCAGCGATCAAATGAACCTGTTCTTTGAAAAAAGCCAATCGATAGGTGACTTCGGGAACAAGATGAAAACTTCCCGCCGAAGGAATAAGAAGGCCAAGTCCTGTGCCGACAGCTGCGGTAGTTTCCCGACCGTCGACGCCGTTTCGGCGCTTGCCGTCCGCGGTAGAACCGTGAATGCCATCGACGTATAGTCGACCATACATTCCACTCACGTCGTCTAAGTATTGAGCAAAGGCCCCGAAATCGAGAACTTTAATTCCGACTCCGCCGACATTGGAGTACCCGACGTGCAAACCCAGTCCGAAGTTTGTGTCGTTGAATTGGTAGCCACCTAGGGCGGTCGTGTAGAAACCAGTGCCCGAGCCGCCGTTGGTGAGTACTTCAAAACCCACGCCCGCTCCGGCAAAGCTTTGGCCTTTGGGAGCGGCCTGCGCCGGAGTGGCAATTAAAACGGACAATACGGTGAAACAAATTAAAACGAAGATATTGTGTCGCGCGATAGTCATGTTTAAAACCCTCGTTGTCACTTTCGCCGATTGTTTGCTACGATGCAAGCATGCACCCCATACTTTTTAGAATCGGTACCTTCGAGTTGTTTTCCTACGGCCTTGCTATGGCGATCGGCGTACTTGTTTCGTTGGTTGTTTTGGACTCCGAGGCCAAACGCGCCGGATGGAACCGCGATCAAACCACGCGCATGGTGGTCTTTACTTTTCTAATGGGTTTGGTCGGCGCCCGCATTGTGTACGTATTTACCCGCATTAATGATCCGGGCGTAGATATTTTGGCGGTGCTCTTTAACGCGCGTGCAGGATTTGTTTATTACGGTGGTCTTATCATCGGCACACTTTATCTCGCAGCTTACCTTGCTTGGAACAAACTCGCAGTGTGGCCGCGTATTGATGGCATGACCATGGGGCTTTGCATGGGACTCGGAATCGGACGCCTCGGCTGCTTGCTTGGCGGCTGCTGTTTCGGTACGCCGACCGATTTACCGTGGGGAGTGGTGATGGCCAACGAACCCAGTCTTGGCCACTTGCACCCGACGCAACTTTACGAATTTGCATTGTTGATGGTTACGTTTGGTGTTCTTTGGTGGCGCCGTACCCGCAAAGCCTACGAAGGCGAGTTAGCCGTCTGGTTTGCAGGGTCATACGCCATCGGTCGCTACGTGCTAGAATTTTGGCGAGGCGACTCAATCCGCGGCCATATCGTTGACAATTACTTGTCGACTTCCCAGGCCATTAGTATTCCAGTGTTAGTGGTCGCAATTTATTTTCATTTTAAACTTCGTAAAAGAGCCTCTTGAAGTGAGAAATTAGCGGGCGCCGCCACGCAACTTTGGCGTTGGCAGACGGTCTTTTTCTGATCGACGCTCTCGTTACCTTTTACCAGCCAAAAAGGGTGCAACTCTTTTAGTTCAAAGTTAACGACCCCCGGTGAACAGAGCCACAACAAGGATGCATTGGCGAGTTCCGCCATCCCGTGAGCGCTATTTAGTAAAGGCGTAAACAAACGAAAAAGCACATCTTCCGCTTTTGCGGCTAATGCCGAATCCGCCCGAAGTTCTGCCAGCAGCAACGAGTTCCACAAGGTGGTAGCGGTGCCAGATGGAATCGCTTGATCGTAAATTGTTTTCGGCCGAGCAATCAATCGTTCGTGCCTGGAACTGGTAAAATAAAATCCCGTTCCGGTATCATCTAAGAATTCTTTCCAAATAGTTTCGTTCCATTGTGCGGCCAAATCTATGGCGTCGAGGTGACCCAACCTCGCCATGTCGATTGCGGCGGTGGTGGCAAAAGCATAATCATCGAGGAAGCCTTCGATTTTTGCTTTGCCATCTTTCGCGGTGGCCCATAAATGATTGGAACTTTGACTAAGCGTGGTTCGCAGAAAATCAAATGCGCGTTGGGCGGCCTGGTGAGCCTCGTTGGCCCGGGCCGGGTCGCCGTGACGTTTGAGCGCAAGTGATGCCCAGACTAAACCCGAAATCATGAGGGCGTTCCAGCCAGTTAGAGATTTTTCATCGCGAAAGGGTTTTTCGCGACGTTCACGTTCAGCAAAAAGCACCGAGCGCGCCTTTGCGACGAGGTCGTGGCGGTCCAGCGCCTCTTGGGGGCTTGTCCATAGAACCGTTTCGTTAGTGTGTTCGAAGTTACCCGCCTCGGTGACTCCGAAGTGGTTGGCTAAAGCCAGGGAATCAGTCTCGCTGAAACCATTTTTAACTAAGATGTCGACAAAGTTATTTTTACTCCAAACAAAAAAAGCGCCTTCTCGCCCTTCGCTATCTGCGTCTTGCGCGCTGTAGAAAGCCCCTGTTTCGGGGTCCGCCATTTCTCGCATAACGTAATCGACGGTTTCTTGAATGGTCTTCAAAAAAAGTGCGCGCTCTTTTTCTGAAACAGAGTGGGGCAGTGGCGAAAGTAAAACTTCTGAATAAAGTTTAAGTAACAATCCATTGTCGTAGAGCATTTTTTCAAAGTGAGGCACACTCCAGGACTCATCAACACTGTAACGGTGAAATCCGCCACCGAGTTGATCGTAAATTCCGCCGCGAGCCATTTTTTCAAGCGTCAGCACGACGGCATCCTGGGCTTGGCCAGTTTGAGTGATAGTTCCCCAGCGCCACAGAAACGAAAAAGTCATCGGAGAGGGGAACTTCGGTGCATGGCCGAGCCCCCCGTTGCGCCAATCAATATGGGCTAGGAGCTGGTCGGCGATTTTTTTTAATTCAGTCAAATCCGGCTTGGTGTTGATTTCGTTTGAAACGGACTCAAGTTTTGAAATTGCGTCGGTGAGACGGTTGGCGTTTTCGGCAACCGAATTCGGATCGTTCTTAAAAGCTTCGGCGAGAGCCGTTAGTACTCTAGGAAAGCCCGGCCTTCCGTAACGATCTTCCGGCGGAAAGTAGGTCCCCCCAAAAAACGGTTTAAGATCCGGAGTCAGAAAAACGGTGAGTGGCCATCCACCGCTGCGAGTCATGAGCTGCGCTACGTTTTGGTAAATTTGGTCAATATCGGGGCGTTCTTCGCGATCCACTTTGATATTAATAAAATTTTCGTTCATGAGTTTGGCAATCGCCGCATTTTCAAAAGACTCGTGTTCCATGACGTGGCACCAGTGGCACGAGGAATAGCCAATAGACAGCAAGATAGGTTTATTTTCCGCTTTTGCGCGTTGCAAAGACTCGTCGTTCCAAGCGTGCCAATCCACCGGATTTTGTGCGTGTTGCAACAAATAGGGGCTGGTTTCTGCCGCAAGGCGGTTTGCTTTTTTTTCTGAGCTTGTCATAGAGTTTTCCCCAAAATGAAAAAATTTAAATGTGGGCTATGGGTCCTTGTTTTGAGTCTTTGCGGTGCGAACCTAACATGGAGTGCACCTCCGAGTCTTGAAAATCCGACCTCCTTGAACATGAGGCGCGATGCGCTGTTGGTGACTGTTGTTCGAGGAAAATTGAAGAAAGAAATTTGGCGCAACCAAGTTTTAAATTCCTTGCCGGCCGAGGACCGCGAAAGTGCCGAAGCGTTAGAATTGGCGATCGGTTATTGGATCGCCGCTGCTGCACTCGACCTTGAAGCCCAAAGTAGGAATTTTTTCGCGCACGATGTTCCTACTTCGCGCAGTCTCTACTGGTCGAGGTTGTGTGACCTTTGCCGATACGGTCCATTTTGTAGGCTGGATCAAGTGACCTGGGATTCCGAAGTAGATACGCGGCTCTCTACCGGTCAAATTTTTCGCAAGACCGACCCCAAACTTTTTAGCTTTTATCAAAGATTTGATCGACAAGGTCCTGCTTGGGAGCATTGGCCTACTCTGCGGTTTGACGTGATGACCGATGATTTCTTAGATCGTTGCGATGCGGACGATACCTCGTTGCTCGAGCGAGCTTCGATTGTTGCGGTGCGAGCAAGTCAGCTCAAAGCCTGGTCGTTGATCGCACAAGAGTCGGGAAAATATGCGTACTATCGCACGATCAAAAGAAAACTACTGCGCCCAGCAGATCTCGTCTGGACTAGTAGCGGTGAACGGGCCGGTGGACGGTTCGTTGAAGGTGATAAAGGTTGGAAGTCCCTGATTGGAGCAAACGGGGAAGTCTTCAATCAAATTGTCACTTTGATTCCACTCTGGTGACAAACTGCTACCGGAGTCCTTTTGCACTCGGCGAGAAAGTTCTATTGAGTCGAGCAATTGGCCAAAGTTAACGCTGCTGGTCATTTTAAAATCACGAAATACTTCAGCGAGTTGCGGCAGTTCAAAAACAGCGTGACCGGAGAATGAAAGTGTACTCATTAAGTGGTACGCTGTTTGCTTTACTGTATTGGCGTGTGGGTTGGGGGAACTCCAAAAACGGGATGGAGAGCCTCCTGGTTAATAGAAGCACTGACAAAGAAGAAGAAAAAAAGGGGCTGGAGATCAGGGACGATCTTCAGCCCTTTTCTCTTTTTATGGCAGAAAGCAAACCAAATGCAGCGGCACCCGCCGCCCCGATTCGAGTACTAGCATTTTTTGGCCAGGAGCGCCTTCAATCGCAAGTCCGCGTTCTTGATAGGTGGTACCCACCCCGCGATAAGAAAACGGCAGCGGTGTATGTTTTTTTTCGGCATGGCGTAGTTGGCGCATTTTGAAAAGTTCGTACGAAGTCAGGTGCCTCTCGCCATCTTTCATCGGCATAAAGCGGTCCAGGTGTTTACGAATCAGTGTGAGCGTTTCCGGCTGATCGAGCAACCCATCTATTTCGGCTGGCACCTGAGAAACCGAAAAATTAAAAATGTCGCTGAGAAAAGTTTCACCCTTATTAGAAATGGCTTCGATATAAATCGTGCCACTCTTAGCGATCACTCCGCCGACCGGTAACCCCCGTTCGCTTCGTTGGAGAGGTACCACAGCTACGCGGTGAGGTTGATCTTTGACAGCTTGGAAGCGGCGTTCGATGGCTTCTTCGAGCAGTTCGCGAAACTGTTCGAGCAACCAAAGTCGGGCTTCGTTCAACCGGCCAAAGGTCGAATCCGGCACCGGGTTTTTGGCCCAAAACTTGGTTTGGAGTTTTTTGAGAATCGTATCGACCCACATTTCGGTGTTGATCTCGTTGGTGTTGATGAACACATCGAAGGGGTAGCCCCGTTCGTGGTCGACTTCGAAGAGATAATATTCCGCCACCTTGGCTAAAAGTTCGTCGTGTTGGGCGAGGTGATCAATGCGCCTTTCGAGGTTTAGGTATTGGAGCCAGCGTTCGGGGGTAGACGCTAAACCGTAGCGGCGATCTTGGCTTTTCATCAGCCAGCTGTGGCCCACGTCGTGAAAAAGAATTTCGACGGGAGAAAGGTAGAAGTTATCGATGTATTGGGGGTGGCGCGAAAGTCCATGCACCAGTACTCCAGAGGCACGCAAGCGATTGATCGTGCGAATGGAGGTCGTCCCAAACATAAAGACCATTAAAACGTTCGGGGCTTCTTCGAGCAGCTCTTCCAGGCGAGCGCGGCCGTAGCTTTCGTGGAAAAGGGTGAGAAATTCGTTGGGCGCGAATGGAAACCGGCGATCGGTGGTGGCTGCCAACTTCACGCTGGCTTCGACCCATTGAGCGGCTTTCATGGCGGTGTCGTCCCCGCGGGCTTGGGCGTGGCCGATTTCGATCAAACGTTGGGCTTCGATTGGTCGTGTGTCTTTAAGCTCTTCGAGCGTTTCGATGGCGAGATCAAAAAGAATCTCTTGAGCCGCACGGGCGAATTCGTAATGCGAAATAGTTGCTGCTTTTTCGATGAGTGTTTTAGCACGCGCGGTGCCCAGACGGGTCAGTACTTGCACGCGATTGATCGTGTCGACGGTTTCGGACCACTGAAACACCAATCGAACGAGTTCGCGGTAAGGTACGTGGTTCGCTAAAATTTTTTCGCCGCGAATTTGCAGCGCGATGAGTTGGTCGGCGAGGGGTGGCGAAGTGTCCAGGTCGTTTGCGATGGAAACGAGAATTTCTTTGGTTACAGTGGATAATTCAGGAACTTCAAAATCAGTTTTACCCTGTGCCTTAGCTTCGGCCGCCCGCGAACGCGCCATTTCTATAAATCGAATCGGGTCTTCGCTAATCGTGTCCACAACGGCGCCAGAGGTTTCATTTTGTGATTCAATGACGAACCGGCAGGTGGTGCCAAAGGCAGAACCACCAAAAACCGCCAGGGCGGCCGAGAGAATGGGGGTGAGAAGGAAGCTCTGGCGAAACATCTGCGTTCTTATATAGAGCTGTATTTTTTAAGTCAAGTATTGAGATTTGGTCAGGGAAATAGACCGAAGACTCAGATCCTGGTCCGGAAATGTGGATACCCGTGCCACGTTAGTTGCGTTTGCAATGGCTTCGTTTTTGCTGAAGTGTTTCCCGCCAAACTCAGGCGAGTAGATGGATCTACCTCCTTTTCGTAAGGAAGGAGGTGATCCCATATGAAAAATACCACCAGGTATTTAACGTATCGGATTCGGCTAGAAAAACTTAAGCAAAAGACCTGGTTGCTCATAGTCTTAGCCAAACTTTTGCCTTTTCTAGCGCTGTTGCATTCCAACTATGTAGGACAAACGTGAGGTGGGCTTCGGGTACAGCTTGACGCCAAAACCGGAGTCTCTCACGAAGAGATCGACTGGGTTTGGTTATTCTGGTTTTGAGTATAGGATTTGAATGTCCTCGATCGCGAACGGAGTGCGATCTTGGTCTGCTGCTTGGAAATCAGTGACAAAAACGCTGAGTACGTAACCGCCGTTCACTTCTTTGAGTTGACTATTGATGTACCAATCAGAATTCGAAATTTTTTCTTGAAGTGCAACGAGCGCCGATTCTGCGCGTTCGCGAACCAGTTCGATTCTGGCAGGGTGGTCCTGGTCGGCGACTTCCGAAATTTCGGAATCAACGCGAACGCCTTCCCATTCTCCAAGGACGTAGGGGACGGCCTCGAGGTCGGACACTCTAAAGTTTACCAGGAAAGCGTCGCTTTCGCCTTCGACGCCTATGCCCATGCACCACGGTTCATTGCCAAATTTTTCTCCTAGCGCGTTTGCCGCCGCGACGGCTTTGGTGAAGTCAGTGGTGAGTTGTCCGGCGGAAGAACGAATTTTAAGATCGACGGGAACGACTGCGATTTCGACCTCGTGCCCCAAATGAGTTTTTGGCAAATGGTCTGCGACCACTTGGTCGGTCACGAAAACAAAAGCCTTGGAATTGCGAACCACGGTGCTCGTGACTCCGCGGTATTGCAGGTAGTGGGCATCGAGGGCTTTTTGGAGATCAAACTCTTGTTCATTAGAGCCGACGACCCCGCGGCAGTTCGGTTCTGTGGGCGGATTGCCAGCCGAGAAACCATAGGGAAGGGTGGTAACAAAACAAAGGAGCAGTAAGAAAAAAAAGCGCATGAGCCGAGAGCTACATTAAGTCCCAGTGCAGTTTCAAGCGTCGAATCGAACGGCGAATTTTGGCCTTTGCCGTGGCCTGTTGGTGGCGTGGATCAAAACCCCATTTTTCGACGAAGTAGGAAAGATTGTGTGGCGCGTGTTGATCGCCACGCATTTTGAATTCACCGAGCGTGCGAGAGCCAAAGTGGTGAATGAACGCTGCACCGCTCACGGCGTAACTAACACCCGCGCGCTTTAAGCGGTGTGCGTAATCGGTGTCCTCATAGCCACCGACTCGATAGCCTTCGTCGAAGTAGCCAATTTTGTCGAACGTGCGGCGCGTGAGCACGAACGCGCAAAAGTCGTAATCCGCCCATAATTTACTAAAGTTTCGACGAGTGAAGCGTTCAGCTCTGGCTTCAAAATCATATCCAATTTGTCCGCCGACTTCGGCAAACGGCGAAATTAATCCAAGCTTGAATTGTTCCATGGCCCAAAGGAGTGATCGCATCCAACCATTCGATACGACGATGTCGTTGTTAAGAATGGCTATATACTCGCCGTTGGCGTTTTTAAGGCCTTTGTTCCAAGCTGGAGCCACGCCTTCATTTTCCGCATTGAAGATGGGTTTAAAAACGTCACGAGTTCCGCGAAGTGAATCGGTCATGGACTCGAGGTATTCCCTCGTGCCATCTATCGATCCATTATCGATCACGATAATTTCGTAGGATGGTCGGTCACGATCGCGCAGCAAGCTTTCTAAACACTTTTTCGTATACTCGATTTGATTAAAAACCGGGATCACTACACTGACAATCGGCGATTCGTTATGGTTTTGCATGCGGGAGTCCATTCACAGCTTCTTCATACTCCGAAATCAAGTGTTGAACAATGGTTGCGACTGGTTCCACCTGGTCAATTAGACCAACACCCTGTCCGGCGCTCCAGACTTCTTTCCAGGTGGTGCGGGTAGCGGCCGCTTCGAGCCACTTCATGCCGCGCAGATTAACTAGCAGTTTCGCCCACTTTTTAGTGCGATTGGTGTTGAGGAGCCACTTTTCGATCGGGTTGAGATCAAGACCTACTTTTTCGATGTAAGGAGTCTTGATCACTGTGGCCGGGGTGCCCGATATTCGCGAAGTAAGTACAATGTCTTCAGGCTCGGCCGCAACAATCGCTTTTTTATAGGATTCGTTTACGCGGCACTCGGTCGATGCAATAAATCTGGTACCTATTTGTACGGCACTGGCGCCCAGGGCGAGCGCCGCGGCGAGACCGCGACCGGTAGCAATTCCCCCGGCCGCAACAATTGGGATGCTCAAGTGTTTCTTTAAATACGGTACGAGGACCATGCTGCTAATCGGGCCAGCGTGGCCACCGGCACCTTGGGAGACCGCAATGACGCCGTCGGCCCCTAGGTCTTGAACTTTTTTGGCGTACTCTACATTAACAACGTCACAAAAAACCTTCGCACCGTTTTTGTGGGCATCGGCGATGACTTGTTTAGGGCTGCCAAGACTGGTTACGAAGAGAGGAACCCCTTCATCAAGGCAGGCTTTAAGATCGGGCTCAGCCCGGAGATTACTTTTGTTTACAATAATATTCACAGCAAACGGTTTAGTTCCCACACTCTGTTTGATGGTTTTCAAGGCCTGACGAAACTGTTCCGTCGTGCGCCAGTTGAGCGACGGACACGCCCCTACGATACCTGCGTCGCAAGCTGCGGTAACGAGCGTTTCATCACTGACCAAAAACATTGGGCCTGCGATGATCGGATATTTTGAACCAATGAGGTCAGTGAACGAAGTTTTCATGGAATTTGCCTATAAATTTATGACAACGAAAACATGCCCTAGTAAAATCGATTAGTGAAGTGGCAAATCAGAGTTGCCACCCTGGGAACAGAGGAGCTCACTATGGAATACGCAGCAAACGGCAGTGCGGCAGAGATTTACTTAAAACTTAAAAAAAAGCTCGAGGACTACCGAAACGCCGGTAAACTTGAACAACTCAAAGAGGTGACGTTTGACGACGCGGCTCATACCACAAGGGCGACCGGACCCGGATTTAAGGCTAATATCGCCTGCAAAGATGGCAAAGTGGTGGTGGAGTTGGATTTGAATTTTTTACTTAAGCCAATGCGTGGAAAAATAGAAGAAAAGATCGGAAGAATGGTCGCGAGTGTCTAGTTCTGTTGCCAAGTCTGCCGGAAAAATGGGCCTTGCCACGCTGTGCAGTCGCGTTTTTGGGCTAGTGCGTGAGCAGGTCTTTGCCTTTTATTTTGGTGCCACCGACGCGGCCGACGCGTTTAATATAGCTTTTCGAATTCCAAATTTACTGCGAGATCTCTTTGCCGAAGGGGCCATGAGTGCGGCTTTCGTGCCTAACTTTACCAGAGCACTCCTGAATACCACCAAGGCGGCGTTTCGGTTGCTATCTTCGGTCGTGGCTGTTTTGGTAGTAGGGTTGAGTGCGTTGTCGTTTGTCGGTATTTGTTTGAGCGAACCGCTCGTTCGTTTGTATGCTAGCGCATTTGCGAGTGTGCCAGGCAAACTAGAACTCGCAACGCAACTCACCCAAGTCATGTTTCCATTCTTCCCCATGGTCGCGCTCGCTGCGGTACTTATGGGCGCCCTAAACGCCATGGGTTCGTTCTTTTTGCCAGCGTTTGCCCCCGTATTGTTCAATGTGGCGTCGATTTTGTGCGGGGTTATTCTCACTCCATTGTTTGCGAATCATACTTCTTTACCGCCAATCTACAGCATGGCGGTCGGAGTTTTGGTCGGTGGTTTTCTCCAATTTTATGTGCAGTGGTGGCAACTTCGGAAAAAAGGGTACCGACCCCTGGAATTTGCAAAGAACTTTGCTCGACCCTTTGCCGACCCAGGAACTAAGAAAGTGCTTCTGCTTTTGGTCCCCGGTACCGTGGGGCTAGCGGCGACCCAACTTAATATATTGGTCAACTCGGTTTATGCCACCCATTTTGGCTCTGGCGCGGTGAGCTGGTTGAATTACGCGTTTAGGTTTTTGCAGTTTCCTATCGGCATATTTGGAGTTTCTTTGGCGGTGGCAACCCTGCCTCTAGTCACGCGAAAACTTGCTAAGGGCTCACCCAAAGAAGCGGCAGACGAAGTGGCGAATTCGTTGCATTTAGTATTTGCGGTAAATGGTCCGGCGGCGGCTGGATTAATGGTGGTGGGACTCCCGATCGTGCAAATGATCTTTCAACACGGTCAATTTAAACTTTTTGACGCTCAACAAACCGCGCAGGCACTTTTTTGGTATGCATTAGGACTGCCAGGGTACTCAGTTGTGAAAGTTCTTGTGCCTGTGTTTTACGCGCTCGAACGCACGCGCATACCGGTTACGATTAGCTTTGTCATGGTAGGTTTGAACCTAGTGCTCAACCATTTATTTTCAGCAGTCTGGGGGTTTCCGTTCTGGGCGTTGGCGCTCTCAACTTCGATCGTCGCCACGCTCAACGCCGTATTACTGCTGTATTTTTTAAATAGAAAAATGGGTGGAATACTTGGTACCCAATTTTTTTCGCGCCTTTTCGCACATGGCGCTGTGGCAGCCGCGGTCGGTGCCACGAGTTATGCCGCCAGTAGCGGCGCGGCCACTTTTTGGGTAAAAATCGGAATAAATACGGGGGTTTTTACTTGGAGTTCGCAGGTTGTTTGTGCTCTATTAGCGGCCATCGCAACCTGGCTTGCCGTTGGCAAGGTGTTTAGGATTTCAGAAATCGATCGCGCTTTGAACGTGGTCGTTCGGCGTTTTAGGGGGAAAAATGGAAACTCAGACCACCAATAAGCACTCACTTAAAGTTTTGGCAAAAGTCTTGTTGTCAAAATTTGAGAATCAAAAAATGATCGAATTTAACCCACGGGTTCGCAATGATCTCCAATTGAGTTTCGAACAGTTCTTGGCAACTAAGATTCTTACCGACGAAGATTTCACCATTCAGGCGCGCACCGAAGTAGCTAGTCGTGCCGACGCGTTAGCAAACCAAAATCTTACTGAGACCGAAGCCTTTCAGAGTCAAAAACGGGCTTTGCGCAGTCGCTATGAAGACAACGCAATTCGGGGTTTTTATTTGAAGGGCACTTTGCGTGATACTTCCAAGTCGGTGGTTCAATTTTTGTTCGACAATACCTTGGTAGACGACGTGTTTGAGTCAGACGAAGCGCTCGCAGGTGTCGTGCTGTCCACGCTCCAAAATTTCGACGAATCCAAAATTGCAGGTTGAAGTCATCTTAGAAACACAAAACCCCCGCGCCGTACTAACTTTTTGGGGAGGCGCGAGGGTTGTATGTGGGTCTGGGGTTTCTAAACACGCTTTTGGGGGAACGCGTCTAGAAACTTTGATGCGGTGTTTTTTTACATTTTCACCGTATCAAAGGCTTTTGTCACAGCAGCACATTCAGTAGACGATTTGCCATACATGATGTCGCAAGCCTGTTCGGTTTGCTTACGCATGTCTGAAAAATCAGAACTCGCAGTTAAGTGCTTGGTGAGAACTTGGTAATAAAGATTTTCGACCTTCTCCTTACCGAGAGCAACGACCATCAGCGCCGAAGCTTTGTTTGGAATGCCACTGTTAGTGTGGACTCCGCACATGTCGTTGAATGGTGAACACGGCCCACGTGTGCTTTCACGTAGGTTGCTGTCATTGTCGCCCGGTTGGTCGAACTCTTCTGGGTGAATCATGTTACGAAGGGCGCGTCGTTTGTGACGAAATCCTTCGGCCATGATCGTGGCGCCGATGTCCCAGTCTCCCGGTACATAGTCGATCATCTTTCCGAAAAAATCGGCAAACGACTCGTTTAGTGCGCCCGACTCGGCTGCGTATTCGAGATTGGCGCTAGTCGAAATCACTCCGTGAGTCATTTCGTGTCCCGCAACATCGAGCCCAATAGTTAAGTCGCGAAACAAACGCTCGTCGCCGTCACCATAAAGCATTGAACCGATTTCGTCGGACCACATAGCGTTGTTCATGTTGCGACCCACGTGTACGACGCTAGTGATGAGTGAGTCCTTGTTATTGTAGGAACTCCGACCAAACGTTGACTTGTAGTATTCGTAAACACGACGGGCATTGACGAGCGCATTCACTGCCGCACGGTCAGCGATGTCCATGTCAAAGCCTTTGTCGTCAGTGTACACGGTGTCGTACCAGTCGAGATCAAACCCGCTTGGATAGCCGTCACGTCCAGTTTTCGAGAGCGCTTTTTGAGTGTCGGCACTCATCACTACGTGTTTGCCAGTGACTTGGGCATTGGCCGCCGCGAGATCGCCAAACATTTTACGAAAGGTGCGAGTGTCGGTGGCAGCGTGCAGATCATAAGTTCGCGGCGCTTCCATAATGAATGCACCGGTGTGTGCATCCAAATATATTTTCTGACCGCGGTGATCTTCGGTGGTTTTCGTGGTGATCGCGTAAATTAAGCGATGGGTTCCACTGAAGTCTTGGAATATCTTAAGCGTTGGTCCTGTTTCGATTACTGGATTGGTGTTGTACCGATCGCGTAATGTAGCCAGTACGTCTTTTTGAGACAACGCAGGAGTCGTATTCACGTTGACTGCTTTAGCGTCGTTTACAAACCGCATTTTCCCGCGCGCATCGAAATGAAAACGCGTGGCGCGACCAAGTACTTCGATGCCACCAAATACTGGCACATATTGAAGTGTCGTCGAAATTGCGTCGCCAGTGGCGCGCTTTAAGACGAAGTCGCTTTTCTCAGAAGCGATTTGAGCACCACCCATGAGTCGCCCCGAATGAAACGAATCGTTCGACTGCAAATAGCGCGCAGCTTGCCGGATCATCTCCGAGAGCGGTGCGTTTTTTGGCAGATCGATGATGGTGGATATTTGAGCAGATGCAACGGACGAAACGGTGAGCGTCGCGGTCGCGGAAACAAGAGTTGCAACACAACTCTTTTTCCAAGTCATCCTTAACCGGGCACTCATTGGTTCTTTAGCCATGAACCAACCTCCTTGTTGAAGAAGAAAAAAGTGCTATTCCATGCGCTTCCTCTGCACTCGCCCTAATGGCTTTGTCAGAAGAAGCGCCCCCTTTTTTGCTTCAGGTGTTCAAATTTCTTCGAACCCCTTCGGCTTCGCTCCGCAGCCGACAACCCCCATGTTGTCATTTTTCGGGCCCTAGAGCCGCGGAGAGTGTCATCATTGACATAAACAAGAGTACGCAAGTGCAGTGCCAGCTCAAAAATGTGCAGGTCGTCAATCGTTTGTTTTTAAATTTCAATGAGTTAGTTTTTGATTAAAATGGTTTTAATAACGCTGTGCAATTATAAAAAATATAGGACTCATCGCGTAAATTCGTAAAAAAATTACTTTCACAATATTGGTGAAAATAAACTATTTACACGTGGGCAGTGCATTAAAAAGGTTTTGCGCGATCTGGGAAACGTCAGAGTTAAATTCCTGAACAGTCGCCATATCAATTGAACGATGAGTGGGTGACCAAATCGAATAAAACATCGAGCCTTGTAATTCTTGGTTCCAGAAAATGTCCATTAGCGGGGTCCAGTCGGGGGCATAATTTCGAAGTGGATCGGGCCCCGGATCTAAGCCATAGGGCGGAAATTCAAATTCAGTGCTCAGCGTGACTTCAAGATTGCCGATTTTAGTATTCGGCGCAGTCAGTATCGTAATTCCCGGGATCGGCGTTGTGTAAGCGTTCGCGATTTCTACGGTGGGTTCTTCATCGCGGGCGGCACTGAGGGTAAGGTTTATTTCAAGTGTAGGGGTTACGTCGTCGTCAGATGGAGCTAACCCAACTTCGCAAGTAAACGGCAGTACAATAGAGGACGCAAAAAAGTCTTTTCCCAATGATGGTGGTGTTGGTCCGCCGAGAGGCGTGACTTCCAAAATCTGGTAATCAAATAATCCGCTGTTGGTTCCTTGAAAAACGCATTTCGTTTGCACACCGAATAGCCCGACTAGAAGTTTGTTGAGAGAGCGGGAAAATGGTCGAGCGATTTCACGAATATTTTTTAGGAATTTTTTTTCATCGGGAAGATCGAGAGTGCTTTTTCCTGCGGCGATGTTTTGGAGCTGCACCTGATTTAGGTGAAACCGGCCAGAGGCGGTTTTTTTATAGATCCAATTTTTGTTGACGTTAAGCAGATCAAACAAATTCGTGTACAACTTTTCAAGCTGAAGTGCGTGGCGTTCGGCATTCATTCGAAAACGAGAAAGTTCGGAATGGAATAGTAACTCGACTTCATGAAAGTAGCTGTAGCGATTTTTTTGGGGGGCACAGTTTTGAGAAGTCAATGAACTCGCAAACGTGAGGGTGCCGGAGACCGTAAGAACGTAGGCGAAAAAAAAGAATCGAACCCCCAAAAACCAATTTCGCCGTCTGCGAACCTTCGCCATTAGTCACCCCTCCCCAAAGGATAAAAACGCTTCGGGGATATATCGATTTTGGCCACAGAGTGCAAATTCAGCGAAAACTTCTTGCTCCTGTCTAAGAACTTGTCACTGGCCAAAACTTAGGCGGTAAATTCGAAATAATATCCCCGGGGAAATCGCCGAATCTTAAAAAAGGTCTTTAAAATCAAAGAGAAAGAAAAGTGAACATTGTTAACTAAAAAGGTCTAGTATTTGCATCACTTTTTGGTGCGGGTTCTGAGTCAGCAAGGGAAGAGTAGTGTTGCATGGGGGACCGTTCCTCATCCGAAAATCACCAATCCAAGAATAAGCTCGGTACATTAGGGCCATTTGCCCCTTTTGCGCTTGTAGTTTTTGCGCTTCTGCCCGGGCTGTTCCACGCGGGCGCAGCGGTGTTCCAGTATTTGGGGCCGAGTGCTTCGGCGGCGGTACTGAGCGCTCCAACGGGCCGAGACTCGGGCGAGCACCGTTATCAAGACCGCTACAATATTGAAGACCACCGACTTTTGTTGGTTCTGGGGTTGGACTTGCTTGTGCGAGCCGAGCGTGTTGTGCACAAAGAGTTCGGAACCTTCACAAATGCGTTAGGTCGGGTGCCCGACCTTCTGGGATCGAGTACGCTCAATTATCGCGTCGAAGTGGCCAAAGCATCTCCAAGCCAGTTGTTGATTCGGGCGACGGGCCAGGGGTTTCGTACAATGTTCGACACTAAGTCTGTTGCCGGTGATCGCCTTTTTATTGATCAAAACTTTGAGATAAAGAGTAACTTTCCGTTGCCGGACCCCCCAAAAGAGTATCTTCGCACTTTGGCCAAGACAGTGCTGTTTAGACTTGCGCGGGAAAAGGCAGTGACCGAGCCCAAACCAGACATCTTGAAAATTTGGGAAGGTGTGTATGGAGGTTACTTTCGTTACGAGCGGCGCCCTCGTGCGCAAAGTGAGGGTGAATTTGCGTGGGTGGCAGTTGGATTGGCTGGCTCAACTGGCGGAGAAACTATTACGCTCGACGAAAGCGACCAGCTTATACCGCCGAATCTGTTCCAATGGGTGCAGCGCTATCGTGCCACACATTGGATAGAGCAGGAAGTTCGGGCAAAACTAGAGCTCGTGTATCTCGGCGAACGAATGAGTCACGACCACACTGGTGGTTACGTTTTTGAATCAGGCGATTTATCGGCGTACTGGAATTCTTTGTCAGACCTGGCATCAAGTGACGCATCCTATTTTTTAAGAGGAATTTCAAAAGACTCGGAATTAGGTTATCGGGCAGAAATTGCCGAAAAGGCCAGCGGTCGATTTTGGACTATCAACGGCTACGGGCAACTTTCGGAAAATGCGGAGACCGCAGTTATTATCCAGCAATTCGACGCGGCCCGACGAAAAATAGCGAGTCACGGTGGTCTGCAGGCCGATCTGGGCACGCAGCAGAGCTCCGTATCCGGAGGCAATGCCGGCACTCCGTTTATCGTGTCAGACCCCGAATCTGGAAAAAATCTAATGATTGAACCAGTTTCGCCTACCGAAGTGAACCGCGGACGTGAAAAATTTTGACAGGTTCGACTAAGTTTCCTTAAACTGTTTAGACCTTGGCCGAGCGAGGTAAAACAGAGTCGGGCTCTTTTTCCATGGATGGAAGGATAAAACCAACACAATGCGATTAACACCTTTGATCTACAGCAAGTTTATTTTGAGTGTCCTGGGAGCCCTTTCGTTAGGGGTTCTGAGCGGGTGTGCCTCTGGGCCTCGAACTAATAACGACGCAATAGGTCATGTTATTCGCGAATCAGATCGTCCTTCGTCTGCGGAGCGCGACGCTCGTGCTGCTTCAGTGCCTGGCCAACCGCTCGAGGTGTGGGGGCAAAAAATTAAGAACACCACCTTCGACTATCCGGTTATTGTGAATCCCAGGGTTGAACACTGGATTTCCTATTTTACAGGCAAAGGGCGTCGGTACTTTACCAAGTACCTCGAACGAGGTCGTTATTTTATTCCCGAAATTGCCAAAGTACTAAGAGCGTCCAATATGCCGCAAGACTTAGTGTATCTTGCGATGATTGAAAGTGGGTTTAACAACTCCGCGCGTTCGCATGCAAAAGCGGTTGGTCCTTGGCAATTTATACGCGGTACGGGTCGCCGTTACGGCTTGGCTATTGATTATTGGCTCGACGAGCGTCGTGACACTCGTAAAAGCACCATGGCGGCTATCAAATATTTAAGAGAACTCTATGAGGAATTTGGCAGCTGGGAATTGGCGGCTGCTGGGTACAATGCTGGGGAAGGCAAAGTGCGGCGGGCGATCGCCAAATACAAAACCTCGGATTTCTGGCAAATCGCACGCCATCGTTTTTTCAGGCCTGAAACCCGGGACTATGTGCCGAAAATCATGGCTGCGGCAATAATTTCGAAAAATCCGGAACAGTTTGGGTTCGAAGATCCTTTTGCGCGAGATGGGAAATCGCGAAATCCGACAATTCTGTTAGATGCCGATGTAGCGGAAGCAGACGAGGTAACTCCCAAGGAACTTGAGGAACCTATCGCTGCGGCGGAAGAAACGGCGGATGATCCGGCCGAACCGCCTGCTGTGAACGATGTAGAAGTCGACACTGAAGTAGCTAGCGAAGACGGCGACGAGAGCGACGACGTAGAACACGCGGCGGTCTCCAGCGGACCGAATCCGGTGATGACCCCTTCGGTTTATATGGTCGCTAATCCGAATGAACAAATTTTGGAATTCGAAGTTAAAGGCCCAGCCGATCTATTTGCAATTTCAAAGGCCTCTGGATTGCCTTATTCTAGCCTCAAATTGCTCAACCCCGAAGTGCTACGCTGGCTCACGCCGCCTTACGCGAAAACCTACCGGATCAAATTGCCAGCTTCAGTAAAATCAAGATTTTTGGCTACCTACAATGATGCGAGCTTTGATCGAAGAGTGGCGTACACCCAGTATAAGGTTCAACGGGGCGATTCGCTGAAATCGATCGCGCGGCGATTTAAAACCGAAACCGATGCCATTCGCGAAGTGAACAGTCCGGGCACTGGATTGGCGGTCGGCAAGACCATTAATTTACCTATTCCGACCGGCTATAAACGAGTTATTGCCAGTATGTACGAAGAAAAACCCATTCCTTCGCGGAAACGTCGCCGAAGGGCCAAGCGAGTGCGTAAGGCGGATAGCAGTCGGGCCGAAATACGGCACCATTCACGGGTACAGCCGAAGCTGCGGCGAATCGCTGAGACGTCGGTTCAGCGAACGTCGGTTCAATAATATCCTCATAGATCCTATTTCGTTCAGTTGACCAATCCACATTGGATCGCTTAAAGTCATGGGCGTCAGAGACTATTAGGGAATCTTCATGGCATCCAAAAAAAATCAGCCTCGTCTAGATACCGATCGTTGGCCCTCCCATTGGGATTTCTGCATCATCGGCAACGGTGTCGCCGCCCTTTGGATGGCGCACCATGCTTGGCGTACAAAGCGTAGCGTTCTGTGGATTGGCAGCGACGATGCTTACACTTCTGCGCGCTCGCTCTGTTCTCATGCCTGGCACTGGGGACTCTCGGAATCGACGGCCAACGACTTTCGAGAATTAATGTCGCTCGAGAAAGAAACTCCGAATTTCGAATTAGCCTATTACGACGCGCGGTCTTCGAAACGTTTTCGTTCGCTCTCAGAGGTAAAGCTCGAGTGGGGCGAGCACGAGGTCGCTTATTTTGAGTCGTTGTTACCTACTGAGCCGGCTATGGACCTTTGGAGTTGGAATAATCAGATCCAGGGTTTTCACAGTACGAGCGAACTGCCTTCTGGCCCCTCGACCGTGGAGCTATTTTCGGACCCGGTTTTCGTTCGGCTGCATCGCTGGCCAGTGCAAGCGATGGAGACCAAAGACGGGCGCCTAATGCGGGTCGCTATTGGTGGGGGAGATCTCGAACCAGTTTGGGTGTCGGCGAGCCGCTTTGTGCTGACCGATTACGACGAAAACTTTGCTTCGCTGGTGCAAGACTCGAATGATGCCGAGGTATTGGCCGGCGCGAGTAAAGGGCGCACAATTCGTCCAGGATTTGGTCTGCGATTGCGCCACAAAAATTATTCAAATCCGCTTTCCCAAACCGTCATTATTCCGCTCACGGTGAGCCCCGAAAAAGGCAAAGCCTCCCATGTGGTTGGTCGATTCGTAGAGGGCGCGCAAGGGCTGGAAAGTGTCTGGTTCGGTTTTTTGACCGACGAAGAAGTCGAAGACAATAACGAGATTTTAAAGAAAATCAAACATGCAAAGCGGGCGATTGACCGCGCATTGCCCGGATTTTTGGACAGCATTGAACGAGAAGCCGTGACCTTTGAGCCGCGAATGTTCGCCAAGGAATTCGCCCGAGATTCAGGTCGATCGAAAGAGATATTGAGTGGAAAAGCAAAGCAGGGTAGTTCAGAGAACTCGGCCGCAAAGCCCGTTCTAGGTGCTTGGCTGCTGTCAGATCAATTCGGCCTGGAGCCGTTAGTGAAAGGGTTTTTAAAATGTCTGGCACCCGACGTGTCCGAACGCACACATGTGGAGAACTCACTTCCAAACACATTGGAAGTACCGTCACCTTAGTTGGATGGGCTCATAAAAGACGAGACCACGGCGGAGTGATATTTATTGATCTTCGCGATCGTTATGGTGTTACCCAGACCGTCGTAGATCCTACTAACGCTGCGGCCCTCAAAGAGGCTGAAAAAGTTCGTAACGAATACGTCGTGTTCATGCGTGGCTCGGTGCGAGCGCGTCCATCCGGCATGACCAATTCCAAACTACCAACTGGAGAAATTGAACTTTACGTTGAGCAGTGTGAAATTTTAAGTGAAAGTAAGCCACTACCTTTTCCGATCGAAGACGGAAGCGAAGTGTCTGAAACTTTGCGTTTGAAGTATCGTTATCTTGATTTGCGCAGACCCTCATTGCAGAACAATCTGATCACTCGTCATCGCGTTGGCCAGTTGGTGCGCAATTACTTAGACGAAAATGGGTTTCTCGAAATCGAGACGCCAATTCTCTATAAAAGCACTCCTGAAGGAGCACGAGACTTCGTGGTTCCATCCCGGGTAAATCCGGGCACGTTTTACGCGCTTCCTCAGTCACCCCAAACTTTGAAGCAATTGTTGATGGTTGCGGGCTACGATCGATATTATCAAATCGCGCGTTGTTTTCGCGATGAAGATTTGCGGGCAGATCGCCAACCGGAATTCACTCAAATCGACATTGAAATGTCGTTCATCGATCAGGAAGTATTGTTTCCGATCTTTGAAGGAATGATGAAACTTTTGTTTAAGAAAATTTTGGACAAAGACATTCCCACGCCTTTTGCACGCATGAAGTACGCAGACGCAATGCGAGATTACGGAGTCGATAAGCCCGACGTGCGTTTTGATCTTAAATTAAAAGATCTGACTTCAGTATTGAGTTCCGTTGATTTTAACGTTTTTAAGCAGACCATTCAGGCGGGCGGAATCATGAAGGGGCTCCCTGTCCCGGGGGCCGCCGATAAAGTGTCCCGCAAAGACCTAGACGAATACACCAAGTACGTCAGTACCTATGGTGCTAAAGGATTACTCTGGTTTAAGTTCGGCGCAGACGGTGTCAGTGGACCGGCCACGAAATTTTTTAAACCAAACGAACTAGAAAATTTGAAACAAGCTTGCGGCCTATCCACTGGAGATCTTTTGTTCGTGGTGGCCGATCAGGAACGTGTGGCCAACGACGCTTTAGGAAGCCTGCGTCTTCAAGTTGGCGAAAAGCTTGGCCTCATTGATAAGACGAAGTTCAATTTTCTTTGGGTAACGGACTTTCCATTACTTCAATTCGAACCAAGCGACGGGCGTTGGTATGCTTGCCATCACCCCTTCACCTCACCGGTAATGGAAGATGTCGCGAAACTCGAGTCGGGCAAAGATCTCGGCACCATTCGTGCTGCCGCCTATGACTTGGTTTTAAATGGCGTAGAGGTCGCCGGTGGTAGTTTGCGGATATTTAATCAGCGAACTCAGGCCGCGATGTTTCGGGCATTGGGATTGAGTGAAAAGGAAGCCCAAGAAAAATTTGGATTCTTTATCGAGGGTCTGCAGTACGGCACCCCACCTCACGGGGGGATTGCTTTTGGTATGGATCGATTAACGATGATTCTTACCGGCACCGACGCCATACGGGAAGTAATTGCGTTTCCGAAAACTCAAAAAGGTGCGTGCTTGATGTCGGAGAGTCCGTCGTCGATCACACCCGAACAATTGGCCGAACTACACATTGGTTTGCGACTGCCGCAAAAAGCTGAGAAACACTAAACTTCATGGTCTACCCCGAATTTTCCCGCGCCACGCGTGTTCAAAAGTTGGCCGAACTTAGCCAAAGTTCAGCGCCAGTATACGACGCCGTGGTGATTGGCGGTGGAATCGTGGGAGCGGGTTTGCTTCGAGAGCTGGCCATTCGTGGCGTAAATGCTTTATTGGTAGAAAAAAAGGATTTTGCCAGCGGGACGTCAAGTAAGTCCTCGAAGTTGGTGCATGGAGGGCTGCGCTACCTCGAAATGTTTGATTTCGGACTCGTCTTCGAAGCTCTTTCAGAGCGGCACTGGCTTTTGAAGACCCACCCTCACTTGGTTTCCCCGATGGAGTTCGTCTTGCCAATTTATAAAAAAGGCGAAGCGCCCGTCGGTGCGCGGAGTTCGGCGTTACTCGGGCTAGGGCTTTGGGTTTACGATGCGTTGAGCCTGTTTCGAACGCCGTTTTTTCACGGGCGCCATTCGCTCGACACTCTGAAGGGATTATTCCCTGGCGTGCGCGCACAGGGGCTGCGAGGGGGATATTATTACGCCGACGCCATGATGCTCGACGACGAGTTGGTACTAGAAGTGTTGCTCGATAGTGTGCGACGCGGCGCGTGTGCGTTGAATTACTGCGCGGCCACCAGAGTGGATCCGCGGGATCGCGACGGTCTGTATCGAATTCACTTGGAAACCTGCGACCCGGCAGTTTCTCCGCCCCCAAACGAGCAGAGCGCGAGTGAGTCGCTGCAGGTGCGAGCGCGAGAAGTGATCATGTGTGTGGGGCCTTGGACCGAAGAAGTCAGCGGAATAGTTGCAGGGGGAGCTCAAAAGAAATTGCGCCCTAGTCGCGGAGTTCATTTAGTTTTCGATTGGGCGCGACTTCCGGTCGAGCGCTGTCTGGTCATGTACGCGCCCGACGGGCGAATAATTTTTGCAATTCCACGTAAAGACCTGGGCGACGAAGCTGCCGTGACGATTGTGGGTACCACCGATGCTCCAGAACATGGAGCCATCGATCAAGTAGAAGCTACGAGCGACGATGTGGAATATTTATTTGGCGTGTTAAAAGAATATTTTCCAAATAGTAAACTCGCGAAAAGCGACGTCTTAATGACCTACGCTGGAGTTCGACCGCTGATCGACGATGGTGCCGAAAATGAAGCTAAAACTTCGCGTGAACACGAGATTTGGAAAAATGAACAGGGCGTAGTGTTCATGGCCGGCGGAAAATACACGACGTTTAGAAAGATATCTGAAGAAATCGCCGATTTTGCGTTTCCCCGGTCTAAAAGCGATGCCAAAGAATCGCGGCAGCCGCTTTCCACTCCGGACGACTATGCTAAACGTTTTTCGGGCGCTCCCTTGTGGGGCCGTTTTACCGAAGGCTGGGTAGAGTGGAAGCTCAAACATCATGCTCCCTTGTGTTTAGACGATGTGGTGTTTCGGCGCCTACCATTGTGGATGCATGGGCAGAAAATTCCCAAAGACGTGATCGAGCGCATTCAATCCATTAGTGCAAAAACCTGGAATCAGACCTCAATGTCGGGTCAAGCCAATCAAACTCGCGAACATATTGCGCGAGCTTTTCAGTGGTAAAACTACTCACCTAGAAGTTTTCTTCCTACTAAGTACAAAACGAAGTGCGGCCGATATAGAAGTATATGTTTAGCCAAGACGCACTTCGAAAGATGCTCAAACGCACGCCCTATGTCGCCAAAAAGAAACCCGAGATCGTGTACACCCAATTCACGCGGGTACCAGTAGAAATTCGGCCCGACGGTGCAGAAAAGGTAATTGCAGGACGCACTTTTTTATTTGATCTCAGACCCGAAAGCGTGGCGGTGTTTTCCACTGAACCGCTGGATCGTGGTACTGAAATCGCTTTGGTAATCGAACATCCTAGAAAGCTATTCGTCAAAGGCGAGGTTATGTTTTGTACTTTGTCGCCTTGGAATCCACGCGTGATCACGGACGAAGCATATCGCTACCGAGTCTTCATTCAGTTCCGTTTTGAATCGCAAAGCGAAGCGCTAGCCGTACAGCATTTTTGCCGATCCATTTGATCGAGCTGCTCAAATTAAAACAGCCGAGTGCGAATGCCTTCCTTTTGAAAGAACTTCTGGATGGCTTCTTTATCGAGTGGCTCAAGTCGCCACAAAAGCTTGTGCATAAGCTCAAGCGTCTTCTTGCCATCCTCAGTGCCCGTCTTGGCAGTGAGCACTTTTACGTCGCCTGTGATTTGAATCAGATTATTGATTAGCTGCGAAATGTCGGCTTTGAACATTTTCGATCGTTCAATATTCGTGAGGGTCTTGTTAATGTTGGATGAAAGCTCGTAGAGAAGCTTAATCGATTTGGTTATATCGCCTTCGTTTTCTTCGATAACCGCCTTGATTTTACCTGCGAGATCAAAACTCTGTGAAATTAATTGGTCGATTCGTGGCGGATCTACGCCACGTAATACGTCACCGCTAACAACCTTAGGCGAAGACACGGACCCAGGAGTGATTTCGACATATCGCTCGCCGATGATGCCGGCCAAGTTAATGTAAAAGCGACTGTCTTTGCGCACACCTGCGGCAGCTTCTTTGGCGACCGAAAGTTTGATTTTTAGAGGCGTGAGTACTTCTGTGGGTTTGGTGTCAGGTGCGTCGAAGGTCTGATCGGGTACAAAAAATTCAATTTTTTCTACTTTGCCGACCTTAATTCCCGCCACTCGAACGGGACTGCCGATATCAATGCCACCCGCAAAGTTATAGGTTACGTATATCTCTACATTACGGCGAAACGGATTATTCGCACCCAAAAGCCAGGCGAACACTAGTGTAAGCACCAATGTGGCAAACAATAGTAAGCCCACTTTCGCTTCATTTGAAAATTTCATAGGCCCGTAACCTCAGTAAAAAACGGTTAATATAGAAGAACCGAAAACGCAAATGTGAGAACAAAGTCCAAAAGTATGATCAAAATCGTCGAAGTAACCACAGAGTTCGTAGTAGCCGATCCCACTCCTTCGGCACCACCAGTGCAACGAAAACCATAAAAACAGGAAATGACCGGAATGACCGCCCCGAATACGAGCCCTTTCAATAGTGCAGAGATAAGGTCACGCGGTGTTACGAATACCAGTAGCGAATTCACGTACTCTAGCCAGGTAAAGTGGTAGCGAATCACCGCGATTGCGGTGGCACAGCTTAGGGTGACGAAGATTGAGATTAGAGTCAAACACGCAAGCGACACGATCGAGGCGACGAAACGAGGGTAGACCAAATATTCGATGGGGTCGATTTGCAGTAGACGTAAAGCGTCGATTTGTTCGGTCACCTTCATTGAACCGACTTCCGCGGTATTTGCCGCTCCCGCCTTAGAAACCATTAAAAGCGCTGGGATAACCACGCCGATTTCCCGTAGGATAAACTGTGCGGAAAACCCCGGAATCATTTCAACCGTATGCAACGCCTCGTCCATGTGAAAAGCGATTTCTCCTGTGATCACGAATCCAGCGAATGCCGTCGAAAGTAAAATCACCGGCAATGATCCTATTCCGATCTGATTAATGTGATGAAAAATCTCTTTCGCGCGGTGGGGCCCTTTCAAACAAGTAAGAAGAGTTTTTCCGAAAATAAAGAACACGTCATGAACGGCGGTTACGAAATAAAAGAGTTGTTTCTTCATCTCTAAAATCCCCCAAACGTGTTGTTCACAAACTGTTGGACGTTTTCGAGAAAATAGGAAGTGAAGGAATTGGCAAAAACTATTAATAAATTGGTATAAACTGCGCACTCTGTGACCGCGCGCCCAACCCCTTGAGCGCCGCCAGAGGCGAAATAACCCTTGTAGGTACTGACGGCTGCAACAATTAGTCCGTACACCAGGGATTTAAAAACGCCGGCTATGATAGTCCAAATGCCGGTGAACCGTGGGATCGACTCCATGTATTGTAGGAAATTCATGTTGTAGAGTTCTACGGCCACTACCATGCTACCGGCTACGCCAACTAATACCCCGAATACCAAAAGTAGGAGCGAGCAAAGCACTATCGCGATAAATCTTGGCACTATCAAATACTGCACGGGGTCGCGTCCAAGGCAACGTATTGCGTCGATTTGTTCCGTCACCCGCATGGTGCCCAGTTCAGCAGCCGTATAGGCGCCCACCTTACCAGCGAGAAGAAACGAAATGATAAGCGGGCCCACTTCGCGAATGGTCGCCGAAGTGTTTAGGCCACCCAAGAGCGTAACAGCGTCGTACTTTGACAACATTAGGTGAAATTGAATCACCAAAATCGCACCGACAAAGAAACCCGAAAACAAGATCGTCACCAGCGAGCGATAGGCAACGAGGGCGATTTGTTCAACAATGAGCGAACCGTTCTGGCCAAACGTGCGAAGCCAGGTGCGAACCACCTCGAGCGAGAATAACGCCATTCCTCCAATATCTGCAAAGAAGCCTAATACGAGCTGCATTTTAGAGTGCCTCCCGTAGGAAGTCTTGAATCAAAGGTTCGCTACTTGATTTGATCCGGTCTACAGTATCGAGCGCGAGAATGTTGCCCTGGTCCAAGACCAATATGCGATCTGCGATTCGAAGCGCGCAGCCCATGTCGTGCGAAACCACTACGCTAGTGACGTTCAATCGATCAGAAAGTTCCGCGATAAGTTCGTTCACTGCGTTGGTAGTAATCGGATCCAGGCCAGTCGTAGGTTCATCGAATAATAGAATCTGGGGGCCTGGAGCGAGAGTGCGGGCAAGACTGACTCTTTTTTGCATGCCGTAGCTAATTTCTTGGGGTTTACGATTTAAAATACTTTCGTCCAAGTGCACTAACTTTAAGCATTCAATAACCCGTTCTCGATTTTTAGTTTCGAGTCCAAAGGCCACGTTTTCAAAAATAGTCAGCGAATCTAGAAGCGCCGGATGTTGGAATACCATGCCACATTTTTTTCGTACTTGGGCGAGAGTGTGCTCACTTGCTGTGTGCACGGCTTCGCCGTGAACGTAGATTTCGCCTCGATCGGGTTTCATTAAGCCAATAGTCGTTTTTAAGGTAACCGATTTCCCCATACCGGACTTGCCAAGAATAAAAAGCACTTCTCCGGTCTCAACCGAAAAACTCACGCCATCTAATACTTTCTTTTGGCCGAACGCCTTTGCGACATTCTTAAAAGAAATCGCCATCCCAGAAATCCTTATTTGCTAAATTGTTGCGACTCTCCGAGCTGGCCGTAATTTTGGTAGTGAGAGGGCCTCTTGTGGCGCCTTTTAAAAACTGTTGAATGCGTTCGTCGCTTGAGGCTCGGGCTTCTTCGGGAGAGCCGGCCATTAACAACTCGGCTCCGAGGGCCGTGCGCACGAGAATGCCTACTTTGGTTCCCAGCTGAAATGCGCGCTGGACGTCGCTGGTTACCGTCACGAGCGTGGAACCAGCTTCTTTTTTTAGGCGCAATATGAGCTCGGCAATCAAGCGCGAAGTAATGGGGTCGAGTCCGGCAGTTGGTTCGTCATAGAGCACCACCTGTGGTTCGACAATCAGGGTGCGAGCGATGGCCAGACGTTTTTGCATACCCCCCGAAAGTTCATTGGGCATTAAATGAGCAGAGCCCGCGAGCCCCACCCATTCGAGGTAATTCATGATTTTATTACGACGTGCGGGAGCCGTTTCGCGTGTACGTTCTCGCATTACGAAATCGAGATTCTCGTAGGCGCTTAAGCTATCGAAAAGTGCATTTTTCTGAAAAACGATTCCAATGTTGCGAGTTCGAATTTCGGCGAATCCCTCGTCGGGCTCGATTAGTCGAGAAAGTGTTTTAAGAAGGACCGATTTGCCTATTCCGCTTTGGCCGAGCACGACAAGACTCTCGCCTTCGTCGACTGAAAACGAAACGCGATTAAGTACCGGTTGATTTGGAAACCACTTAGAAAGATGAGTGACGTGAATCATGGGCCCGCCACATGTTCCCCGCTGAGTGCTTGGCTAACGAGCAACGCGACTAGTTTTTTATTGGCATTGGCTTCAAACCCTTGCTCGAATTGCGAAAAGCGAAGTCCACGTTGGGCCCAGTTATAGGCCATTGCGAGTTGACCTTCGGCCGCACGATCGGTTGCTGCTTTTAAACACTCGCAGGAGGCCAACGCAAATAATGCGGTCCATTGTTCGTCGCTCAGCGCGCTCAATTGGTCGGCAAACTGTACGGTCTCTTGCCAACTCCGGCGTCCGCCTTGTCCGCTGGACTGTAGCCACTGACGGGCCTTTTTTAGAAATTCGAGTGAATCTGCCTGGGCGAGCGTATGAAGTCGGGCAAGCCCCCCACCGAGCAGTGCGGAAAAAACTCCTTTTAATTCCGAGGGCAATGCAAGCGATTGGCGCTCGGCGATTTCCCAAATAGCCGCTTCTTCGAGCGGACGAAAATAAACGAATTGGCTGCGGCTGGTAATAGTTGGGAGCAGTTGGGTGCGTTCGTGAGTGATGAGCACGAACTTCACGTACTCGGGTGGTTCTTCGAGCGACTTGAGCAGTACGTTGGCAGCCGAAACACCGAGTAGATGTGCTTGGTCGATTAGAATTAACCGAATTCGACCTTCGTAAGGTCGAAATGCGTTTGATTTTAGCACTTCGCGTAGTTCTTCTACATGAATGGTAGAACCTTTCGGTTCCACCTCCACTAGGTCAACGTGATTGCCATTGGCCACAAGCATACAGGTACGGCAAGCGCCACAGGCCTCGAATTCCGCAGGCTGCAGGCAGTGGATCAACTGAAATAGCGCGCGAGCGGTTCGTTTTTTTCCAACCCCCTCTGGGCCGAGGAATATTATCGACCCTGGTAGCCGCAAAGGGTCGGGGTGCGCCATTGAGCGCAGGGTGTTCCAGGCGTCATCTTGAAAGAGGGGTTTGAGATTCAAAATAACCTCTTCCAGGGTTTGAGTGCGAGCAACCTTGCAAACACGGTGTCGGGGTCAAGACTGGCGTCGAGTACGACACACCTGCGCGGGTTTGCTTTCGCGAGTTTTAAAAAAGCGCGGCGCACTTTTTCATGAAAACTATCGGGCTCAATGTCTAGTCGATTTGCGGCGCCCCGCAGACTGCGGCGGGCTTTGGCTTGCTTGGTGGCGAGATCCAACACGATAACAAGGTCGGGTTCAAGGCCCTCTGTGGCAATCGAGTTTAAGATAGCCACGGTTTTTTCTCCCAAACCTCGAGCCGCGCCTTGATAGGCAATCGACGAGTAGGTGAAACGATCACAGAGCACAGTGGTTCCCGCTGCTAGGTGCGGGCGAATAACATTTCGCACATGGTGTGCGCGTGCGGCCTCGTATAACAGTAACTCTGTTTTGGCATCGATCTCATAGCCCGGACGCTGGTGAGCAAGAATAAGCTCGCGAATTTCTTCCGCGAGTGGTGTGCCGCCAGGTTCTCGCGTTCGTACACACTGAATCGCACGTGCTTTTAACGCGTGCTCGATCTTGTTTAGCAGAGTGGACTTTCCGGTGCCGTCGCCGCCTTCAATTACAATAAAACGGCCGGACGCTTTTTGGGGGACTTTGCGATGTCGTTTCATGATCGTATTGAGTGCCGAGACTAGCGCGAGGGGGTTTAACCCGTCAACCGACGGACCGAAAGGGCGATCGATTCAGGTCGTTTTAGTAGTCTTCGGACTGACCGTTGGTTCCATCGGTGGTGCCGTCCGAGGTTGGAGTGCGGTAGGCGTCGTCCCCGACGGGAGGAGGCACGCCCTCTGGGATCGGTGGATCAGGGTAAGCACTACGGTTGCCGGTGACTGCTTGCATGGCCGCCGGATCCGAAGACGTTGGGTCGGTGCCAGAATAAGCCGAGTTCGGACCGGGATACGCGGCCTCGCCGGGCGTGGTCTGAGTATCATCGGTTACGACTTGTTCTTGCGGGTAATCTTCAGACGTACTGTAGTAGAGGGGACCTGAGCCCTGATTGTCGGTGTTTTGATTCACGGCATTGGCCGGCGGCTCGGTCGGAGCCGGTGCCGCAAGCGGTGCGATTTCGTTAAGAACTGAGGTGGGTTTTTTAGCTCCCGCCGATCCTCGGGGTCTTTGGATCGGCGCGCTTCCTTTGCCGATTTCTTCGGCCTGCTCTGCCGCAAACGGTTTTGACGACGTTACCGGTTTACTTTTTGGCGTGGCACCGGTTGCCGCGGGCTGACGTTGGGTTTGTTCGTTTGAAAATGTTTTGACCAACGCATAGGTACCAGTAAATACCAAGGCTAGCGACGCCGCTACTGCGAACTCTCGCAAATTCTCGCGAAGAATGTGTCGAGACCTTTGAGCAAAGTCCAGAACTTTGCCGGTTGAGGCCGCGCGTTCGCCCGTGGTTTTGCTCGGGCGTTTAAAATAACGTTTCAATGTTTTGGTAATTTCAGCGGCACCTTGCGAAAAAATTTTCGGTGCAGCCCAATTAGTCTTGGCATTTGGCAGCGTCTGGGGTTTGGCATTGGACTTTTCTCGATGAATTTCTTTTTTTCTTTCGGAAATTAATGCGAAATAATCGATTCCTTCGGTGCGTTCACGATTAAGTTTCGCCACGTGCACATTGCTAAGATCTACCGGTCGAGCCGGTGGGCGCCAGTCGCGAGGGGACTCAAAATTGAGATTGGGAATTACATCTGCCGCAGTGGTCCAGCGGTCATTGTCGGCGTCGAACAGGCGAGCGGAAACTCGAAGTGAGCCGGCGTGCAATTGTTGGGCAATCTCGTCGACGCTGTATGGGCCAACTAGTTTGCCATCGTGTTCAAAAAAGAGTGAAGCTTGAGCCATTCCCACCATTCCCCGACCAATATTGTATCGGCGGGGATGTTGGTGGAACAGAAGAAGGTTTTGCCGACCGGCAAAATCAAACTTGTAGCGCCTGCAAAAACAAAAAGCCCCCTCAAACCGAAGTTTGAGAGGGCTTTGATTTCTAAGTTCTTAGAACTCTTAGATCGTGCTCCGTTTTAGAGCATCTTGATCGTAGCGTTCAGGTTGATCGACGTCGTGCTGATTGGCTGGTTCGTGTACCAGTTCAGAAACGGCGTGAGCGATACGCGCTCGTGCAAGTTGAGTTCAACACCTGGTTCCAAGTCCGCGAGCGAGAGTTGATCGTTCGTGGTGTTGGAGTAACCCTGGTTGTCAAAAGCAGCTACGGCTTCGAAAAGAACAAACGCAGTAACTTTGTCGTTCACAGCGTAATTCACTTGTGGGCCCGTGTAGAACTTCCAGCGAGTAGCCGAAAGATTTTCTGTAACCGAGCGGTACATGTGAATGCGCGCGTAGTTTGTAGCTACGATTGAAAAGTTCGAATTCGCGATCTGCATGCTTGGAGAAAGCGACAGACGAACTGCACCGTACGAGTCAGCGTCACGAGCACCTTTGCTCGTAGGAAGCATGTAGCGAATGTCGCCATCGAGAGCGACAGCGTTTCCGCCCAATTTGCCGTCAAGCAAGCCAGCGCGGCTAAGCTTCAAGTAACTGTCATTCCATGCGAAGTTACGTTCACCATTTTCTACACCTTTAGGAATCGTGTAGTTAAGGCTGAAGTCGAGGGTTGGAGTAAACTTAGTTGACTCATCAATCGCATAGGAAATGCCGATTTGGTGACGGCTGTTTAGTGGTTGAACTGCGTCCTTTGCGGAATCTGCAGTTTGGCGAGCACCAAGATCGTTCAGGGCTGGGCCGTAAAAGTCATTTACAGCAGCGGCCGAGATTGGAAGTGCTTTCGGTTGAGCAGCCACGTCTTGAATGCTGGTTTCTGAAACAGCGCCGCTTGAAGCGGGAGCGTTCGAAACCGTTGTTGAAGTCGAAGCTGCAAGACCAGCTACCGACCACAGAGCTACTGCTCCGATTACTGAAGTCCGAGTAAAAAGACCTTTCATGATACCTCCGTTAAAAAAACAAAGCTTTAAGTCCGCCGATGCACAAAGCAAGCCGTGTACCAAGCAGAATTTCATGGCGAAAAAAGCCCGTTTTTCAGAAGTAAAACAAGGTTTTAGCACTCAAAGGTTGTTCAGAATTTGGACATCTGAGACCCTTGGATTCCTGTAATTTTTACAGAAATGTCTAACAAACGAGTCGTCTTTGCACCATTCGGCGAAATCGCACCGCGTTATACTTGAAAAGGTCCGTGAAAATCAAGGGTTCGTATTATAGAGTTGGGGACACCGATCATGATGAAACGCTCAGAAGCCAAAAAATCAAAAAAAGCCAAATCTACTCGGGCACAAGTACCGAAGGTCGTCACCCCTGAGATACTCGAAGGCGAGCTCGCCGAGGACGAAGGTCGATCAACGGCCAATTCCGAAGGGGCAGAGGGCGACGAAGGGGAGGTTCTTGAGGCCGAGTTGGTGGGGGATCCCGGATTTCCGGTACCAGCCGGTGCTTCGGGGCCGGATTTGGCCGCTGAACTCGAGCAGTTGCCAGCGCTTCCTCCTCATTTAGATCCGTTTAAACATTACCTTCGTGACGTGTCGAAATATCCACTTCTTTCGCCCGAGGACGAATTCGCGCTTGCGGTGAAGTTGCGCGATACTGGGGACATTGATGCGGCAAAACGACTGGTGCAGGCTAATCTTAGGCTGGTTGTGAAGATTGCCATGGAGTATCGCTCCGCTTATCAGAACATTCTAGATCTGGTTCAAGAGGGCAACGTAGGGCTCATGAAGGCTGTGAGCAAGTATGATCCCAGTAAAGGCGCGCGGCTGGGCTATTACGCGAGTTGGTGGATTCGCTCCTATATTTTGAAATACATTCTCGATAACTTTCGCCAAGTGCGCGTTGGAACCACGGCAGCCCAGAAAAAACTGTTTTTTCACCTTATGCGCGAAAAGGAACGGCTTGAAGCGCAAGGGCTCGAGGCTGGGCCGAAGCTCCTGGCAGAAAAATTAAACGTGCGAGAACAAGACGTCATTGAAATGGAAAAACGCTTAGGAGCGGGCTCCGGTGACGTGAGTTTGAATAATCCGTTGGGTGGCGAAGATGATAGCCAGACGACCCACCAAGACTTGCTAGCCGACGAGCGTGAGTCTGCTGATGATGAATTTGAGGGCCAAGAGCTTAAGAAAATATTGAAAGAACATCTTTCAGACTTTGTTAAAACTCTTAAAGAAAAAGAGCTGGCGATTTTTAAAGAACGTTTGGCGGCGGACCAACCCAAAACGTTGCAAGAGGTGGCCGATCAGTTTGGATTAACCCGGGAACGCGCCCGTCAAATTGAAGCGAAGGTTATCGAAAAACTTCGTGCCTTTTACCAAGACTATATTCGTTAATAATTTAATTGGATTTCGCGCGTTGCATTATGAGCAACAAAGAGCAGGCCGCGCCATCGACGTCGGGTATGCGGTCGAGTCCAGTCCAGTGATCGAAAACATCGGTGCTGTTGATAGATTCCAACTCTGCGTCAATGGTTCGAAGGGTGGTTCTTGCGGCATCCCGGACGGGAAGTTGAATGGTCCGAAGCGATTTCGATTCGTCTAGTCGATCTATGAGAGTCAGCGTCTTTCTTGCTTGCTGTTGAATTGTCGAAAGCATTTCATCAATCGATTGAAAAGAAGCAAAAGCGTCATCACCCGTTAGGCCCAATGTTTCATTGAGAAGTGCGGTTGCGTCGGGCAAAGTGATTTTTCCTCCGAGCAAATCTGAAGTAATCATGTTTAATCGAGTGGTGCGAACAATTGGGTCACTCGCGGATTTCATTACACGGTGTTTATATTTAGAGAACGTCGCTTTTAGATTCGTATCGTTCGCTTCGAGTTCTTTGATTGTATCTTTTACGCGAGACCGAGTTCGAGCAATGGGTTGCGAGTCGAGATCGCCCTGGGGAGTCTCGACGGATTTCGGATTACGAGGGTCCTTTCTTTTGGCTGTAGCATCATAGATAAGAAACGAAGCTATACGATCAGAGCTGTTAGGATCGCGAATACCGATCTGTGCGTGTCGAATACCATCATTTAAGATGCCCGCTTGATTTACTAAAGACGAAGCGTCGAAAACTTCGAGTTTGCTACCCGCGGCCTTGAAGTATTCTTGCATAATATCGGCAAAAAAAGCGTTCGCGCCGTCGCATTGTGCGCAGAGCACCCCTTGGTGCAAGAACTTGGCATGGGGGCCAAAGGTCGAGTCGAGTTCAATGGCACGTGGGTCGATTTGAGATTCCTTTATGTACGAATAAAGTCCCGCGTGCGCGACTATAGATTCAAGATCACTCATAGAAAGAGAGGCCCCTTGTTTTCGTGCGAACGCGATACGTTGGTCGAGTGCATTGGCGATTTGGGTAAAGCCTACTTTATTTAGACGAGCATTGATTTTTGCTAACGCATCGAGATCGAGACTACTTAGTTCGGAGTTAATCCCGGGACCTGTTGGTTGTCTTACGAACTCGACGCTAGGGCGAACGCCGTTAGGTTGTTTTTTACGAAATTCGATTAAGTACGAAAGTCCGTCTCCCGTCTCATGAACAATATAGTCTTTTCGGTAGGCCAGAGTTTTACCTTCATGGCCAAGCACGGATAGTTTTGAAATTGCATGCCCATGGGGACGCGGAATTATTAAAAAGCCATTCGTTGAATGTGGCAATGCTGTACTCGAAGTCACGCGAAGTGACGAACGAGGAGCTTTGTTGGGTAAATTAAACTCTTTTCGATTTTCGATATCGTTCGACACGTAGAAATAGCGAGGGGCGCTATGCGAATCTAGATTCTGGACCTCGAACAAATCCGGATGATCGGCAGCGTTTTGCTTGGGTGTGTTCGAGGCCGGGGCTCCTTTTGTAATTAAACCAGGCGCGATTGTTGAATCGATGGTCGTCGATCTATTCCGTCGCGATCTCGATTCTATTTGGCTCACACGATCCAATACACGAGAAAAAAAACCTTTCTTTAGAGGTGCGGGGCGACGATCTAACGCGTCGGCATTTTCCAAGCCGGTACCGATATTCGGCAAGTGGGCACTGGTCCGAATTCGATCGTTCCAAAATCCGCGTTTGCGACTTTCGCCCCAGCCATAGAGCCCTTTATAGCTATCCGCAATTGCTTTTAGAGAGCGGTCCCCCGTTTGGTAGTCGAGGATGTTATTTAACTTGGCTGCCGTGTAATTATTTTTAATGGCATCTAGAATTTCACCTCGTAGCTTTTGAAAAGCGAGAAGCCGTTGTTGAATAAAATCTACTTGTTCTCGAATTTCAGTACCGTCGAGTCTGTCGATGGCTCTTAAGATACTTACATTGGGGCCAGAATCATATCTTAGACCAGCCAAAATTGAACCGCGTTCAGGAATTGCAACGATCATTTCTTCTTGTGGTGTTCCAATTTCAATGGAGAAAATTTCAGTATTTTTTTGACGCAATTTTTTTAAAAGGTGTTTTGCTTTTTCGGGACTATTCACAGTTTCTATAAGATTTAGCTGGTATTCGCCTTCGGTGCGAAACCCAACGCTAAACCCAACTAAAATGTCGGGTGCTGGGCTTAGGCCTTTTTCGGAAATGGCCTCATAAAGCAAAAGCATCGCGCTATCGATGGTTTCATTTCGTTTCTTGTTCAAATCTTCGAGTAAAGCCTGAAACAAGACTTTGTCGGAGCTCCCCGTTCGAGGGTCCGTTAATGAATTTTCGAATCGGTTGTATATTTTCTGATAAAGTTTTTTGAATGCAGGGTGTACTTCGACCTTGTTCGTGCCAGTTCTTTTGTGAAAATCCTCCCGCGCAGCTCGTTCAATTTTGTCTGGTGAAGCGGGTTTTTCGATTGCGTTGTTCTGTAATAAACTTCGATATTCTAATCGGACCTGATTTGGCGAGTGCACCAAACTTTGATTAAGTCTCGCCTTAATTAGTTCTTGGCGTTTTTTTCCGAACTCGGTCCCAATATCCAGGCGAGCCTTAAACTCAGGGTGAGCGTAAAGTTCCTCTACGATTTTTTTTAATTCCCGCTCACTTATGGCGGACGTTTTTGGTGCGAGAAAAACGGTGTCTGCCGAGTAAATCGGAGGGTCCGAAAAGTAACCTCGCCATAAGACCTTGGCCTGCGGGGATAAATCCTCGGGCGGGGGGTCCCGTTCCACTTGGGCGTGGCCCAGCGCCGAGGCCAAAAGCACCAAAATAGGGGCTAGAATATTGAAGAGCCGTGCAGAATAAACCATATCGTTAACGAATCGGTAAATAGGGCTAAAGAGTTGATTTTTAAACAATAATAGTCAAGTATTAAGGACTGCATTGACGGGCCGAGCTCCCCAGGCTATAAGCCGAGGATCTAAAAAGATTAATTAAAAGGAGATTTACTTTGGCGCATCAGTCGTCGCAAGACAAACAAGAAAAAGCAGCAGTCGTAGAAAAATATAAAACTTCTACGGCAGACACGGGTTCTTCAGAGGTGCAGGTTGCGCTCATGACCCGTCGTATCAATGAACTTACCGATCATCTTCGCACCCACAAAAAAGATTATTCTTCGCAGCTTGGCCTTCTTAAATTAGTAGGTCGTCGCAAGCGCGTACTTGAATACTTGAAAGGTGCAAGCCCTCAGCGTTACTTGAAGCTGATCGGCGCATTAGAATTAAGAAAATAAATTTGAGAGAGGGCCCGAAAGGGCCCTTTTTTTTAGGGGTTTGATAGAAACCACGAATTGGAAAAAAAGATTTAACTAAAAATCTATTTTTCCGATTCGTGGTTCGACCACAAGACAGTGGTCGCGACTCAGGTTTCATAAACCCTCCTACGCTCTCATCATACAAAAACAAGGAGTGATCAATTATGTTTAATCCAGTAACCGTGTCTTGCGATTTCGGCGGACGCAAACTCACTATCGAAACCGGCCGCTTGGCAAAACAGGCAGATGGTTCGGTACTCGTGACTTACGGCGACACTGTGGTGCTTGTCACCGCAGTGAGCAAAAGTGACATGAAAGACGGAATCGATTTTTTTCCGCTGACTGTAGAATACCAAGAAAAATTTTATGCTGCCGGTAGAATTCCAGGTGGCTTCTTTAAACGCGAGGGGAGACCTTCATCCGACGCAACATTGACTGCACGGCTCATTGATCGCCCAATTCGCCCGTTGTTTCCAGAAGGCTTTTTCTATGACACGCAAGTGATTGCAACAGTACTGAGTGTCGATAAAGAAAATGACCCGGACGTTGTTGCGAGCGTAGGCGCTTCGGCCGCACTTGCGATTTCCTCGATTCCGTTTCAGGGTCCAACGGCTGCTTGTCGCGTTGGTCGCGTTAATGGCCAATTGATCTGCAATCCCACGATTGCGCAGCAAGAAGAATCCGACATGGAGATTTTCGTAGCTAGCACTAAGAGCGCCATTATGATGGTCGAAGGCGGCGCGCGAGTTGTGCCAGAAGAAGAAGTGTTACAAGCCATTCTTTTTGGACAAAAAGCTATGCAGCCTGTGATCGACATCATCGAGTCACTAAAATCAAAAGTGGGCAAAACGAAACGAACTTTCGAACCGAAAAAAGTTGAAGATACGTTTAAGAAATCGGCCGAGAAGATCATGCTTCCTCTAGTGCTCGAAGCGCTTGCTACCCAGAAAAAAGAAGATCGATACGGGCTTTACGATAAAGCCTACGATACGGCTGAAGCCCAGCTCATTAAAGACGGCGATGAGAACGCCTCTGAACGGAAAAAAGAACTCGAAGGAATTCTCGAGAATCTTAAATACGTTCAAATGCGCGAAATGATTCTTTCGAAAAAATCGCGCATCGACGGACGTAATCTAGTTACCGTTCGTCCGATCGCAGTGGAAGCACACTTGCTCCCACGCGTTCACGGTTCGGCACTTTTTACGCGCGGCGAGACACAGGTGCTTGCTGCAGTAACGCTTGGAACGGGCGATGATGTGCAAATGATCGATGGCATGCGCGGGTCGTATGACAAGAAGTTCATGCTCAATTATAACTTTCCTCCATTTAGCGTTGGCGAGACGGGCCGAGTAGGTTCGCCTGGACGCCGCGAAATTGGCCACGGAGCGTTGGCTGAGCGCGCATTAGTAAACGTGATGCCAAAAGACTGCCCCTACACTGTGCGGGTAGTTTGCGAAGTGCTCGAAAGTAACGGTTCTAGTTCGATGGGTTCGGTGTGCTCTGGATCCATGGCGCTTATGGACGCGGGC
>DGKJ01000001.1:18394-24268 GCA_002387735.1 Bacteriovoracaceae bacterium UBA4573 | reverse complement strand
GAGTTTCTCGAGATGCTCGGCGTGAATTACTCATAATGTGCCTTCTTGTTGCGGCGATTCTTGTTTAAGTTCCGCAACGAACTCTTCAACGTCTTTAAACTCGCGATAAACACTGGCGAACCGAACGTATGCTACCTTGTCGAGATCGTGTAGGGCGGCCATCACGAGGTGCCCTAGCGTGCGTGCTGGGAGCTCGTGAACATTGAAACTGGCAATCTTCGATTCGATTTGTGTTACGATTTTTTCGATTTGCTCGGTAGTGATAGGTCTTTTTTGGCAGGCCTTTTGAATGCCTGAAAAAATTTTGTCTCGTGAAAACGGTTCACGCCGCCCGTCTTTTTTAACGATCGAGGGCATAACGTTTTCAACTTTTTCATAGGTGGTAAATCGTCCCTGGCAATGCAAACATTCGCGTCTGCGCCGCGTAATATCACCCGTTTGGTTGATTCGGGACTCGATCACCTTGTTCTCGACCGTCGAGCAGTAGGGACAACGCATAGACCATCCTATTGTGCAAAGAGCGGGAAGGATTTACAGAAATCCTTTACCTCTTCGCCAATTCGGTGGAGCCGCTCTTCGTTTTGTGAGGCCTTCAAAGCAGCGTCTATCCAGCCGACGATTTGGCGAATGTGCTGCTGCTTCATACCACGCGTCGTTACTGCAGGCACGCCAATTCGCACGCCGCTAGTGATGAAAGGTGACCGAGTTTCAAACGGAACGGTGTTTTTGTTGACGGTAATATGGGCTCTTCCGAGAGCAGCCTCTGCGTCCTTGCCGGTTAAGTCCTTATTAGTCAGGTCTATTAAAACGAGATGATTGTCGGTACCTCCCGAAACCAGCTCGTAACCGCGGGCAATAAGTTCTTCGGCCAGGGTTTTAGCGTTGCTGACGACCTGTTCACAATATCGTTTGAAATCCGGAGTGAGGGCCTCGCCGAAGGCGACCCCCTTGGCGGCAATCACGTGCATTAATGGTCCACCCTGTATGCCCGGAAAAATTTGGCTATTTACGCTTTTTAGGTCGTCCTCAGAACAAAGGATAAGTCCTCCACGCGGGCCCCGAAGGGTTTTATGGGTGGTGGAAGTCACAAAGTGCGCGTGCGGAATAGGACTTTGATGAAGACCGGTAGCGACCAACCCTGCAATGTGGGCCATATCGACGATTAACTTAGCTCCGATTTCATCAGCGATTTCCCGAAAAAGTTTAAAATCAAGTGCTCGCGCATAGGCACTCGCTCCAGCTACGATCGCAGCTGGCCGCTCCTTTTTTGCGATCGATCGCACTTCGTCGTAATTGATACGACCGGATTCCTTCTCAACTCCATAAAACACCGTTTGGAACAAACGGCCCGAAAAATTCACTGGGCTGCCGTGAGTGAGATGACCTCCGTGGGAAAGATTCATTCCAAGGATCTTATCGCCATGTTTGAGACACGAAAAATACACCGCCATATTGGCTTGGGAGCCGCTGTGGGGCTGAACGTTGGCCGCGCGTGCTTGGAAGAGCTGTTTTACTCGATCAATCGCGATCTGCTCTATTTGGTCCACGACTTCGCAACCGCCGTAATATCTTTTTCCAGGGTAACCTTCGGCATATTTATTCGTTAGAATGCTACCCTGCGCTTCTTGCACCATCGGCGATACATAGTTCTCCGAAGCGATTAGTTCGAGCCCGTCACGCTGCCGTTCACTCTCGAGTGCTATCAGTTTAGTGATTGCGGCGTCTTTTACGGTGGAATTGGTCATGTGTATTTACCCCATTTTTGCGATACGGTCCTGGTGGCGGCCACCTTCGAACGGTGTGGCAAGCCACTGACTCAAAATATCTAACGCGTATTCGTTCGCAGTGATGCGAGCGCCGAGGCAAAGAACATTGGCGTCGTTGTGTGCCCGCGAAAGACGGGCAGCGATCTCTGAGTGAGCCAAAACAGCGCGAATTCCGTTTTTGCGGTTGGCGGCCATCGACATTCCAACACCGGACCCACAAATCAATACGGCGGCAGATGCTTTACCACTCAAAACGAGTTGGCAGGCTTTTTCGGCGAAGTCCGGATAGTCGCAGCGGGCAACTGAGGAGCAGCCGGCATCGATCCAGGTTGCGCTCGTGAAATTGGTACGGAGCCATTCTTTTAATTCAAATCCTGCATGGTCTGAGGCGATCGCGAGAGTAGGCTGTTTCGTCGTCATTTTATTTGAACTCGCGGAGCACGAGGCTTGCGTTGGTTCCTCCGAAGCCAAAAGAATTCGTTAGAGCAGCGGAGATCTTTTTTTCTACCGCCTTATTAGGTGTGAAGTTAAGTTTTGTGGCTGCGCATTCGTCGTCGAGCGTATTGAGGTTGATCGTCGGAGGTACCAAACTATGCTGAATCGCTAGTGCGCAAACCGCGGCTTCAAATGAGCCCGTGGCGCCAAGTAAATGACCGGTCATGCTTTTGGTTGAACTAATATGGAGTGCATCGGCATCGGGGCCCCAGAGTTTAGCAATCGCTTGCGCTTCGGCAACGTCGCCCACCGTCGTCGAAGTGCCGTGGGTGTTAACGTAATTAACTTGAGAGGCCGAGATGTGAGCGTCCTTCAAGGCGCCACTCATCGAACGAATCGCTCCGCTGCCATCAGCGCACGGCGAAGTGATGTGGTTGGCATCGCCGGAGTAACCGTAACCCGCGAGCTCACAGTAAATCTTAGCGCCTCGTTTTTTTGCATGTTCGAGTTCTTCCAAGATTAGAACGGCCGCTCCCTCTGCAACAACGAAACCATCTCGATTTTTGTCGTACGGGCGCGAGGCCTCTTTGGGAGCGTCGTTTCTGGTAGATAACGCGCGCATGGAGGCAAAACCTACAATGCCGATTTCACAAACCACTGCTTCGGCGCCACCAGATACCATGATGTCCGCGTCGCCACGTTCGATGATCCTTTTGGCTTCGCCCAATGCATGTGCGGACGTCGCGCAGGCTGTTACGACGCATAGATTCGGACCTTGGATGTTGGTAAATATGCTCGTGTGACCCGATATCAAATTTGGAATGATCATCGGCACAAAGAAAGGAGTTATCGATTTTTTTTCTTTCGAAACTAGTTCTCTGTCCCACTCCTGAATTTCGGGGAGACCGCCCATGCCGGCCGAAACGTTCACTCCCACGCGCGTGGGATCAAACTTAGCAGCGTCTCCTTGTTCTCCAAACCGGCCGGAAAGACCAGCGTCTTTCAATGCGAGCATCGATGCCGCAACACCGTATTGCATGAAGAGACCCATTTTACGGGCCTCTTTCGAAGAGAAAAACGGATCCGGATTAAAACCACGAACTTCACCCGCGATTTGAACGGGAATCTTCGAACAGTCAAAACGCGTGATCCGGTCGATGCCACTCTGGCCACGCACAAGCGCAGACCAGTTCGCGTCGACCGTCATGCCCAATGGACTGAGCAGGCCAATGCCAGTGACGACCGTTCGACGACCGTTAATTTGGGTCCGATTCTCCACGATGAGTCGGTTGTTCTAGTTAGAAGCGCTGGATTTCGACGCGATGTACTTAATAACATCGCCAACCGTTTTCATTTTCTCGGCGTCTTCGTCTGGGATGTCGAGATCGAATTCCTCTTCCATCGTCATGACAAGTTCGACGATGTCGAGGCTATCGGCGCCAAGGTCGTCAATAAAGCTTGCCGTGAGGGTCACTTTTTCAGGTTCTACAGCTAATTGGTCACAGATGATATTTCTTACGCGATCTTCCACGTTTGGTTTCCTTTCGTATCAATTGGTTCCATTACATATACATTCCGCCGTTAACTGCCAAGACCTGACCAGTAATGTATCGAGAGTCAGGTCCGAGCAAGAACGCAACGGCGCCGGCAACGTCTTTGGGACTACCAAAAGCACCGAGTGGGATTTTCGGCAGAATAGCTTGTTTAGTGGCTTCCGGCAACGCCCCGGTCATGTCAGTTTCGATAAACCCCGGTGTTACGGCATTTACCCGAATGTTGCGGCTGGCTAACTCTAGGGCTAGGCTTTTTGCAACGCCCAACAAACCGGCCTTAGCGGCAGAATAAGCTGACTGCCCTGCATTTCCCGATTGTCCAACCACCGAGCTAATAAACACCACGCTCCCAGACCTGGCTTTAAGTAAGGGGCGCAAAAACGCCTGCGTCACGAAATAGGCTCCGCGTAAATTAGTGTTTAGAATTTCGTCGAATTGCTCTGGTCGAAAGCGAGCAAACAAACCGTCAATGGCGAGACCCGCATTGTTTACGATTCCTGTAAGATTTCCAAACCGTGAAAGAATGGTTTCTGCGGCCTGGTCGATCGAGCTAGTTTGCGAAATGTCCATGCCAAAGGCTTCAACCCGCGTGTTATGGCGCTCCGAGAGCGTTTTGGCAAACTGTTCTACTGCAAGGGCTGAGGACGACGAACGATAGGTCAGCGCGACCTCGTAACCGCCGGCCGCAAGAGTCTCGCAAATCGCTTTACCAATGCCACGTGAACCGCCCGTGATGAGCACTTGTGGTTTCACTTGTTTGTCCCTGTAAGAAAAGATTTTAAGTCCGCCACGGTACCAATATTGACGACTTCCACTTCTCGGTCAATTCGCTTTTGCAGGCCGGCCAACACTTTACCCGGACCTATCTCAAGGAGTCGTTCCACTCCCAGTTCACGGAGCGTTTTCATGGAACGAGCCCAGAGTACGGGCTTGGTGATTTGTTCAGATAAAAGTTTGGGCCAAACATCGGTGTGGGCATGCGGCTGGGCATTGATGTTGGCAAGAACTGGAAACTGCATGACTGAACGCGCCGCCTGAAAGGCGCTTTCTAGTAAAGGTTCCATGAGATCGCGAGCCGGCTGCATGAGGGCGCAGTGAAACGGGGCGCTCACTTGAAGCGGGATTGCTTTGGCTTTTTGAAATCGCGTGTCCGATTTGGTGAGATCAATTGCGGCTTGAACCGCACGAGAGTGACCCGCGATTACGACTTGCCCCGGAGCATTAAAATTTGCGGCTTCAACGGTTTCTCTACCGAAATCAATGCAGTCGCGAGTCGCAGTTTCGCATAACGCGATAGTGGTCTCGTCGTTGAGTCCGAGAATGGCAGCCATGGAGCCGGTCCCCGGAGGTGTGGCCGCTTGCATTGCGGCGCCTCGGGCCGCGGTCAAGCGAACTGCGGCTTCAGTAGTTAAAATACCAGAAGATAAGAGTGCTACGTATTCACCGAGACTGTGCCCGGCCGCAAAAGAAACCTCTAGCATGCTTTCACTTTTTAGTGCGGCCAACATTGCGGCTTCGGTCGCCACCAATGCGGGTTGCAACGAAGAAGTTTCAGTGAGTTTTTCAATTGGTCCTTCGAAACAAAGCTTTTTCAAATTCAATTTACACGCGTCAGAAGCTTCTTCGAAAACAAGCGCTGAGGCTTTGAAGTTTTCAAAAAAATCTTTACCCATTCCAATGAATTGAGCTCCTTGGCCTGGAAACACGAGTGCGGTTTTAAGGTTCGATTTCGATTCGTTCATAATCGTTTAATAGCGCAGAACTGAAGCCCCATATGTCAGACCAGCACCAAAAACTGTGAATAGCACTAAGTCGCCACGTCGAATACGCCCTTCCCGAACAGCCAGGTCAAATGCGCTTGGCACTGTTGCTGAGGAGGTGTTGCCGTAGTCTTCAATGTTTAAAATAACTTTTTGCATGGGCACTTGCATGCGCTTTGCTAAAGCCTCGATTATCCGGAGATTGGCTTGGTGAGGCACGATCCAGTCGACGTCAGAAATCGAGTAGCCACTTTTTTCAAGGGCTCGTTCGCTGCAGTCGGCCAACATTTTTACGGCGACTTTAAAAATTTCCCGCCCCTTCATTTGCATGAACTGGAGGTTTTCATCGACTGTAGCGTG
>DGKJ01000001.1:16766-18192 GCA_002387735.1 Bacteriovoracaceae bacterium UBA4573 | reverse complement strand
GGAATCGAACTTCCACCGGCAGTAATATAAAATAAATCTTTCGACCACCCGTCGGCTTGTAGGTGAGTAGAACAAATTTGGCTAGATTCGTCGGTGGAGCGGCCCAATACAACCGCCCCGGCACCATCGCCGAATAGAATACAAGTGCCCCGATCCTTCCAGTTCACAAACGAAGAGAGTACTTCGCTTCCCACTAGCAGAATCTTTTTAGCCATTCCGGATTGAATCAAAGCATTTGAAAGTTCCAAACCGTATACAAATCCGGAACAGGCGGCCGACAAATCAAAAGCGGCCGCGTTTTTTGCTCCGATTCGCTCTTGAAGTGCGCAGGAAGCATTGGGAATTACGTGGTCAGGAGATACAGTTGCAACAATTATACGGTCGATTTCTTCAGGCGTAGTTTTAGCAACTTCGAGCGCGGCGAGAGCTGCTCTCGCCGCCATTCCGCTGTTTGTTTCGTCGCCCTTGAGGGATGCGATGCGCCGATTTCGAATACCGGTTCGTTCGTATATCCATTCGTCGGATGTGTCGACCGATGCCGCTAGTTCAGCGTTAGAAACGGAGCGCTGCGGAAAAGCGCTCCCGGTGCCGAGAATCTTGGTGTAGTAACGTTGCGCCAAAACGATTGTTTCGTTTACGCTGTTTCAGTGGACTGAGTTTTTGGCTGCGTAACTTGTCGACCGTCATAGAAACCACACACGCACACGCGATGTGGGCGGCGGGTGTCTAAGCAGTTCGGGCAAACTACATGGCCCTCGGGCTTGAGTGCATAAAACTGCCGGCGTTGTTTTTTGCGGCCAGGTGAAACTTTTTTCTTTGGAACTGCCATTTTTCTCTCCTATTTGGACCTATTCGGGAAACGGACCTATATCAAAAAAAAAACTAATCGACACGAATTTTCGTTTTAGCCAGCGCTTTGGCTAGCGGACCCTCTCGCAGCCGGTGGCATTGGCAGGGATCGGTATTTTGGTTTTGCCCGCAAGTGGGACAAACACCCTTGCAGGCGTCGCTACAGAGGGGCTGAAACGGAATCTTTAAGTAAAGGTGTTCTTTTAGGACGTCTGCGAGCTCCAGAGAGTCTTTTTCGAGATATTCGATATCAAGGTCATCTTCGGTGCCACCGGTGGGTTCGCTGTACGCCACGCCGATGGTACCCTTCTTCTTTTCGAGGAGATCTCGAGATCGGGAATAGATCCCTTGAAATTTGCCACTAATTTTTTGAAAAAAGGGAGTTGCGCAGCGAGAGCAGAGTAATTCCACGGCCACGTCGATCAGCGTGCCTTTTAAGAAGATCATTTCCTGAGACCGTCTGAGCTCGAAGTCCACGGTATATGGGGTTGGAGACAGGCTCGGCGTCACGGCGTCTTCGACCGAGGTTTCCCAAGTTTGGCAAACGGCCTCGGCCAACCAGGCCTCGGCCTGAGTG
>DGKJ01000001.1:0-16580 GCA_002387735.1 Bacteriovoracaceae bacterium UBA4573 | reverse complement strand
GCCTGAGTGAACGTTAGGTGTTTGGGTTCTTCCGAAAGTTCGTGAAAGTAAATCTTCATTATTTAAGCCAAAAGGGCTTAAAAAACATATCCATACGTCAAAGTCAAGAATTCCATGCCGGCACGAACTGGCGTCGACTTAAAGGGGAGGCGCGCCACCGCTCAGCATAGTGGCGCAGGTTGGTGCTCCGGCCTCCGCGAGGGCCTGTTCTGCTCTTCGAAGCCAGTGGTCGATGCGGGCGATCGTGCGTTGGAGGTCGACGACTTGTTCAGCGGTCGCGGAACCGCGATGCACGGTCGACCGTACGAGAAGGCTTCGAGGAGTGTGCAGTTCGCGGCTCGCTCGCACGAATGCGCGGCTGGTTTCGCCGAAGATGGAACCCAAGTGACTGCGGTGAACTAAAATGCGCTCCGCCCGAATTCGAAAGTGAGCGAGCGCCATGCGCGCCACATTGGCTAGACCGTGTTTGTCGGTGAGTTCCCAGAAGGTGGGAAGGTCGGACGAAAGGATTCGTGTAACTGGCGGCAAAACAGCGATTGGGGCGGAAACGTCAGTATGGTGAGTGGAAAGTCGCAAGCGTTCGGAGTCAGCAATTTTTTGATCCAGTAGTGCGGCAAGTAGAAAAGAGGTGCGGGAATCTGTTTGCAACAGCTGGGCTAGGCCGAAGGCATAGAGGCGGCTCCCTCGGGCCAGTGTTTTCAACCCGCCAATTTCGAGCGAATTTTCGTGAGCCATGCGCTCTAGTTCTGCCAGGGAGACGGTTGGCACAACCCCCCGACGGGCGGTTTGTTCAGTTTTAAGGGCTTTGGGAGTTAGCTTTTCGATGACTGGACGCTCTTGTATGACTGCGATCCACTGGGGTAGCGAACCACCGGAAGGAACATGCCAAAGAACGGCTTTAAGCGAATCGAAGGTAAAGGGCACGACTCCAGCCTGCGAAGAGAAATAAGTAATCGCGCTTTGAACGCCTCCAAGTGCCGCAATTCTGTGTAATTCAAACGCGGTTTTGGGCAGATGATAAATCAGTGGATACACTGCGCCGTCGAGCGCGTGAACTAAAGACAGAACACCGGTTGCGAGGCCCCACTCAACTCCATGCGAATGCCCAACGTGAACTGGGAGACTTGGTTCGATGGCGGCTTCCCAGGTGCCCAAAAGGGCGCCGTGGTAAATCGCAAGTTTTGGCATGTAGTGATAGTAGGTTTCTTTCCATTTTGAAGGACGAAATATCCCAACCAAGCGACTTGCGAAGGACTTAAGAATTTTTCCAGCAGTTGAAAATAATTTCTTTGTTCTATGAAAGTGTTTGCCCGATTCGCCGGTCTTCGAGCGACCCGGTTCCAGATCTTGCAGCTCGTGGGCGATTTTTTCGACTTCGCTCACCAATTGTTCGTAGGAGCGAAGATCCGATTCCTGGACAATTTGCTCCAGACGCAAGGCCAAGTTCGAGTCTAATTGTTTGAGTTCTTCGCGATCATGAATTTCAGGCGCGGAACCGTGATCGTGTCCAATATGTGCGAGTGAAGGGGTCGTATTTAAAAACACCCCAGCGCCAAGAAGAGCAAAAATAAGAGACGGCCAAAATATTCTGAAAATAGCTCACCAAATCAAGAATTAGTTGGGCGAAGGATTAACGTTCCGCACAACGAACAAATCGGAGTGTTTCTGCCTCAAAGTTCGCAAAAAAGCGAGTTTTTACGCCCGCAAAGGCGGGAGGGGTGAATAGCGATAGCAGAGTTTTTTTGTCGATAGGAAGACTGAGGTCTTGCGTCAAGGCCCGGTAGAGTAGGGCCGGATGCTCCGGCAGGAGACGAGCCGACCCAGCTAACGTCGTCGTGGCGCGCCCGTGTTTGTTGGCCACGTAAGCAGCTCCACCGTGCTGCGTGACCCGCAATTCGCCCAAGGTCTGAAGAGAGGCTTTGGGGGCGTGGGCTACCGCGCAACAATCGCTCACGGCGTAATGTCGGTCTGAGCCGGCCTTGGCCAACTGGTAAACCTTCGCGGGGTGCACGTGTACGCCATCGGTGATGATTTCGGCCGTAACGTTCGGCCAACAGAGCGCCGCTTCGAGACCGGGATCGCGATGGTGAGTCCGCATCGCGTTGAAGAGGTGGGTGAGTCCCCGGGCCCCGGCGTTGATGGCAGCTAGTGACTGCGCTGTGTTCGCGCGGCTGTGCCCGAGTTGGACTCGAACGCCGGCCTTAACGAGGGTCTTTATGGCAGGGATAGCGCCTGTAATTTCGGGCGCGAGCGTGACGATGCGTATGTGCCCCGAACCACACGATAGTAGGCGCCGGAGGCGCGGCGCAGTGGGGGCTAATATCGCCGAGCGAGGATGAGCGCCGGCGTATTCGGGCTGAAGAAATGGCCCTTCTAAATGAAGCCCGATGGGGAGAGCTGCGTTTTTTGGCCAGATTCGTGGCTGACTTCGCAAGCTCGACAAAAGTTTAGCCCATTTTGCCACGGTCGCTTCTAGGGTAGACCACTCGCTGGTAAGAAGAGTGGGCGCGTAGTGGGCGATGCCGTGTTGGCATAACAACTCACTCACGCGTCGGAGTTCACTTAAAAATGTTTTTTCCGAAACCGCATTGATGGCCATGAAATCTAACCCAAAAGCGCCGTGAATATGAAGATCACAAAATGCGGGAAGCCACAGGGTTCCGGTGTTTCGGGGAATGGCCTTTTTTAGGGTTCGGGAACGGGCTATTTTTGGCATTGGGGCCCCTTGGGTTGGATCATACTTGACTTTATTGGCTTGACTTTGTTGCGCCGCAAACTTATTCCGTTCTCAATAGAGAAAAATTTACGGAGATTACTATCTTTATGCCAGCGAAAAGTGGCGCCTCGCGCCCTCTGAAAACAAAAGCCAAACCGAACATGGCCAAGGCCGCTAAAAGCAAACCCGTTGCAAAGACGGCCAGTGCTCCAAAAGGCAAGGTTCTCAAGACGTTGGGAAGCGCCGTTTCGAAGCTTGTTGGGCGAGGTAAGTCACACGCCCAACCCTCCAAAAAGGGAGCCGCTACAAAGAAAGCGCAGGAGACCCCTGCAAAGGCTGAGAAAGCCGCAAAGACTGCGAGCAAGGAAACTTCAGTTCCTGCAAAGCAAGCAGGTAAAGCGGCTTCAGTTGGGAAAGGCAAAGATTTTAAGAAATCCGTGGGCCAAGCGCGCACTGCGCTTGAGAAAGTGTCCGGCCCACACCGTGCAATTTCAGTGAGTAGCGCCATTTGTCGCGAAGTCGCCTGTGAGTTGATGTCAACTACAGGTGGTTATTGCCGCATGCACTACATTAAAAACTGGAAGAAAATTAAACGCAAAGAGCTCATTCTCAAAGAAAAGAAGCTCAATCACTACATCGAAGAATTGGTTTCGAAATATCCAGATAAGTATATTGAGGCGATTCGTGTAGACCTTGCCAGTGAAAAAGATTTTGCCAAAGTCATAGCCGATCTTGAAATTGACGAAGCTCTCGAAGATTTCGAAATCGAAACGCCCGAGAACACCGATGAGGGACTTCTCGATAATCTCAAGCGTTTTGACGATGACGGCGATGTTTTTTAACGAAGATATCGCGCGCTAAATTTTTAATTTAGCTTCTTCTTATTTCTTTTTTCTATGTCGAGTTCGAGTATCGCGTCGGCCTGGGCGTCAAGCTCTAGGTTGTCGCGGTTGATTCGAAGATAAGTTTTCTTATTTTTTTCTAGCTCAACGGCAGTCCACATCTGGCGGTACTCATTGTCGTAGTCGACCGGACGTTTTTCATCGAAAAAAGTTCCAAAAAAACTGGCGATCGCGTCGATGCACTGACCAGCGGCGGCCTGGACCTGATTCGCAGTGCCTTTCGGACCATTTGCGAGCGGAAAATCCACCGAGCCGTAACAAGTGGTCATACCAAGCTGGCCGGAGTGTTTCATTGAAACGGCCATGACTAGTTCGTCGGGAAATACTTCACCAAACGCTAAGAAAACTTCTCTAGCGGAAAGATGTTTCTTAAAATTTTTATTGAATAGCGCCTGAACCATTTCCAAGTATTCTTTAGGCAATGATGTGCCTTTAAAAATAGTGTCCTTACGACGATCCATGACTATAAAACCTCCTGCGGTAGTTTGGACGTATCGGGTGAAACTTCAAGTTTGACAGTGTAGGTGAGTTTCTTGCCACCACGGCGAATACCAATTGCCACTTTTTCACCCGGTTTAAATTTTGAAAGTATTTTCTGAATATCTCCGCGAGCCGCGATTTCCTTGTCGGCGAGGGTCACAATGATGTCACCGGGTTTTAAACCCACATCGGCGGCCGGACCTGAACGGACGAGATCAGTGATCGCCACTCCATGGTCTACCGGCAAATCATAATTGTATTGAATGGCCGGCGTAATATTGATGCCGAGTATTCCGAGCCAGGCGCGAATGATATAGCCGTATTTTTTAAGATCTTCGAGTTTGCTTCGCGCTTCGTCGATAGGGATGGCAAAACCCAGCAATTGGCCCTGGCCATTGATCGCGGTGTTGATTCCGATCACTTCTCCCTTGAAATTAAACAATGGGCCCCCGGAGTTCCCGAAATTAATACTAGCGTTGGTTTGCAAAAAATTATCGAGTACGCCAATACCGATTGAGCGATTTTTCTGACTGATAATGCCGTCGGTTACCGTGTGGCCAAGCCCAAAAGGGTTTCCGATCGCGAAAACGTATTCGGCAATTCGCACAGAATCACTATTGCCGAGTTTTACCGGTTTTAGGTTTTTATTGTTCTTGCCGCCCCGCAACTGAAGCAGCGCTAGATCCATGAGTTTGTCGCGACCGACGATTTTCGCGGGCACGCGGCGATTGTCGCGAAAAGTGATGACGACTTCGTCGGCCCCTTCGATGACGTGGTTGTTGGTGATGATGTAGCCGTCGCCATCAATGAGAAATCCGGAGCCGAGTGACGACTGCTTTGAGACATGTTCCTCGGGAATGCCGAACATTCCGAAAAACTCGGGCATACCGCGTAGCACCCACTGTTTAACGAATCGCGTCGAGGAAATATTAACAACACCATCGATCACGTTTTCGACGAGATCGGGCAATTGGTTGGCAAGGCCCGGAGGTGCACTATGAGCCGCCGTGGGCCAAGAAAACAGGAGCGAGTAAATAAGAAGGACATGGGCGGACAAACGAAGTTTAGTTTTCATAGGAAGACTGGTTATATCGAGAGTAGACTCTTTTTTCCAGCCTATGTATGTTGAGGGCAATAGACAAATGAGGAGGCCCCACATGCAACCGGTTTACATTCTTGCCGCGCGAAGAACCCCTTTCGGAACTTTTCTAGGGGGGCTGTCTTCGGTTTCTGCTCCCAAGCTCGGTGCGATCGCCATTGAAGCGGCGCTCTCCGATGCGGGTGTAAAAAAAGAACAGGTTGATCAGGTCCTCATGGGATGCGTTCTTGCGGCGGGGGTTGGACAAGCGCCGGCGCGACAAGCGGCAATTTTCGCGGGGTTAGCCAAATCAACTCCTTGTACGACGATTAATAAAGTGTGCGGCAGTGGCATGAAGGCCGTCATGTTAGGCGCTCAAAGCATTTTGACTGGCGAATCCGAAGTGGTCGTGGCGGGGGGCATGGAAAACATGTCTCAAGTACCTTTCTATGCGGAAAATGTTCGAAGTGGTTTTCGAATGGGCCATCAAAAATTGGTCGACGGCATGATCAAAGATGGTCTGTGGGATGTATACAACGATTTTCATATGGGTAGCGCCGCCGAGCTTTGTGTGAAGGAACATCAGTTTTCCCGAGAAGACCAAGATCGTTTCGCGATTCAAAGTTTTAAGCGGGCTGTAGAAGCTCAGAAAAGCGGGGCTTTTAAAGCCGAAATGGCTCCGGTGACCGTTGCTGGCAAAAAAGGCGATGCGACGCTCGTCGATACCGACGAAGGTCCTGGAAAGGCGCAGTTTGAAAAAATGCCTACACTTAAGCCGGCTTTTCAAAAGGATGGCACCATTACGGCGGCTAATGCGAGCACGATCAATGACGGTGCAGCGGCATTGGTGTTGGCCTCCGAAAGTTACGTGAAGCGCACCGGCGCCAAGTGGCTGGCCAAAATCACTGGCTTTGCCGGGCACGCTCAGGCCCCGGAGTGGTTTACGACCGCCCCGGTAGAGGCCACACGAAAGGCTCTGAAAGTGGCTGCCTGGGAGCTTGCTCAAGTGGATCTTTTCGAAGTTAACGAAGCCTTCGCGGTCGTGACCATGGCCAGTATCAAGGAACTCGGATTAGACGAAAGCCGAGTAAATGTGAATGGTGGAGCGATCAGTTTAGGGCATCCGATTGGAGCCAGCGGGGCGCGTATTATCGTCACGCTCGTGCATGCTCTTAAACAACGTGGGAAAAAACGCGGGTTGGCGAGTATTTGTATTGGTGGCGGTGAGGCTACCGCGATTTGTGTGGAAGGTGCGTGAGCTATGTTGTGTACCGTTGTAAAAGACGCGGATGAGGCTTGTCGCGATATACAGAATGGGCAAACTCTACTGGTCGGTGGGTTCGGTTTGTGTGGAATTCCCGAAAATGCGATTGCTGCATTGGTAAAAAAGGGCGTTACCGGACTTACCTGTGTGAGCAACAATTGTGGCGTCGATGATTTTGGACTTGGGCTTTTGCTTAAAAGTCGCCAGATAAAAAAAATGATCTCGAGTTACGTTGGGGAAAATAAGACGTTTGAACAGCAAATGTTGAACGGGCAGCTCGAGGTAGAACTAGTACCGCAGGGAACATTAGCCGAGCGCATTCGAGCAGGCGGCGCTGGAATACCTGCTTTTTTTACCCCCACGGGCGTGGGCACTGTGGTGGCCGAGGGCAAAGAAAAACGCAATATTGATGGTCGCGACTATATTTTAGAAAAAGCCATTCGTGGGGACTATGCGCTAGTAAAAGCCTGGAAGGGCGATCGCATGGGCAATTTGATATTTCGAAAAGCCGCACGCAATTTTAATCCGATGATGGCGACGGCTGGGAAAATTACGATCGTCGAAGTGGAAGAATTAGTAGATGTGGGAGCGTTAGACCCCGATCAAATTCATTTGCCCGGAATATACGTGCACCGTATTTTTCAGGGGCGAGCCTATGAAAAAAGAATAGAAAAGAAAACCGTAAGGGCAGGGTAAAAAAAATGGCATTAACTCGAGAACAGATCGCGCAACGAATAGCCCTCGAACTGCGAGACGGATTTTTCGTTAACCTTGGAATTGGAATACCTACATTGGTCGCAAATTACATTCCGAAAGGAATGAATGTGGTTTTACAGTCCGAAAACGGGCTTCTTGGGATCGGACCCTATCCAAGGGAAAATGAAGTAGATGCGGATCTCATCAACGCAGGAAAGGAAACAGTCACGACCCGCGCGGGATCCTCTTTTTTTTCGAGCGCTGAGAGTTTCGCGATGATTCGGGGTGGGCACGTAGACCTCACCGTACTGGGCGCCATGGAAGTTGACGAACACGGTAACATAGCGAACTGGATGATTCCCGGAAAGCTCGTTAAAGGTATGGGTGGGGCTATGGATCTGGTGGCAGGAGCCAAACGAGTCATCGTTGCAATGCAACACGTGGCGAAAGATGGGTCGAGCAAGGTGTTAAAAAACTGTAAACTACCACTCACGGGTGTAAAGTGTGTGAATCGTATTGTTTCAGAACTTGCGGAAATTGAAGTGACTCCGCGCGGATTGCAGCTCGTGGCCCGAGCACCCGGAGTTTCGGTTACCGAAGTTCGGCGCGCAACGGAGTGTGAACTGATTGTCGAGGGCGATGTTCCGGAAATGACGTTTGTTTAACGAACCAGTCGGATGCGCGCGACATCAGTGTGGATGATCGCGCAGCCTGAAGCCAACTGTGGAGTTACCACTCGCAGGAATATATAATTTGAAGTTACAAACCGACTTAAGGGTTGAAAAAAATCGCCTCCCTGTAGTTGAACGGAAGTGCCGGAGGCGCTTCCAATTTGAATCCAACTATCTGTCGATACCTCGTACAACCAGGCAGTTGCTCCCCCAGTTGTGAGGGTCTGACTCGCACTTCCGTTGCACCCGGTGCCAGAAGTGCCGCCGCGGCCCTTCCAATGAACCTCCATGCGACCAAAGGTCGATAAATCCAATCCTGTAGCGTCGAACCGAAATTGAATGTCCATGGTTTCGGTCGGCGCGGTGTCACATTCTGAAACATTGAGATTGCCGTCTTCGACGAGGTAATTGGTGTCAGATGGTCCAATGATTGGGCCCGAGGGTGGAGTCGGAAACGTTGGGGGAGCAGAGCTGTTAAAAGTGCAGACGGAACTCGTCGTATTGCGCTGACGAACATGAGTGGGAATCAGATTGACCTCTGGTTCCGAACAACTAACTGACGCATTGGCGCCGGAATAGGAAATGGGGATCGAAACGTCGCCACCTTCAGCTAATTTAATGCTTTTTGATCCAACAAAATAACCCGAGTAAACAGCGCCTGCGCTACCGCCGCACTCAGGAGTCGATGGATAAAAACCGTAGACATCAACTCTGCGAAGATCACCCGCCGGTACGTATATTGTCGCAGCGGTGCCTCGGAGAAAGTGGCGAGAAGTAATACCGGGACCAGTTCCATTAAAGTTGTCGCTCGAAACACACCCACCGATTGAAGCGCTGGGCGTAATTCCGTCGCCGGTAACATTGACGGCAAAGCAGTTAAAGTCGCTCGGTTGAGTGGGAGCGTTGATTTGAAAAGGATCGCCAAGCATCGCCAAAAGGCCCGGCGGCTCATTTTCGATTCGGATGTTAATCGCGGAGGCAGTATCTTCGATTGGTTCGAGCGAACAGGCTCCGAATAAGTTACCCGCTGCAACCGCGGTAAGTGCCGCGAGAATCGAAGCAGTTCGTGTTGATAAGTCCGGAAAGTAACTCATGACGATGAATGAATCGTATGTCCAGACTAAGGACATTGAAAATAGTTTTATTTTGCCTGCAGATTGAGCGCTTTAGTTGGTTTGGCCGGGTGCTTCCCAAACGATCTCTAACGAGTCGCTGCCTCGGGCTCGCGCGCTGCCGATGAGTTCGATAGCGTAACCCGATCGCACGTTAGCACAGAATGGCTGTTCACCAGTGCTGGTCTGAATCGAAGTAACCGTGCATTGGTTGCTGACTGGACCAACGTATCTCCAACCGTCGCTCACGCCATTGGATTTCGGAATTCCTACGCCGTTTTTGATAACGGCTTGAACGTCGCCTTCAACAAATGGATCTGCAAGCACGATGTAGGACAAAATGTAGGACTCGCGCACAACGTCGAGGTCGCTTTCGATATTGGCAAGAACTGTATTCATGGACGAGGTGTTGCACACGTCGCCGGATACCCCTTGAAAATAATTGCTCATCTGAAAAAGGCTTCCGCCCCAGTTTGCACTTCCACCGTAACAACCGGTGCTTCGATAAGTTGGGGAGGCGATAGGGTAAAATCGAATTAAGTCGTCTGATGCGCCGACATCTGTTTTAAGGCGCGTTATATTGTTAGCCCATGTCGATAAACGAACAGAGCTAACATCGCTCTGGGGATTGGTAGAGTCCACCAGTACTTCTTTAGCAACTCCGTTGGTGATCACGATGATCGCCAGTAAAGCGTCGTTTCGGAAAAAATTTGTTACATCGTTGTCGCGGGCTGTTCGGATAGTGTTGACCAAACTCGTGTAAGTCGGGTCGGTAACAAGCGCGGCTCCTACTTCGGCCGCAGATAACAAGGTAAAGGAATTCGGATTCGTCACCGCATATTGAGCAGGCACGATATCGGTGCTCGGATTGGCGCTGCCGTCCGGCAACTCGAGCTGATTGAACCGCGAATCCACTAAAACTCTATTAATGGGAGTCGGGTTTGAAATTAGAACGCGGGCTACGTGGTAGTCCCAATACTTGCTGGCTAGTGAATTGACGAAGGAGCTCAATTGGGCCTGAACGGCGCTGAAAGCGTTGGTCATAGACCCGGTGTTGTCGACCACGATAACGATGTCTACTTTGGCAGGGATTTGGCGAAAACCAATCGCCGATGCCGTCGAAGAGTATTGTTGTTTGACGAACTGTTCTTTGCCGCAGCCCGCTAGCGCGGACAGGGTCATAACGGCGACCAATACGGTTAACCGCGTTCGTTCAAAGTTCCGAAATTTTGTTTTCCACTTCCACATATTTCTACACTCGCTCACGGGATTACAGTGCAACCGGGGTGCCAAAATCGCAGTCCAATATTCAATGGGTTGGGCGGGGGCCGGTTTTTCGTGAGATAGGAGCCGGGTGGGCAGGTGTCTAAAACTTAGACAGAGCTGGTAGCGTGACTACTGGGAATGAACTGTGGTATCGAGCCTTCTGTCCACCGGACGCCGGGAAGGGTGAAAAACATGAAAAAAGCGATATTAGGCTGGGTATTCCTGATCATTGTTTCCACGATCGGGGCAAACCAGAGCCACTCCGATGAACTTTGCGCCGATGGCCGGGTGTTGCCGAACTGTGATGTGGATCGCGAGTTGCTCGAAAAGTGCGCGGCAGATTACACGGTATATTCGGTTCCGTTTAATGCCAAACTACGGGCGGGTGCCGGGTTTGGTAGCATTTCGTTAAATAACGCTCAGAAGAAAAGTAGTGCGACCGGCGATCTATCACTCATTTTTTTGGTAGATCTCACGCGCCTCAGTTTAGAGGGCGGTGCCGAAACGGGTGGTGGTTTTGATCTAGATAGCGGGTACGCTGGCGGAAAACTGTCGCTGTCCATGCGAAAAAATTTGAAGAAAAACGAATGTAGCAAATGGTGGGTGGGCGCTGACCCGATCGACGTCAGCGGGCGGTATTCGTCGCTCCCGGGCGTGGACTCTTATTTCAGCGGAAAAATTCCAGCCTATCTCGGGTATTTTTCTCAGGTCGGAAATAGCTGTCGCTTGCAGCTATACGCTCGGGTGGGCGCTGCGTGGTTCGACGACCGGGCGCCGGAGGGAAGTCATTTTATAAAACCGATGTCGGGAGCCAAGGGAACGTTTCGGTGCAAAAACGGAATCGATGTATACGCTACGTCGGCATCTATTTCGTATGATCATTTGTTTAATATCGGGGCCGAAGATACTCATTTAACCGAACTCGACCTTGCACATACGTTTACTTTGGATACGCGCATTTTTGGTCCTCTTCAATTGGGTGTGTTCGCCAACGGGCAGTATTCCGTTGAAGGAGATGCGTTTGACTCCGAGTCCAAGCGCGTGGCACGAATCATGGGCGGCATTCAGGTCATGGGCACTGGCAAAAAGAAAAAACGTCGATAACTAAGATATTGAGTTTAGTTCGTTATGTACTGTTCGATCGCTTCCTTGGCCTGATCTGAAATTTTCAAAAAGCGAAATGAAAAGCCACGACCGTCTTCGAGTACTCGTACAATTTCGCCTTCAGCCACGAAGCCTTTTACTTGGCCAGCGTCACCAGGGCTTACGTTCAGGCGAATGATCGAGCCAACGGGCCCAGGAACACGGTCGGTGAGCACTTGCATGCCGCCAATCGAAATATCGCGGCACACAGCGATGATTACATCTTGATTATTATGTAAAAATAAACGCGCCACCAACGGTCGCCGCGGACCGCCGCGTTTGTCGCTTAAGTCTTCCCCGGCCACTGTGCCCATGCGCACGCCCATTGTTTGGTCGTTTGAAGCGGGCACTTTTTTTAAACTAGATTTGGTTTTGGACTTCGATTTCGAACTAGCCTTGCTCGTAGGTTTTGGGGCAGGCGTCGAAGCTACGAACTCCGCGAATTCCGGGATCGAACTCAAACGCTTCCAATTAGGCCATCCGGCAGTCCAAGCATAGGCGTTGCGGCTAACTTTTTGAGTCTTTAAAACACGCAGTAATTCGTCCTCGGAAAAGGGGCCGTACTGCGTGTTGTTAGTGTACAAATAGTACGGTCGATTAACTCTTGTTTGAGTGAGTTCGACATCTTTAGTGATATCTCCGATTCGCGAACGAAGAGTTTTAATCGAACTACTGGCCGGCTTTTTGGGAACCAAGACCGCGAATTCTTTTTCTTCGGCCAGACGTTTCCAATCGCTGAGGCCCTTGCGCCAATAGTAGTGCAAGAGCCCGACTTCGCCCCTTTGAATTCGTTCGTAGACCTCTTGGGCGCTAAGGGGGCCCATGGCTTTGTTGCCCATGGCGATGAAGAATTTTTTTTCGGAATCGTCAAAGAGGAGCGGACTTGTATTTTCCATATAAGAAATTGTAGTTTGAGTCCGTGGCAACCTACAACTCTTTTGTGATGGAACGCCCCCGTAAGGGAGCGGAACCTTTGAAGATGTATGCGGAACAGTGGAACGGCGCAGCGACCGGAGCCGACGCTCCTGTGTTACTTTTCGTTCACGGATTCGGCGAGCATCTAGCACGATATCGCGGGATTTTTGAACGACTTAAGGGGCCCTTTGCGCAAGGTTATGCTTTCGATTTGCGGGGCCACGGTCGTTCACAAGGCACTCGTGGCCACATTGAGCATTTCGATGATCACGTCGATGATCTCGAAGCTATGGTGAGTCATATAATCGAAAAAACGTCGCGTCCCGTGGTCCTCTTGGGCCACAGTATGGGTGGGCTGATCACGTTGCGCTACCTGTTGCGTACCGGGCTTCAAACGCGGGTGAGAGCAGCTGCGGTTTCGAGCCCGTATTTAAAGTTAGCGTTTGAAGCCCCCTTGTTAAAACTCGTGGCGGCTTATGCGCTAAAACGGGCTTTGCCGTCACTGCATTTGCGGGCAGAACTCAACCCTTCTCATCTTTCACATGACCCTCATGTTGTTGAGGCTTACGTAAACGACCGTCTCGTACATGATCGACTCACGTCTCGAATGTTTTTTGAACTCCAGGGGGCTGCGGCCGATACGCGACATCAGATCCGTCCGATCGGGTGTCCGCTTTTATTTTTAGTTCCCGGAGAAGACCGTCTAATTGATGCTGCCGCGACCCGTAAATTTTATCAGAACCTAAAACACCGCGCCAAAGACTGGGCAGAGTTTCCCGGCATGTATCACGAAGTATTGAACGAAACTCGTCACGATGAAGTGGACCGAGTGTTTTTAACCTGGGTGGCACGGGCGTCCGAAGTCAAAAAACGCAAGCAAGGGGAAAGTTATCATGAACACGCAGATGAAACTTAATCTTTTGAAGCTTATCCGCACGCTATCCTATCGGGAAGGGCAGTTCACTTTAGCCTCCGGTAAAACGAGCACGTTTTATGTAGACTTAAAAAATGTGACTCTGCATCCCGATGGCGTGAGACTAATTGCGCAAATGGCTTGGTCCTTGTTGAATCCCCGAGATTTCGGTGGGGTAGGCGGGCCCACTCTGGGAGCGGACCCTCTGGCCACTGCGCTTAGTCTTGGGGCAAAGGAGCAAGGCGTAGTTCTGCCCGCATTTATTTTGCGCAAAGAGCCGAAAAAACACGGAACTTCGAAGTGGATTGAGGGGCGGGAGAATCTTAAAAGCGGCGCCCGCCTGTTGGTGGTGGAGGACGTCGTGACCACTGGTGGGTCGTCTTTAAGAAGTATCGAAAAAATTCGTGAAGAGGGTTTTACGGTCGACACCTGTTTGTGCGTGCTCGATCGTCTAGAAGGTGGAGCTCAGGCTCTTGCTGCGGCGGGGGTGAAATGTGTTGCGCTCGCCACCATTGAAGAACTTCTGGCCTCGCGTTAGACTTTGAGTATGAATATCTCGCAGCGATTGATAATCGTCCTTTGTTTCAGTTTATTGACGGCCTGTGCAAGCACACATCCATTAGATCGATTCGTCGATGAGCAAAAAACTCGTGTCAGCGAAAAAGCGGCCTATGTAGAGGCCGACTTCGATTTTTGGGCTTCGGCAATGTCGCCCAAAAACGATGATCTTACGCGACTGCGAGAAGCCTGGCAGGGCCATTCCGAAGCTTTTCCAGAAAGTACTGCCATAAAAACTCTGGAACGGGAGATGAGTCAACAGGCCAGTCGCGTCGTATTGGTTTCACTTTTTATGACCGATTACGACAAGGCCGATCTACGTGATAAGGCGGGGGGATGGACCGTGTCGCCGACTCCCGTTTTTATGACGGAACTCTCCGAGAGTGACGTGGTACTGCGAACTCTGATGCCGGTGCGCAACGCCTGGGCTCGATATTTTTTACTGCGCTACGACGAAGCGGGTGTGAATTCGGTGACTGTGGGCAATCGCACTTCAAAGGTCGGTTTGCCGATCCGTTGAAGCGACCCTGGAAAGATCACACGATCGTATCACGCTTAAAATAGGTGTCATCGAGGTAGGGTGTGTCGAGGTTGGCGTGTAACCCACGGCTTTCCTTGCGTGCAAGTGCGCAGCGAACAATAAGGTCGGCCACCGTGACGAGGTTTCGCAACTCAATGAGTTCGGGGTTCAAGAGATAACTCCAATAATATTCCTGCACTTCGTGAGAAATATAGTCGAGTCGAGTGCGAGCTTTTTCGAGCCGGCGATTCGTGCGTACGATGCCAACGTAATTCCACATAGTCGTGCGCAATTCGCGCCATGTGTGGGCGATGTTAATGCGCTCTTCCATGGGGACCGCTTTCCCCGAATCCCAATCGGGCAGCGCTTCGTAGATTTTCAAATCCAATTTGGGTTTCATGCGTCGCAACCGCTCTTCGGTGCGGAGTGCTGCGCGATGAGCGAAGACCGCGCCTTCTAAGAGGGAATTGCTGGCGAGACGATTGGCACCGTGTAGGCCAGTGCAAGCAGTCTCGCCGATCGCAAAAAGGTTTTCGATAGTGGACTCGCCGTGTTCGTCAGTGAGAACTCCGCCGCACATGTAGTGAGCCGCTGGGACCACCGGAATAGGTTCAGTTGTTAAATCGATACCGTATTCTCTGCATTTGGCATAAATGTTGGGAAAACGCTCTTTTAATGCAGCTGCGGTGTGACCAGAGCGTTTTGGCGTGATGTCGAGATAGACGCAATCGGCGCCTTGACGCTTAATTTCCGAATCGATCGCGCGAGCAACGATGTCGCGAGGAGCGCAGGACCCCATGGAGTGATACTTTTGCATGAAGGCCGCCCCGCTAGCATCGATCAATTCGCCTCCCTCGCCGCGGAGTGCCTCACTGATTAAGAAAGACTTAGCTCGTGGGTGATACATACAAGTCGGATGAAACTGCATGAACTCGAGGTTCGCTACTCGAGCCCCGGCTCGATAAGCCATGGCGATTCCGTCTCCAGTCGCGACGTCCGGGTTCGACGTATATAAATACACTTTGCCGGCTCCGCCCGTTGCGAGCACGGTGACCCGCGCCGAAAAAACGTGAATGGCGCCACTGGTGCTATTGAGCACGTAGGCCCCCTGACAACGCATGCCGTCAGATCGTCGAAGTTTTTGGGGGCGTACGTTGGTCAGCAAGTCTACTGCAGCGTGATTTTCAAAAAGTCGAATGTTTGGATGTTTACTGACCGCTGCCACCAAAGCGGTTTCGATCGCTTCTCCGGTGAAATCGCGAGAGTGGAATACACGTCGGTGTTCATGTCCGCCCTCGATCGTGAGATCGTATTCACCGCTAGTAGTGTCCTTGTCGAACGCGACTCCTAAATCCACTAGTTCTTGTACACGCGCGGGCCCCTCTTGCACGGTCAGTTCCACAATGTTTCGGTGACACAATCCAGCACCGGCAACTTCGGTGTCGTTAATATGACTGGCAAACGAATCACTCTTCGAAAAAACCGACGCAATTCCGCCTTGCGCGTAACGCGTCGCCCCTTCGTCCTGGCGATTTTTTGTGACGACGTGAACGGTACCAAACCGGGCCGCTTTGAGAGCGTAGCTAAGTCCCGCAATTCCGGAACCGATCACGAGAACGTCGCTGTCGAATTTCATCGTGGCGATTTAACACAAGACAGTAGCTCGGACGATTAAAATCGGGCAAACTAGAGTAGAATGCACCTGGGATCGAACGTCGATTTTACTGCCGGAATTACGAACCTCGCGGAGTCTGGCCCTTATTCCCCCCCTCGCCGCGTGGAGGCGAGGGTATCGGTTCCTCGTTTCGTCAAAAATACTGAGCGATTAGTGCAGTTAAGTCGTAAAAACCGGCCACACTTCTTGGGCTTGATCCCGATGGTTAAATGCGACGCCTATGGTCACGGCGCGGCACCTTTGGTTCAAGCATTAGCTGAAAAAAACCTGCGTTCGGTGATTGGTCTGGGCGTCGCGACTCTTGACGAGGCCTTAGCGATTCGAGACGCCGGCATATCTTTACCCGTTTTCGTGTTTTCAGATTGCACCCCTTTTTCCGAGGCGCTTTATCGCATTGCGCTCGAAAAGGATTTTATTCCAATTTTAAACTCTCTGGCCGACGTTCAAATTTTAGCCCGGGTTGCAAAAAAGGAACGAAACTCCAAGTTAAAGTTTCATCTTAAGTTTAATACTGGCATGCACCGTCTCGGAATTCCGGCAAACGACAGTCGCGAAGTGGCGCGAGTGTTATGGTCGGCCCGTTTGCGGCCCAACGGAGTTTGCACTCATCTCGCGCAGGCCTCGGATTTAGATTCCAAGATATCGCAAACCCAGTGGGCCCGCTTTAGATC
>DGKJ01000002.1 GCA_002387735.1 Bacteriovoracaceae bacterium UBA4573 | reverse complement strand
TTAACGTACGAGCACCAAAACAACCTTACCGAGAAATTACAAAAGTCTCTATTTTCAATTGCTAACAGTGAAGTCAATCCGCGAGAATTAATTCAAGATGTATCGCAGCACGTACTGAAAAATAAAATCACGGCACCCGAAATAGTTAACGAGCTGTTTTTGCCTTTTGAAAGCAAAGCGATTCTTAAAAAAAATTATGACGCCGAAGCTGCAAATAGGGCGTTTTTTCGAGTTAAACACTATGTATCTCCTCGAAACAATAAACTTAATATTTTGGTGGACTACTTAGACACCAAGTTTGCGACTCAAGCGTTGGACGTATTGTTAGATTTGGGTCCTAGGAGCAGTGATTTTAGAAAACTACTTATCCAAAAACTGAGAAGTCCCAAAATCGATGTGCAGGCGATGGCTGTGCAGCTTTTAGGATCGAGTTTTCCAAAAGATAATGGAGTGCAAGATTTATTGATCGATCGAGTCAGTCACCGCTCAGAAAAAATGCGAGCCTCGGCGTTGAGTGCATTACGAAAAACAGGGTTACGTAAGATTACGCTAGATGGTGTCACGGTCTACCCTGATCTAGATGCGATCGCTAAAGCATTATTAAACGAAGAGTATTCGTCGAACGTCGCACTTTTTATCGATGTTCTAAAAACTCACGCGCCCAACGAAGTTGTAACTCAGGCCGCTTTTGCGAAATTGATGCAGTCCAATAATGAGTCTATTCGAAACCTCGCCGCCGCTGCCATAAAGGGCATTAACATCGATGATGATGTTGCAGGCTATTTGTATCCTGTGGTGACGAGTAAATCGCCTATGATTAGGAGGGGTGGCATTGCCGTAATCGAGAGTCTTGTATCTGACGCGAGCACTGCCCAGGGTCTTTTAGTGGATCTCCTAGACGACGAAGATCCACTCGTGCGTTATGCAGCCTCGGATCGCTTAAAGGAACTGGAACTCCTTCCAGAACATTGGGCGCGCGTGCGAGATCTTACAGACCCTAAACTCGTGTCTGATTTTTCAATTCGGATCCCAGCCTTGCGAGTAATCATGAGTCTCGCGGACAAAGACCCTGCGAGTTTAAATGTCTTATTGAAAGCACTAGAAGACCCGGACTCCGATCTAAGAAATGAGGCCTACTATCGACTAAGAGAAATATATTTTGATCAAAAATTTAAAGGGGCGGGTTCCTACAATCAAAGGCTCTACGAACTTTCAAAAAAAAATAATTTAACCGGAAATCGAGCGTTAGACCTTTTACTTAGAGACCCAAAGATTACTTCGTTCTTCGACACTTCGTTGAGTAACAAGGAGATAGAAGAAACATTGATTGCTGCCCTAGGGAGAGGTTGGCCGGAAATTCGAAAAAATTCACTGAAACTGATTGGCGATATTATTTCTGTTAAAGAAGGCATCGGAACTAATCTCTTGCGTGCCTATTATGATGAAATTCTCAATGAAAAAAGTTTTTCGTCAGCACTTGATATGATCGGCAAGATTCCAACGAATATTTCAAATCACCCGCCAGACTTAAGAAAAAAACGTAGCAAAATGTTAACCGACTTAGCTGTGCGAAATTTTCAGCAGAAAAAACGTATGCTTCAACGCACGGATCCCGCAGGATCAGTTCATTCTTGGGAACTAGACACCCTGACGAAAATTCAGGACCTGGTGGGGGAGCAACTTGACTCGGATGATGTTAAGAACTTTTTTTCCTTAATGAAAAACAACTCTTACTTTACTTTGGGACGCCGTAAGTTTGCCAGCGATAAAGACTTACTTTTGGAACGCTTGGTTTTGAGTGCAGCACGAGAACATATGGGAAATTCGAAAATTCGTAAACTGGTTGTAGAGCATTTGGCGATGACCGGTGGGTTGTCCCGTAGACCGATTATTATAAGTGTTCGCACAACTGATTTAGGTATTAATTTACTGCCTTCTGAACTCGAGAGAATTCTAGACGTGTGGTTCAGTAAAAAACTAGTTAGTCGAGATCACATAGCCGAGAGTGTTTTTGATTTTTTAATTCATTCCAAAATATTAGACGTGTCTACTAGGGTGCGCTTAGTGCTTTTACTAGACAAGGCAACTGACCCTAGTTCTTTTGCCAATAAGATGTTACTGAGTCTTCGCTTGCAGATAGTTCTTCCGAATCTAATCTGTGATTGATGTTCCGATTATTTTCGCCCAACACGAAGTTTTTTAGTTTTCGCTTGATCTTTTTTCGCTACTTCTTTTTTTATGAATTCCGAAATCGAAAGACAGCCGTAGGTTTTTTTCACCAGCATGTTGCGCACTTGTTCTCGAAGTTCTTCTACTACGACGCCGTGCCACTGTTGTGGGACCGCGACGTTGCGCGAAGTTAAGTGATTTAAATAATCTTTGATGATGTTGTCGATAAACTCTTTAGAATTCTCTTCTTCTTCGTGAAAATCGTAGAGATGTTTTTCAAATATTATATATAGTGGATCGACTTTGGACTCGCTCATTAACACTCCTTTGTGGTCCCAAGGATTTTATCGGTAACAAGGCCTTACCCCTGGAGAGGGTGAAGCGGCAAATGTTACCTATCCCAAATCTTATATCTTGTTCCGATAAGCTGAAGAATGGACAAGTCACTACACGATGCCGGCAGGTTACTTGCGGCAGCTCATTCTGTTATCATCTGCACGCATCTTATGCCTGACGGCGATGGTCTAGGGGCCGAAGTGGCGCTATTCCATTGTCTAAAAAGGCTGGGTAAAGATGTTCGGATCGTTAATCCGGATCCAGTCCCCGGACGGTACCGTTTTTTGGATCGGGGGGGAGTAATTGAGACTCTTGGCGCGGGCTTTAAAGAGGCACCGTTTGATCTCGCAGTCGTAGTTGACACTAATGAGCCCAAGAGACTGGGCAAAGTGTGGGACTTTTTTGAACGTCAGGCCAAAACGATTTTATTTCTCGACCATCACCACGGGGGCCTCAATGGTACCAACGGGAAAGTGCACACCGTAGTGGATGTGCGTTCGTCCTCAATTGGTGAGCTTTTGTATCGGCTGTTTCACCAGGCACAAGACGTTCTTGATCCCGATGCACCGTCGTTTAGACTATCACCCGAAATGGCGCTCGGATTGTATGTTTCAATTATTACCGATACAAATTCTTTTAGATATTCCCGTACCACCGCACTTTCTCATCGTATTGCCGCTGAACTCATAGACTTCGGATTACAGCCAGAAGAAGTGTATCAAAATATCTACTCTTCAAAGTCAGCGGCCCATGTGCGGTTAATAGGCGAAGTTTTGAGTCGAATTGAAGAAGTTCCGCTTCGTAGTCCTAGTCACGAAAACGGGACATTAGCTTGGGTAGAAATACCGAGAGACGTACGCAAGAAATTCAACGCATCCAGCGACGACACTCAATCGATTGTTAATTTTCTTTTGCTTTTAAAAAACGCCGAAATTCTAATTTTGCTTCGTGAAGAAGATGATGGAAGAATCAAGGGGAGTATCAAGTCAAAGGGCACTCTGGTCGTAAACACCGTAGCTCAGGAGCTGGGCGGCGGTGGCCATGAATTTGCCGCGGGTTTTATTGTAAGCGGAACTATGAGCGAGATTCGCGACCGTCTCTTGAGAAAGTTGGCAGCGTGAAAAAAGACAAAAAAAATTCTGAAATCGGGTTGGTGTTGCAGCGAATAAGCGGACGTGAGCGTCTACTTCCATGGGGCGAATTCTTAAAGCAGGAAAGTCTTTTACCTCACGATCGCGATGAAAACACCTGGTTTCAAGAGCGCTCCCAATTGGCGCTTCACTATTTCATTGTTAAAAAACCAAAGGCTAAAGAAGGTTTCGAGCAAGAAGGCGGTATGGTCGCATTTGCCACGCTATCAGCAGGTGAAGCACAACGGGCCGTGAAAGACGAATTGTTGCGTTGGGGGCAATCCGTGGATTTCGACGTTACCGAACCTTGTATGCTCGTATTAAATCTGCACTCTAAGGCTGGATTTAAGCAGGCACTCAAAACACTTGTGAATAATGCTACAATGGTAGCAAAAGCGGCCGCCCCCGAAGGAATCGCGCCACAATTTAGTCTCGTGTTCGTGCCGACTTCTGACGCCTCAGTTGCTCGCAGCTTAAAGAGCCTCGGATTCGAGAATGTGTTTACCTCCGAAAAAATTCAAATCTACCGGATTTCAAACCAAGCGGCCAAGTCGCCAGACTCCCGGGACTTGGACAACTCCAGTCCCGCCAAGGCAGTTTTCTGAGGTCTTGACAAAAAAGCTCTCCCGTCTAAATTGAAGCGTACAAATTCAATTTGAATTCGACTGGGAGCGTCTATGATCGAAGTTCAGGCATTGTCCAAGTTCTACGGCACTCGTAAGGCGGTCGACGAGCTTTCCTTTAACGTGGAAAAAGGAGAGGTTCTAGGCTTTCTCGGCCCCAACGGCGCGGGTAAATCCACAACAATGAAAATTCTCACCTGTTTTATGCCAGCCACCAGTGGAACGGCGAAGGTGGCGGGGTATGACGTCTTCGAACAACCGCTCGAAGTAAAAAAACGCGTGGGCTACCTCCCTGAGACACCGCCCGTTTATAAAGACATGGTGGTGTTAGACTATTTGATCTATGCAGCCAATCTCCATGGTTTAAAGAAGGCGGCCGCGAAAAATGCGGCGCTTGAAGCAATTGAAAAATGTGGCCTAGGCGGAGTTAAAGGGCGCCTAATCGGCAATCTTTCCAAGGGATATCGACAACGAGTGGGGCTTGCGCAGGCCATTGTGCATCGACCCGAAGTGTTAATTTTAGATGAACCAACGGTCGGTCTAGACCCAAAACAAATCATTGAAATCCGGGGTCTGATAAAAAGTTTGGCCGGTGACCATACCGTTATTCTTAGCACGCACATTCTACCAGAAGTACAAGCGACATGTTCCCGTGTTTTGATCATCAACCAAGGAAGGATCGTAGCGATCGATTCACTCGACGCGATATCCGCTCGACTCCGCAAAGGTAATGTTCTTAGTTTGGTTGTTGAACGTGGAACGTCAGACTTGGTTGGAAAGATTCAATCACTTCCTGGCGTTGCCTCCGTTTCCAACCCTGAAAGAGCGGATGGTGGACACCGAATTATCGTTACTGCCGATGAATCTTCAGACATTCGTTCAGCGGTCGCTAAAATCGCATTTTCCTCAGACGCAGGTCTGTTGGAGCTTAAAAGAGAATCAATGTCGCTCGAGGACGTTTTCGTAAAACTTACGACTGTGGAGCATTCGATTTAAACTGGAGGTTTTTATGCGAAACATTTGGATCGTGGCCAGAAAAGACCTTCGTGGTTATTTTACTTCGCCAATCGCGTATCTGGTTATGGCGATCTTTTCGGCCATCATGGGATACATGTTTTTTTCGCTGCTCAATTTATATGTTCTTCAGAGCATGCAGTTCGAACAATTGCGGTACGGTAAGGGCCCCAGTTTTAACGACAGCCTCATACGACCAATATTTGGCAATATGAACGTTGTGCTCCTTTTTATTGTACCCTTCATAACGATGCGGCTTTTCGCAGAAGAAAAGAAGAACAACACAATCGAACTTTTGTTCACTGCCCCTATAAAAATGAGCCAAATTGTACTTGGAAAATACCTTTCGGCATTGCTTTTTGTTTTGGTACTTTTACTTTTGACCATCCCTTATCCGATCGCCCTTTCCGTTGCAGCTAATCCCGATTGGGGAGTGATCGCCATGTGCTATCTTGGAACGATTTTGATGATAGGCACATATATCGCAGTGGGAGTTCTATGTTCCTCGATCACAGAAAATCAAATTGTCGCGGGCGCACTTACTTTCGGAACCATTTTATTTTTTTGGATCATTAAATGGGCCTCGTACAATGCAAGTCCGTTTTGGAGTGATTTATTAAGTTATCTTTCTATAGTTGATCACTTCGAAGATTTTTCTCGTGGCATTTTTAATACGCGAGACATCGTTTTCTTCGCCTCGAGCATAGGGTTGTGGTTGTTTTTAACTTACAAAACGCTCGAGTCGTATAGTTGGAGGTCGTAATCCATGAAGGGCAATAAGCAATCGGGTGATATTCTCCAAAAAGTACTTGGAATTGCTACTGGCTTTTTCGCACTAGCATTTCTGGCGGTGGTTTTTATTTACCCGGAAATTAAGTCTGCGGTCTTGACGTTTGCTGTTCTTTTGTTGGCGTGCCTTGGTGCGCTGGCCTGGCGTAACCAAAAAAGTTTGAAAAGTGCCTTTGCGCAACGATCGACGAGATACGGCGCGAATGCTGCGCTTACTGTGGGGTTAGTATTTGCGATTGTGGTAGTCCTTAATTTTCTTAATTTTAACCATCATTGGAAAAAAGACCTCACTGAAAACAAAATTCACTCGATAAGCGATCAAACCAAAAAAGCTCTTGAAGGGTTACAAGAGGACTTGAACATAACTGTGTTTGTAAAAGCGCAGGAGCGAGAGCGAGCTAAGTCTTTTTTTGGTAATTACACCTACCTCACAAAAAAAGTGAAGGTAGAGTACGTCGATCCTGACCGCGATCCGCAACGGGCGAAAGCGTTGAACGTAAAGAAATACAATACCGCGATCGTCGCGCTTGGGAAAAAAGATACGCGGGTGGATGATTATACTGAAGAAAAAGTCACCAACGCAATTATGAAGCTTATGAAAACGGGTGTAACTCGTTTTTGTTTGGTAACTGGTCACGGGGAAAAGTTGCTTGATAACCCCGGCCCGGACGGACTTGGACAACTCAAACAAGAACTCGAATCTCAGAATTTCGAGGTACAAAGTTTAAACTTGCTCGAAGAAGGAAAAATTCCTGAAGGTTGCACAGTCGTTGCAGTTGTTGGTCCCGAAAAAGCATTTTTTGAAAAAGAGATTGAACTGATCGATGCTTGGCTGAAACTCGGTGGGCGCCTTGTTTTGGCGTTAGACCCACCCGTTCGATCAAATTCAGTGGTTCAGAAGGAACTCATCGGGCTCGCAGATAAATGGGCCATCGAATTTCGACACAATTTGATCGTAGATCCGACCAGTAAACTTCTGGGCGGCAACGCCAGTGTACCTTTGGTTGGCACCTATAATAAGGATCATCCCATCGTGAAAGATTTTCAGATTGCCACTTTATTTCCTCTTCCGTCTGGCGTTGACGTAAAAAGTACAGTGCCGGGAATGAAGACCTGGTGGGTGGCAAAAACCACTCAGCGTTCCATTGCGAAATCGGATTTTAAAGAAATTGCAACTGGTCGGGTAAAAGTGAATGAAAAAACAGATAAAGTCGAAGCTCACGCAGTAATGGCAGCCGTCGAGGGGCGGGCCGCGGGTACAAAACCCGATGCTCGACCGGCCCGCATAGTGGCGTTTGGCACATCTAATCTTGTGAACAATGCTTATGCGCGGCACGGAGCTAACATGGATTTATTTATGAATTCACTTCGTTGGTTGGCCGACGAGGAATCTTTTATTTCAATTAAATCTCGTGAAGATGGTCCGGTCATTCCGTCTCTTTCTCAAGAGCAGGGCCGAGCGATTCAATTTGCGACGATGTTCTTAGTACCTGGAGGTTCCTTATTATGGGGTCTAGCGATTTGGCTTCGCCGAAGAAAACTTTGAGCTCTTCGCTAAAGACGAACTTAATATTGGCAGGACTGCTGGCCGCTCTTACGGGCGCCGTCTATTGGTACGAGTTTTATTCGAAGCCAGTACGGGAGAAAACCAAAAGTAATTCCAATAAAATCTTACCAATCGGCGATGAAATGGAACTCGATCGTTTGGTGATAAAAAATGAGACCAAAGGTATCGAAGTTGAACTGCAGTGTCGCCAGAATTGCAAATTTAATGACCCAAAGGCTGACTGGACTCTAAACAAACCACTTAGCTTCGATGCAGATGATCCGAACGTCGGTACTTTTCTTGCTGCTACTTTTGGTGCTGATGTGATCGAGACACTGAATTTTGAGGGTGAAGAAAAGCCAAATTTGGAGTCGTTCGGGTTGGCGGAGAACCAAAAAAAGAATCTCGCACAACTTTATGTAAAGGGCCGCTCGGAGCCGATGGAGGTTGCCACGGGCGACAATACCGCTATTGGTGGAAGCGTTTATGCGCATACCAGTGACGGGCGACTATTGATCGTCAATCATGCAGTGCGAGTTAACTTAGAGCGAGATCAAACTTACTGGCGCAACAAGAAGCTCTTCAATTTTGATGGCAACAAAGTGATAGCTCTCAAGCTCGTAAACAAAAGTGGCACGATCGAACTTAAAAAAATAGGGGATCAGTGGTCGTTTCGAGACGGGAAGCCTGCCGAATACGACACAGTGTCGTCTTTTGTGACAGGGTTTTCCTATATGCAGGCAATCAATTTCGTAAGCGATGAAAAAAATAAAGACTTTGCAAAATACGGACTATCTCCCACGCCTTCAGCGAAAGCAGTGATCACGCTTGATGATCAAAAAGAAGTTATACTCGATGCTTACTTTCCGAAGTCGGGTGATGCGAAGTTGAAAAATAAAATTTTTGGGGCATATCCGGACAAGCCGTTTTTATTTGAACTCGACCGAGCCGGTGGTGAAAAGTTTGGACGAGAACGAAAATTTTTTAGATTCCGCAATTTATTCGCAAAGGGAGCCCGTCAGGAATTTTCGCGTGTAGAGGCGTCGTTTCCTAATGGGAACCGGTATCTTTTCTCTAGAGATGGAACGGATCCGTCGAATTGGAAAATCGACTCCGGTGTGATTCCAGAGTTCGATACAGTGCGATTTTCTAAGTCTCTCGATCATGTATTTAAGTTGCGAGTTCTCGATTTTTTAGGTGCAGAAGCTCCTCCGAAAGGGTCACGACAAGTTAGTCGTTGGAAGATTCTTGACCCTCAAGGCAAGACCATTGCTGAGTTTACGTTGTTCGAAGGTCCTAAAGATATCCAGAATCATTTTGTAAAAGTTGGCGCTGAATGGATGAAGCTTGAACTTCACGACGCACGGGATCTTCCGCTCGAGGCAAAACAATGGAGCAAAAATACTCCGGCGACTCCCACTCCCGCCCCACTAGACCCTTCTCAATTGAAAAAAGGGGCGTCAAATGACGAGCATCATGGCCACCAACACTGATCCCAACAACTGCCATAAGTGTTTGCTTGATTTTGAAGTGTTTCCACCGGGTGAAGCTCGAAACTGTCCGAACTGCGGAGAACTAATTGATCGAGGCTTTACGAGTTCCCGAAAAACGGAACCTCGATCGTTGGGAGTTGTCTCTACAACTCCGGGAGCAGCACTAGAATTAGCGAAACGGTTTTTTCAAAATGTGTTTGAAATTATAGTCGCTCCACAGAAATTCTTTAAAAAAAATGCGGAATTAATCCTCTCGGAAGAGGGCCTTTCTTCTGCGCTCGCGTTTTCCGTTATAGTGCATTGGATTGCGGCTTTTTTTAACTTTGTGTGGAGTTCGACACTTACCGTTTTATTCTCCCAAAAAATTAAGGATTTTTTTCAGGTAGCCAATGAGGTGGTCGATGACGCCGGTTCCGGATTACCGGGAATTGATCGCACTGGTACCTATTTTTATAATCTTTTAATGAGCGCTGGATCGTTAGTTCTTTCGCCTTTTTTAACGCTCATTCAATTAGTTATTTCGGCCTTTTTTATTCATTTCGGTGTTCGTTTATTTATGAGTACCCATGAAGGGGTTACTCCTAAATATACGACCACTCTCAAGATTTTAGCCTACTGCTCTGCCTCAATGTTCCTTTGTGTCATTCCGGGTGTAGGCATATTTTTGGCATTTCTTTTATGGATGGTACCCGCTGTGGTCGGGTTAAGCACGGTGTATCGTTCCACTGGAACGCGAGCGGTTTTCGCGATTGCGACTCCCATGATGCTATTTGGCCTAGTGGTGTTACTGCTCGTGTTTATTTTCGCAGTTCTGGGACTGGGTCTTCTAAGACTTGCCATCTAGCGGAAATTCAGTGATAAATGCGACTCGATGGGGGACTTTTCATGGTCAATGCTATCCCGCGCGGAGCCGGTTGGATTGAAGTAGTCTGCGGCAGCATGTTTAGCGGAAAAACAGAGGAATTGATTCGAAGATTGAAACGCGCGCAAATTGCGCGGGTTAAAGTTCAATGTTTTAAACCAGTTATCGACGATCGATATTCCAAAGATCATGTCATGAGTCACGATGCAACGCGCATCTCGAGTATTCAAATCGACCGACCATGGCAAATTCTCGAACAGCTGGGTGACAACACTCGAGTCATTGGAATTGATGAAATTCAGTTTTTTGATGATTCGATCGTTGAGGTCGCCCAGAAACTCGCAAATCGTGGAGTCCGGGTGATTTTAGCGGGTTTGGATCAAGACTATTTGGGACAACCTTTCGGTCCAATGCCGAGACTATTGGCAATCGCCGAAGACGTCACCAAATTGTCGGCTATTTGCGTACAGTGTGGTGCTCCTGCTCATCGAACCCAACGCCTCGTTTCGCGGGCGGAGCAAATAGCTGTGGGAAGCAAAGACATGTACGAAGCGCGATGTCGAATATGTCACGATCCGTCATTGGGTGCTGAATCGGCCCAGGGAACTTTGAATCTGGCTGGCCCGAGCCATTCCGCATCATGATAAAAGACCGCACATACACGAATGTTCAGTACCGGCTTTCCGAAATTGAACATCGTTACGGGTCAAACGTTCATATTCTTTCTGATCCCTTCCTACTCACTCATTTGGCGCAACTATGTTCTGTGAACACGACGCAGCCAATTATTAATCAACTAGTCGACACAATTTATTCAAACCTCGTCAAAGTTATTATCAATATGGAGTTTCCTCAGAAACGGGTGACAGTACGTTCGCGAATGGCGGAACACCACCCGGAAGGGCTTTTTGAATCAAACTTAGTTGATGCAGAGCAGCCTGCGGTGTGTGTGAATTTGGCGCGTGCCGGTACTTTTCCTTCTCATATTTGTTATAACGCATTGAATTATGTATTGAACGCAAGTGTAGTGCGACAAGATCACATATCAATCAATCGGGCTACAGATGGGCAAGAGCAGGTCGTAGGAGTTCGAGTTGCCGGGCACAAAATAGGCGGGTCGATCGACAATGCAATCGTATTGTTTCCAGACCCCATGGGGGCGACTGGTAGTACGATTATTTCGGCCCTCGATATTTATAAAAAAGAAGTTCAAGGTACCGCAAAAAAATTCGTTGCAGTGCACCTGATCGTAACGCCAGAATACCTGAAGCGGGCGTCGGAGCGACATCCCGATTTAGTCATTTATGCAGTTCGGCTTGATCGTGGGCTTTCAACTAAAGAAGTCTTAGACAGTGTGCCGGGAACCCACTGGCAAAAAGAAGTCGGCTTGAATTCCAAACAATACATCGTACCGGGCGGTGGCGGTTTTGGAGAGATTCTGAACAATTCGTTTGTGTGAGGTGCTTATGTTGTTAAAAGATCCAAAAGTTTTGATTCCTGAAACTAAAATTATGAATCGAGTTCATGAACTCGCATCAGAAATCGCGTTTGATTATCGAGGAAAAGAAATCACCGCTATTTGTGTTTTGAAGGGATCTTTCATTTTCTTTGCTGATCTTATTCGAAACATCGATCTTCCGTTAAATTGTGAATTTATGGCGGTTTCTAGTTACGGGAGTAAGACGACTTCGTCCGGCGAAGTTAAACTGACGTTGGATCTCACAGAGCCACTTGAAGGCAAACACGTAGTCGTGATCGAAGATATCGTAGACACGGGCCTGACCATGCAATATTTGGTCGAAAATCTTCGAGCAAGAAAGCCCGCCACTCTGCGAACCTGTGCATTGCTTTTTAAACCCGAAGCCCTTCAGTGTCAGCTGGACCTTGATTATATTGGTTTCAAGCTCGGAAAGGAATTTGTTGTCGGATACGGACTTGATTATGCGGGCCGCTATCGACAGCTGCCTTATATTGGCGCATTGGAGAGTGAGCACTAAAAATGAAGACTATCACCGCCAAGGCCCCAGCTCGCATCGATTTGGCTGGTGGAACATTGGACCTTTGGCCGCTTTATTTATTTTTCGAAAACACTGCGACGATTAATTGTGCGATTGATCAAATAGCTACTGTCGAAATTAAATTGGGGACTGAAAGTAAAATTGGCGAAACTCCTTCGCTCGAATTCGCGAGCGGAGACCGAGGAGCGAAACACAAATTTAAATCCTTTGGCGAACTGATGGAGTCATTTCAAGGCACGCACAAGGCCGTGGGATTGCCCCCGGCATTGTGGTTGCATGCTAAAGTGGTTCGCCATTTTTTTGCTTTTTGGCGCCGATCAGCTCCTTTGAGTTTAAGTACCTTTGCTGATGCACCAGCTGGTGCGGGTCTCGGTGGTTCCAGTGCGCTGAACATAGCAATGTGTAAGGCTCTGCAACATGTGACGAATGCAAATTACACCGACGACGAAATCATTGGCGTAGCGAGGGACTTAGAGACTACAGTCATTGAAGTACCCGCTGGTATTCAAGACTATTATTCCGCTCTACATGGCGGAGTACAGGCCATTCGAATGGATGCCGGCAGAGTTCATAGGAAGGTTTTCTACAAACAATCTGACTTCATTCAAAGTAACATAGTTCTCTGTTATTCGGGGCATTCGCGAAACTCTGGCATCAATAACTGGGCTGTCTATAAAGGGTTTATCGACAAAAATCCCGACATTCATCAAGCATTCAAAGAGATTGTTAAAGCTACTTACCGTGTGGAAGAAGCACTAGAGCGACTATCTTTCGAAAAACTAGTTGAAGGTATTAACGGCGAGTGGAAAGCCCGCCAGTTACTTGCGCCCACAATTGCGACGCCTGATATGCTTGCGGCCATAGAAGCAGCAAAATCAGTTGGCGCCGTTGCTGCAAAAGTATGCGGGGCCGGCGGTGGTGGGTGTTTCATTGTTGTTGCCCCCCCTGAAAAAAGAAAGCCCGTTGTGGAAAAGCTTCAGGCATCGGGAGTCAAAGTAATTGATTTTAAAGTACACGCTGAAGGATGTCGCGTTGTCGAAGCGACCGCAGAGTGATCGGAGCTTGATTGGTTCGTCCGAGTCCACGGGATAACGTAAAACGAGTATTTGGACTAAGTCTTGGGGGTGCGCGGTCAGACCGAACTTGTTTGACTGTGATAGACTTTTATCAGCGTGACGAAAAATCTAATGAAAAGGCTTTTGTCGTCGATGTCTTTGAAGGAATTGGTCAAAGTGGAGAACTCGATGGCGATGAGGCATTATTAAAAATCGTCAATGAGTCGCTTATGGAGCGACCGGCGACGCTCCTTGCTGTGGATGCGCCTTTGACACTTCCACCGTGTTTCGTGGGCTGTGCAGATACTTGTGAAGGATATCAAAAGTGTAAGCGTCCGACTGTTAAATGGATGCGGAATCAATTTTTAAAGGCCCGCCAAAAAAATCGGGGTATAAAAGGATTTACACCGTATCTACAACGACCCGTGGATATCTATTTTCGTTATCAATTTACCGATAAAGAACTTTTTAAAGACGATACGCTTGGCGCCAACTACGCGCCGCAGGCTGCTCGAATGCAGTATTTAAAACAACGCTGGTTGCCGGGTGGTTCAAAAAAAAATAATTTTGAATTGATCGAGGTGTGGCCAAAGCTTGTATTGTTTTGTTTACAGAAGGAATTAAAACTCACGCGAAAAGAAGCAACCGGTTATCGAAATGTCGAGCAGGGGGCGGGAATAAGAGAAAAACTTCTCGAAACTCTTTCGGATCGATACCATATATTTGTTTACGAACGCGATGCATCTAAATTGCTTTCAAGTGTACCGGCGTTCGACTCGTTTATCTGTGCTTTTGTTGCTCTTCAATATAGCCTAGGAAGAGTGGTCGACTTTAAACACGAGCTCAACCAAAAAGAAATTCTGAAGACGGGTTGGATCGAATTACCGAATTTTTGATGAGGCGCAATGGCTTCGTTTGTAATCAAACGCATTCTCTTAGCAATACCTACGCTTATTGTTTTGATGACTCTGACGTTTGCCATCATGAAGGCAGTCCCTGGTGGGCCGTTTGATTCCGAAAAAGCGTTACCCGACGATGTTCGGGCTAATCTAGAAGCGAAGTACCATTTAGATAAACCACTAGTTGAACAGTATTTTTTGTATCTAGGAAATCTAGTTCGTGGCGACCTGGGACCGAGTTATAGGTACTTGGGCACTAGGAGCGTCGGCGAAGTAATTGCCGAAACACTGCCCATCTCAATGATCTTGGGGTTCTGGGCACTGTTATTTGCTATCGGTATTGGTATTCCGCTAGGAGTTGCATCAGCCTATTTTCGACATAGCTGGATCGATATTTCAGCCATGTTCATGGCAATAGCAGGTGTCTCATTGCCGAACTACTTGGTAGCGAGTGCGCTAATCTTAATTTTCAGTATGTATTTCCAATGGCTACCACCGGCGCTGTGGGACGACTGGACTTCTGCAGTATTGCCGACGATCACGCTAGGGCTTCGACCAATGGCTTTGATAGCGCGAATGACGCGAGCGTCTATGCTCGACGTATTAAATGCCGATTATGTGCGAATGGCATACGCAAAAGGCGCGGGCACCTTGCGGGTATTGTTTGTGCACGCCTTAAAAAACGCATTGGTTCCGATTCTGACTATATTGGGCCCGATAACAGCTGCGATTATCACTGGTTCATTTGTGGTTGAAGTCATTTTCGCCATACCCGGCATGGGTCGCCATTTCGTAAGTGCTGTGGTGGATCGAGATTATACTTTAATTTTGGGAGTGACGCTGACTTACGGAATTATTGTAATAATAGCTAATCTGCTCGTAGATATGCTTTACGCTTGGGCAGACCCGAGAATTCGGGTGAAGGCATGAAGGCTGAATTCGCTAAAAAATTTCTAAGAAATCGTGCGGGTGTTGCAGGTCTATTGTTTATTATTTTCGTGTGCACCTGCGCTACTTTTGCTCCTTGGATTGCCACTCATTCGTACGAAGAACAAAATATTGACCAACGTTTGAGTTCACCGAATGCCGAATATTGGATGGGTAGTGATTCGCTCGGGCGTGACCTCTACAGTCGCATCGTCTATGGTGCGCGCACGAGTATGGCCGTCGGTATCATAACCGCGTTAGTGGCGGTGTTTATTGGTACCTTTTATGGCGCACTTTCCGGTTATTTCGGAGGTTGGGTGGACGCGTTTCTCATGCGCGTCGTCGACATATTTTATATTTTTCCATCCTTGTTATTAGCGATTTTAATCATGGTGGTGTGGGGCCAAGGATTAGTAGGAATCATTGCCGCACTCAGCATCGTAGGCTGGGTCGCCCAAGCGCGGTTGGTTCGAGGGCAGGTTCTACAGGTAAAGGAAATGCTTCACGTCGAAAATGCTCGCGCACTCGGTGTTCCCCCAATTAGATTGCTGTGGCGACACGTATTACCTCTTATTTGGGGTCCGGTGATTGTTCAAATCACCTTCCAGATTCCTGCGAATATAATGGCCGAAAGTTTTTTAAGTTTCATCGGACTTGGAATTCAACCGCCACTTTCTAGCTGGGGCACATTAGCTAACGAAGGTTGGCGAGGAATGCGGTCTTATCCACACTTAATCATTTTTCCAGGTGCGGTTTTATTTCTTACGATGCTCGCATTTCAATTCTTTGGAGACGGTTTGCGAGACTGGCTTGATCCTTATCAAACTAATAAGTGATATCTCTAAAATACACGTAATTTAGCGGATTCAGGACAAACCCTTTGATCTTCGGATTTAGTAAAAATGCCAATGTGTCGTAATGAAGCGGTACGATCGCTGCATCTTTACGCAAAAGAATTTCAAGAGCTTCTTTGTACAACTTCGTACGTTCGGTACCATTTTGAATGCTTGCGGCGATTTTCACGATTTCATCATAACGTTCGTTTTTCCAGCCGGTGCGGTTGTTTCCGGACCACGAAGTAAAAACGCCAAAAAAAGTATCGGGGTCTGAGTAGTCGGCTCCCCAGGGGCGGTAGTGCATTGCTGCGGTTTGCAAATCGAGTTGCGTTCGAAAGGTTTTATATTCCGGCATATTCAACGTTACTTTTAGACCCAGATGCTTTTTTAATTGGTCCTGAATATATTGCCCAAGTAGGGCGTTTTCGTCGCTGGAGTAGGTTAGTAGTTCTAGTGGCGGAAGAGTACTAGGTTCCAAGCCAGATTCTTTAAAGACCTTTCGTGCTTTATTTGGGTCAAACTCTAACCCGGAATTCTGGCCAGCGGGAAACATCGAAGGAGGAACCAAGGAATTTGCTGGAATTTTCGACTGGTGCATAACCTTGCCTACGTTCTTTTTATCTATTGCCATGGCTATTGCCTGTCGAACGTTTGGCAAATTAGTAGGATACTTCTGGGTATTAAACCCTATAAAGCTTGTGCGAAAATAGGGAACGTTTTTGTAGGATGGTGATTTTATTAAATCGCCAAGTTCCAGAAAATTAATCGGAAGCACGCAGTCTAGTTCGCCAGTTTTAAAAAGGTTCAATGCAGTGGAATCTTCGTTAACAATTTTAAGATGCACTTCGTCTAGTTTGGGACGACCGCGATAGTACAGATCGTTGCGTGTTAACGAAATTAAATTACCCTGTTGGTATTGAGTAGGAACGAAAGGTCCCAATACCACTATTTTTCCAGGCTTAGTCCAAGCGGTGCCATGTTGGGCGACAAGGTCTTTTCGAATGGGAAATGTGACCCAAAATGTAAGCATTTGTAGAAAATAACCGACGGGCCTTTTTAATCGTACTTCTAGAGTAGCGGCGTCAATAGCCCGCACTCCAACTTTTGAAAAATCAGTGTGTTTACGGGCATTGTATTCTTCTGCCCCTTGTATATCGAAAAGCATATAGGCGTAGGGCGCCGCGGTAAGGGGATTCAATAAACGCTCCCAGGAGTCTGCGAAATGGTGTGCTGTAAGAAATTTCCCATCGGACCATTTTACACCGGGTCGAATTTTAAAAGTGTAAGTGCGTTGATCTTCCGAAACGGTCCAGGACTTCGCTAGGGCAGCCCTTAATTTCATACCCCCATCGAACTCTACCAACCCTTCCATGATATTCATCAAGAGGTAAGTTTCCATGGGCGTAGTTGCAATATTCCAATCGAAAGTTTGAGGGTCGGCTACTAAACGCATGCGAAAAGTCTTGGTGGTGTTTTCAGCATGAACGAAAATTGAAAGCAGAAAAAATATACTTGCGAACAGTATACTGGTTTTGGTTCTCACGGGTCCCCCTTCGATCGTCTTAAGAATAGCAGTTCAGCCTTTTTTTAAGAAGCCGTCTACATTCTTGTTCTTGAAATTTTTATCTAAGGTGGCCTGAATCAGGAGCTCTGCTAGGTGACGGGTGCCGTCGCTCAAAGCCTTGTGAGCATTTTTAATTGCTGTCAGGTCTTCTTTCTCGATAACACCACGCAGATTAGCGGTTAAAGTTTCGATGTTTATTCTTTCATTTTTGTCCAAAAGGTCAGCGACTTTTGGAAGAGCTTTTTCGGTAGCAGTTAAGACGGTCCTCGCGTCATTACGAGCTTCTACCAATTTGGCGACAGAAAGGTCTTCGTCTTTGTTATCCAAGTAGGCTGCCAGCATCTGTTCGACCTGTTCGTCTGTAAGCCCGTAACTTGGCCGCACTTCAATGCTTTGCTCTACTTCGCTATAAAGTTCCTTTGCAGAAACACTCAATATTCCGTCGGCATCTACCAGAAAGGTTACCTCGACGCGAGCAAGTCCAGCAGGTAAGGGCGGTATTCCCGCTAAAACGAATTGCCCCAATTTTCGATTGAAGGTTACGAGGTCTCGTTCACCTTGATAAACATTGATGGCAACTTTGGTTTGGCCTTCTGCGTAAGTGGTGAACTGCTCCTTGGCCATGGCGGGAATGCGCGTGTTTCGCGGAATAAGTTTATTCATTGTTCCGCCCATGGTTTCTATTCCGAGGCTAAGTGGAACCACATCGAGCAACAAAAAGTCTCGATTATTTCCAGCGAGAATATCGGCCTGTACCGCGGCTCCCAACGCTACCACTTCGTCTGGATTTAGATTGCAATTGGGCTGTCTCCCAAAAAGCTGGGCCGCAAATTGCTGAACTACAGGCATGCGAGTTGGGCCACCCACTAACACCACGTCCGTTAGTTCCGTTCGGTCAATTTTCGCGTCTATGAGCGATTGCTCGACCGCGGTCCGTGTTTTTTCTAGAATAGGTACAACGATAGTTTCGAGTTGTTCCCGGGAAAGAGCATAACCTTCGAAAGTCGCACTCTTCTGTGTGGTCAATGCGATCTTAAGATTTTCGGCGATAATTAGAGCTTTACCGGAGTCTGCTTCCAGCCCGAGGTGCCGCGCAATCGCAATATCAATGTCGTCGCCGCCCAGTTGAGTATCTCCGGCGGTAGACAAAACTTCGAACAGGCCGTCTCGCAATTTCAAAATCGATACGTCAAAAGTGCCGCCCCCAAGATCATAGACTGCCACGAGACCATTTTTCTTTTCGTGGAGCCCGTAGGCGAGTGAAGCGGCAGTCGGTTCATTTAAGATACGTAGAACATTTAATCCCGCCAACCTGCCCGCCGCGCGAGTAGCTTGCCGCTGACTGTCGTTAAAATAAGCGGGAACAGTGATTACAGCATCTTCTACCGGGCGACCTAGTGCGGTTTCAGCGGCTAATTTTATTTCTCTTAAAATCTCCGCCGATACTTCGATGGCTGTAATTTTCTTCTCACCAATGACAATTTGGACGTTTTGAGGTGAAGAAAGGTCTAGATCGTAAGGAAATTCAATTCCCGAATCGAGCATATCCGCGGCGCCTCGTCCAAGAAGTCGCTTTGCAGAATAGATCGTATTTTTGGGATCAGTGCTTCGGCGTTTTTTTGCTGAAAAGCCTACTTCTATATTGTTGTCGGCGCCATAGTGAACGATCGACGGAATGAGGTTGCGTCCCTCGCGCGACGGCAGCACGATAGGCGTATTATTTTTGACAATAGCAACCAGACTATTGGTAGTGCCGAGATCAATTCCGATAATAGGGTCTTGCGATGACGGACGGTGGGTCATCGGACCTGCTGATATGACCGGAAGTTCTTTAAAACTGCTACTCATAATAAAACTTTCTGCAAATTGGCGATGAGCGATCGTAAATACGCTCTTTTGGCCCGAGTTTCCATAAGAGTTAATAGCGACTGTTTTTCTAGTGGTTTATTCCAATTAAGTGAGCGAGCAATCCGGTCAATTTGTTCTAAAAGCGCGTTATCTTCTTGTTTGATTTCGGATTGTAGCGAAAGAGCTAGTGCTCGAGCGGCAGCGGCGTCTTCCATGCGCAATTCCTGCATTTCAAAAAAACGCTCTGCGTATCGAGTCGGGATAGCGTCACTATTTGTTTTTGCAAGATCACTACTGCCGACCAATAAAGCATCCAGGCGAGACTCGCTATTTTTCAACGACTCGTAGGACTCATTGACTAAAGCCGAAAGCTCGCCACATTTTTTGGTCCAAGTGTTTCCGAGCGTTGCATAACGATCGGGGTGCAACCATTTGGATAACGCTAAGTAGCGCTCCTCTAGCTCCGAAAGATCAAGATCATATTGCCGTGGAGCTCCGAGTACCGCGAATGGACTCCGATCAGTGCCAATAAAATCCGGTGCTGAACATTTTGGACACGCAAAAAAACCTAAAGATGACTGGTGCGAAAGGTCTGTTTTACAATTCCAACAATGCATGTGGCTGAGTACTCACGCCGCTTTGGGTTTAAACCGAGAAAGAACTGCCGCAGCCGCAGGTTCGCTTCGCGTTCGGGTTTTGAAAAGTAAAGCCTGTGCCGTTGAGGCCGCCGGAATAATCTAGTTCCGTGCCCGCCAGATAGAGATAGCTTTTTTGGTCAACCACCACTTTAACGCCATCTTGTTCGAATACTTTATCGGTTTCAGCCACCGGCGTAGATTCAAAGCCCAGCTTATAAGACATGCCCGAGCATCCGCCACCTGCGACCATTACGCGAATGTAAGATTCTTTCGAGCTGGGGTCACTTTCCATGAGCCGAAGAATTTCTTTAACCGCATTTTGAGAAACAGTAATCATGCCGATTTTTGCTCCTTCTTTTTGAGATAGTCTCTCACAGCAGCTTTAATCGCATCTTCCGCCAAGACCGAACAATGAATTTTGATAGGCGGCAAAGCTAGTTCATTAACAATATCGGTATTTTTGATCTTCATGGCATCTTCCACGCTCTTACCGATAATCCATTCGGTTGCGAGGCTCGAACTAGCAATCGCGCTTCCACAGCCAAAAGTCTTAAATTTTGCATCCTCTATAATTCCGTTATCGTTGACCTTCACCTGTAACTTCATAACGTCGCCGCATTCAGGAGCGCCCACTACGCCGGTACCAACATCTTGCGCGGTTTTATCGAGACTTCCCATGTTGCGCGGGTTGTCGAAGTGATCCAATACTTTTTTGCTGTATGCCATAATTGCCTCTGAGTTCCTTAGTGTGCGGTCCACTGAATCGATTTAAGATCGATTCCCTCTTGAGCCATCTCCCAAAGCGGTGAGAGATCTCTCAATTTAGAAATTGTTTCGATTACTCTGTTCGCTGCATAGTCGATTTCTGCTTCGGTGGTTTGACGTCCAATGCCGAAACGAATCGAAGTATGTGCCAATTCTTCGCCCACCCCGATTGCTTTGAGCACATAAGAAGGTTCAAGTGATGCTGAAGTACACGCTGATCCAGAAGAAACTGCCAAATCTTTGAGCCCCATAATGATGGACTCACCTTCAACATATGCGAAACTCAAATTTAAGTTGCCCGGTATGCGTTCAGCGGGGTGACCGTTTAAATAAACGTCAGAAAGTTTCGTTGTAATGGTTTTAAAAAGTCTGTCGCGCAGAGCGGTGATGCGTTCAAATTCTTCGCTGAGTAACTGATTCGATAGTTCCGCTGCTTTGCCGAGTCCCACGATTCCCGGCACATTGAGGGTTCCGGATCGCATGCCGCGTTCATGTCCGCCGCCGTGAATTTGTTCCGCCAAACGTACGCGGGGATTTTTGCGCCGAACATAAAGAGCACCGACCCCTTTTGGTCCGTACATTTTGTGTGCGCTGATCGAAACCAGATCAACACCAAACTCTTCTACGTTAAATGGAATTTTGCCTACACCTTGGACCGCGTCGCAGTGGAAAAGAATTCCCTTTTCTTTGGCGATTTTTCCGATTTCACGAATCGGTTGAATGGTTCCAATTTCGTTATTGGCGAGCATTACGGAGATCAATATTGTGGAATCTTTTATGGCGGCCCGTAACTCGCTCACGTTTACGCGTCCGAACTGGTCTACTGGCAAGTAGGTCACTTCGAAACCCTTTGTCTCAAGATACTTGCAGGTGTCTAGTACTGCCTTGTGTTCGACTGTCGACGTAATGATGTGGTTGCCCTTGTCGCGGTACATTTCGGCAACGCCCAAGATAGCGAGATTGTTAGATTCAGTGGCGCCACTAGTGAAGAGTATTTCTTTAGGAGCCGCCGCACCCAAAAGTGCTGCAACTTGTTCGCGCGCCACTTCCACAGCTTCTTCGGCTCGCCACCCATATTCATGACTGCGACTGGCCGCATTACCAAAGTGTTCAGTAAAGTAAGGAAGCATCGCATCTAAAACGCGCGAATCCACCGGAGTAGTGGCTTGATAGTCTAAGTAGATCGGAAATTTCTTTATCGTGTTGTTCTTCATAATGCCCCTTAGGGTTCTTCTCCGTATGCAAGACTGCCTAGTTGTACGACCTCTGGAGTCCGATTGGTGTTTGTGGTTGTGGGCCCCGAGAGTACGTTAAGAGAGCTTACACCCGGACGGGTCAGTTCTTCCACTGAAATACGACTTAAGAAGTCCGCGATGCGAGCATTTAATGCCTGCATGGGGTTTTGAATTGAACAGCCGGAAGAAAATTCACACGCGGTTTCTTCGGAAGCACAGCACGAGACCACGGCGAGGGGGCCTTCGACCATTTTTAGAAATGAAGCAAGGTCGAGTAGCTTGAGGTCACGCGCCAACACGTAACCTCCCCGCGTTCCAAAAGTGGAGGCGATGATGTTTTGTTCCTTTAAACGCTGGAGAGTTTTGGCCAGTATTTCAAATGGCAGGTGAAAATGCTCAGAAATTTCGCGGGCCGAAGCCGGCTGAGCGTTTTCCTTGGCGCGTATATAGCTCAAAGACAAGAGGCTATATTCAGTAGTTCTATTGAGTTTTATCACGTTTAGTGGCTCCCACGCTCAAGGTTAAAAGTTCCCATTAAATACGATTTAAATCATCGGAGTTCAAGTAAAATGGACACATTGCCCCGTACGAACAAGGCTAAGTCGTCAAACTACGACTATTTATATCGTACTTAATGCGTTTGCACCTGTCAATTAGGTCTATGTATTCAATATTAAAGTCTTTTTTATTTAACCACCGTTAGTGGCACCCCTTCTAGACCAGAGTAATTTAGTATGGTAATAGGAGCGAGCAGTTTTTGAAATTATTTTGCGGAGTTTAAAAGGTGAAAAACCCGGTTTTTCTAATCCTATTGGCGTGCGGTTCAGTTTCAGTGGTGTCGGTCGCTCGGGCTTCGGAAAACTATTTGCCAGGCGCAGAAATAGAGAGTTTTTCGGGAACCTGCCAAGATTACTTACGGCTCGAAACCAAAAAAAAGAAAGCTATATTCCGACGTCTTCACGCCGCTTTGAAATACGGCGACGGACTAAAACTGATCGAAAATACGATTCCTCTTTTTCGTCAACGCATAGGACGAGCTTTGCAAGTTTCGCAGGAACGTTGGACCGAATCAAACGTCATAGACGAAAACGCGAAAAAAGAAGTGGTAGAATCAGTGGTACTTGAACGAATGGGAATTCCAGTGACCGAAGATATCGACCAAGAAATGCCAACGTTTCAGAACAAGATTGCGAGTCACCGTCCAAAGAAACTACGGAAGAGATTCGTGCCCATGCCTCCGGTTCCCTATGCTGAAGCAGGAGTGTTGCATACCTACGGGTATTTATTCAGCCAGATTCAGACACCTTACGGACAAAAAAGCGATCGTTGGTTAGTTCATGGACTCGAAGAAAAACTAGGTTTAGTGCCGGGCTCTTTGTCGCCATTCTCGGAACGGGGAGAATTTCTAAGTAATTTAACAGACGCGCTGGACCAAGTGGTCGCCGGTCAAAATGAATTCACTAAGCCCGAAATGGTACTTCACGAAAAAATTATTTGGAGAACTCCGCCCGGAAGTATCGATTTTTACGGTGAAACATCTTCTGAAATCGAACTACGCCGAGCAGTATTAACCACTAGGGTCTATCAGCTTACAAATGCAACTGCGCTATCGAATGGGTCGCCGCTAGACCGCCTAGTGGTGTATTCCATGCGATTCATTGAACAGTCGCGGGAACGCTATGTAACGGCCTTTCCGGCTGATGCGGACTTTGCCAAGCGCCTTACCGCCCGTGTCGAAACAGAAGGCCTATCTATTGAGGGGCTGGGGCCTCGATATAACCTTTTTATTCCGCAGAGTTGGCAGCAAGTATTCTACGAACCGGTGTTTGAGGTACGTGGTTTCACTAAAATGCGCCGTTGACTTGAGTGCCAAAAAATGTTCGTTAGTTCTGGGGCGAGTTTCGACCCAATAATTTTTGCTGAGAGGAGGTGATTGGTATGCCAGGAATTCGTATTAATGACGGAGAATCCTTTGAAGGCGCGTTAAAGCGCTTCAAAAAACAGTGTGAAAAAGCAGGCATCCTTTCAGACGTGCGCAAACGTGAACACTTTGAAAAACCAAGTGTAAAGCGCAAGAAAAAAGCTATCGCTGCGCGCAAGCGTGCGATGAAGAAGGTTCGTCGCTTTTATTAATTGACCACAATCACATAGAGCGCGGCCGGGTTTTTTGATAAAACTTGGTCGCGCTTTTTTTATTTGCCGTCACTTGTGAGGAAATATGCCATCGATCAAAGAACGCATTTCAGAAGATATGAAAAACGCCATGAAGTCAGGCGACAAAGCCAGGCTTGCCGCCATTCGCATGCTGCACTCTGCAGTTCGCAAGCGTGAGATCGACGATCGAACCGATTTGGACGATGCAGGGGTGTTGAAAATTTTAGCCACCTTGGTCAAACAACGACAAGAATCGATTGAACAGTTTAAAGCTGGCAATCGTGCCGATTTAGTCGAGAAGGAAACGGCAGAATTAACTTTGCTCCAAGCTTATATGCCGGAACAAATGTCCGAAGCGGAATTAATTCCCATTGTCGAAGCAGCCATAAAAGAGGCTGGAGCTTCGACCAAAAAAGAAATGGGCAATGTAATGAAGGTACTTATGCCGAAGGTCGCAGGTAAGGCCGACGGAAAACTTGTAAATCAATTGGTGCAAGCGCGCTTGCAATAGTTTCTAGATGAGCGATTTCGTTCGACAACTTAAAGAACGCAGCAATATTGCCGAAGTCGTAGGCGAATTTGTACGACTTCGTAAAGCTGGTGCAAATCACATGGGGCTTTGCCCTTTTCATGCTGAGCGTTCGCCGTCGTTTTCAGTGAATGAAAAAAAAGGAATATTCTATTGTTTCGGCTGTCAGAAGGGCGGCGACGCGATTTCTTTTTTGCAAGAAGTCTTGAGTTTGTCTTTCGTCGATGCGGTTAAGACACTAGCCGCTAAAGTAGGATTGGCTCTCCCCCCGGAATTTAAACACGGCGGAGGAAGTTCGGGCCAAGCGACAGCGGCTCGAGAGGGCGCTCTCGAAATTTATTTTAAACTCAATCGGTTTGTCGCTCATTTTTACCACGAATACCTGCTTGGTCCCAATGGAGAGGCGGCACGAGAATACTTAAGCGCCCGTGGCGTAACCACCGATTCAATTCGGAAGTGGTATCTTGGCTACGCTCCAAATGCCTGGGGCGAACTGGTTGATTTCCTTGCCGCTAGGAAAGCCCCATTAGAAAAGGCCGAAGAGTTGGGGTTGGTTCGAAAAAAAGAGACCCGCGACTCGAGCGGGCGCCAGCACTATGATATTTTTCGTGATCGGATAATTTTTCCAGTGACGGATTTGCGTGGCCGAGTAGTCGCCTTTGGCGGCAGAGCGTTGGGCGATAGCGATGGACCCAAATACCTCAATTCTCCCGAGACCCCGATATTTAAAAAGGGCAATCATCTTTACGGACTATTTCATGCGCAAAAAGATGTTCGTGCCGACGACATGGCTATTCTGGTCGAGGGGTACATGGACTGTATTGCGCTTCACCAGCATGGAATTGGCTGTGCTGTAGCAACTTTAGGAACGGCTCTTTCAAATCGCCAAATTCAGGTGCTCAAGCGCCTTACCCAAAATATTTACGTGCTGTTTGATGGCGATTCCGCGGGTCAAGAAGCTGCAAAAAAAGCAATGGAGCTCTTTTTAGCGGAAGACCTTGTTGTTAAGGGCGTTACGATTCCAGGCGAAGAAGATCCAGACGAATACCTAAAATTACACGGCGCAGAGGGACTGAAGTCCCTGCTCGCCAGCGCGCCTTATTTGTTAGATGCGCGCATCTTGGAAATCGTGAGTGCGGCCGGAGTGCACGTAGAAGGCAAGGCGCGGGCGGCTACTCAAATTGTTCCCTGGCTTTCGAAAATCAGTTCTGAAGCGGCCCGAGCCTTTCGAATTGAACAGGTAGCCGGCATGCTCGGAATCTCATCTGCAAGTCTTACTGACCAGGTACAACGC
>DGKJ01000013.1:18902-41903 GCA_002387735.1 Bacteriovoracaceae bacterium UBA4573 | reverse complement strand
ACCGAGCCCACTGCTCGCGCCACGTGGGTGGTGCTTGCGAGCCGGGAAATGCTTCTGCAAGGAACAAAAGAAAAAAAAGGCGATCCCTCAAGAGGAATCGCATCTATTCCAATTGCTAAATCCGACTCCAAGATCCGAGAGTTGCTCGGACTCGTTAACTAGCGATCTAAGTGATAAGTCGCGCTCACCAACACAAAAGTATTTGAGTCAAAACCTATCCGTTGCATGTTGTCGGTTTGGTTCGAACCGGTGCCGCTACCGAAAGCCGACTCAAGATCGAGTTTTCCAAATTTAAAAGTGCTTCCGATTCGAGCTCCGGCCAGGGAATTGATACTGGTTTTCTTACCAGAAGGTGCGGTGCTACGGGTGGCCAACGTGGTGCCAAGCGAATCGTAACTTATTTCGTTCCAGAAATAATATTCAACACCAGCCCGAAGCGTGAACCAAGTCGCGACATCTGCTTCGACTCCCAGATTTAATGGAAGAACGTATTGTTTCATTTCGCGATAGATCAGGTTGGTGTTCGTGCTATCACCACTTGGGGTGTAGTAAAATCCGAGGTTCGCCAGTAAATCGACGCCCTTTGCGATCATAGCGGACTTACCTACGCCGATACCCATGATTTTCATGTGACCCTGAACCTGGGTATCACCCACCGTGGTTGTTGGGTCCGAAATTCCAGGGCCATTACCGGATCGGCGGTAGTGGCGGTAAGTGAGATAGGGAGTCCACGACTCGTAGCGATAACGAAGCCCGATGTTCATGTCTTCGAGTACGTCCGTCGCAGCGGCGGATCGGTCGTTGTTGTTTCGTTCAAACCTCGTGCTGAACGTAGTACCAAGAAACGGTTCAAAACCCATGTATTGTCCCCCAAGCGCTAGGTGCCAATAGCGGGCGGTTGCTTCAAGGTCGTCTTGGGCTTGGGTGGCAATGCTCTGATCGCGGTTATAGGCCCACGTAAGTTTTGCGCCCCATTTAAATCCGTGATCTCCGCCTACCAGTAAGTCTAACGCGCGGCGCGTATTGAGCACGTTGTTGTTTCCGGCAAACACTTGGTTGGTGCTACTGTTGAGCCCTGGTGCACCCAATCTTGCCGTGGTGTCGGTGCCAATCGCCGAGCTATTGCCGCGGTTGAAGTAGAGTCCATAGGCATATTGTTTTCCGATCGTCGAAACCCAGCCCCCTTCGCCGCCATTGTTGCCAGAAGTAATGTTGCCCTTGTGAAACGTCGCGTAACTTCCGTGATCCATAATGTGCGACGGGTTATAGAACATGTTGAAATTATCGTCGTACCAGAGAGAGCCGGGCACTACTGGCGAATACACGGCTTCGGAGCCATTTGTGAACTCGGGTTGGGTACCCAGAACTGCGAGTCGCGCGACGCTGGCGTCTGAGTTAGGCGTTAAAAACCCAAACAGCGCTAGGATACACAGTGTCGACAAAAGTTTTTTCAGGAGTAACGATGAATAAGTCGTGTTGATCGGCATAGGTCCCTCAAGATTGATTAATACGTGGTTCGATTAAAATTGGATTTGAAGTGTTTGTCTATTTCAAAAAGTAAGAATACCGCACGCAGCCGTGGACATACTCTGTTTGATTAAGATAGTTTCACTGCAACATGTGCGGCGTGATCGGTGTGATCGGAAACGAAGAAAACAGCGAAGCGGCTAAAGAAGCTTTTCTCGGGCTAATTACCTTGCAGCATCGCGGGCAAGACGCCGCTGGTATTCTTTCCTACGATTTTGCCGAGTCCAACGGTGTCCAGTCGTTTCATCACGCTAAGAATTTAGGTTTAGTTGAAAACGTATTTACTCGTCCTGTCATAGAATCTCTGCGTGGCAGCGTTGCGATAGGTCACACTCGGTACGCAACCATCGGCCGGGGCAACGTGGCAGACGTCCAGCCGTTTATGCTGAATTATCCCTATGGAATTGGGATCGTGCATAACGGTAATATCGTGAATTACGGGGAAGTGAAGCAGCGTTTGGCAAAAGACATGCACCGAATGTCGATGACCAGTTCCGACAGTGAGACGATACTAAATTGGCTGGCGCACCACATCGAAGGCACCAGCTTTAAACATTTAGAAAAAGCCGTTCATTCGATTTTTGAAAATATTCACGGTGCTTACAGTATTGCCGGAATATTGGGCGAAGGGGGCCTGTTTGCGTTTCGTGATCCGATGGGCATTCGTCCGTTAGTTCTGGGCAAAAAGAAACTTTCAAATGGCAAATTTGGGTACATGGTCGCGAGCGAAACCGTGCCACTTCATTTTATGGGGTATGAGTTTGATCGTTCCGTTCAGCCGGGCGAGCTCATTTATATCAACCGTGACCTGGAACTGACGAGTTCGGTATATCAGGGTAAAAATGTTGAGCCACGCCCGTGCATGTTCGAGTGGGTTTATTTTTCAAGCGCCGAAAGTGAGATAGAAAATACACCGGTTTATGGTGCTCGTTTGGAGCTGGGCCACCAACTGGCGGATCGCATCGCCGTTGAGATGAAGGCGGGGCGGTTGCAGGCCGACTTGGTGGCGCCAGTGCCCGACACTTCTCGAACGGCCGCCAGCGGGCTAGCAGAGCGATTGGGTCTTCCTTACCGAGAAGTTTTAATAAAAAACCGCTACATAAAACGCACTTTTATTTTGAATTCTCAAAAAAACCGAGAGGAAGCGGTGGATCTAAAGTTGAATCCTGTGGTGAGTGAGATCAAGGGTAAAACAGTGATTCTAGTCGACGATTCGATCGTGCGAGGCACGACTTCGCGCAAGATCATTCAACTCGTTCGGCGGGCCGGTGCTAAAAAAGTCTATTTTGTGAGCACTTGTCCACCCATTCGATTTCCTTGTTACTATGGCTTTGATTTTCCAGAACAGAACGAGCTCATCGCTGCCGGGCCGAATGGTTCCCGCACTGAAGAGGAAATTACCAAGATGCTCGACGCCGATGGTGTGTTTTATCAAACGCTTGATTCGCTGGGCAATGCGCTTTCGAAATGTTCTTTGGGTCTGGTGAAAAACCCCTGTACCGCGTGTTTGACTGGTAAGTATCCTACCGACATGAAAGGGGCGGCCGAATTAACAGCCCTGCGGCGCACCGACCGGGGTAAAAGTGAATGAGCGCGCGGGCTTTGGTCGCTGAAGGCAGCGTTAAAAATTTATGGAGCACCGAGAATTCAAACGAAATTGATTTTGAATTTTCCGATGCCTATTCGGTGTTCGACTGGGGGCGAATGCCCGACCAATTGCAGGGCAAAGGCGAGGCACTCGCGCAGATTGGGGCCTTTTTTTTCGAAACCTTGGCCAGTCCGGATCCGTGGACTGATTTCTTTAAAAATGCTGACGCAGCGGTCGTACGGCTTGGCACTAAACAAGGACTTTCCGGTGAGACACTCATTAAGACTGCCGATGAACTCACGCGCAAGGGATTAATTTCGCATTACCTCGCAGCGGTGGATACCAGATCTTTTCGCGTTCGGCGTGCGGAAGTGTTCGTTCCGAAACCCGCTACTTATTATGGATCTTCTGCGTTTTCGTATCCCCTTCAGCCCTATCTGTTGTGTCGCAGCCTAAAGCTGATCCCGCTTGAAGTGGTATTTCGTTTCGGTGTGCCGCACGGTTCTTCCTACTTTGCTCGAGCCACCCAATCGAGCGTCGAGAGTCTTGGCGCAACCTGGCCGTTGAAAGAACAGGCCAGGTTTTCGTTTCCGGTTATCGAATTTTTTACCAAGCTCGAAGATACCGATCGATTTTTGAACTTTACTGACGCGATGACACTTAGTGGGCTTAGTAAGGTGGCCTTTGATCGTTTGATAGCCAAAACGGCGCTACTTGGTTTGTGGCTTCAAAATTTTTTCGCTGCAAGAGGGCTCGAGTTATGGGACGGAAAATTTGAGTGGGGCGCGCTAGAAACCAACGACGGCACAGAACTCGTTTTGCTTGATTCTATCGGTCCCGACGAATTACGCCTCACGGAACCAAAATCTGGAATGCAGGTGTCTAAAGAATTTCTGCGAATGCTCTATCGCAAGTCGAAGTGGTTTGAAGCTCGGAAAAAAGGTGACACGACGAGCGGTCCGCCAAAACTTGGAGAATCTCAACGCACTATTGCCGCTGATCTGTACGCTTGTTTGCGCGATGTCGTGGTGCAAGGAGTGGACGCGCGAGTGGTCGAACATTTAGGATCGGAAATGAAAAAAGTACTCGATCAAACCCCAATGGGGTGGCCGCGATGAAGGGCTCCTCGAAAACTCAAAGTTTAAATGAGTTTGTCGAAAACGGTGCGGTGATCGCCGTACTCGGGAGCGGCGCTCGAGAACACGCGCTAGCTTGCGCGCTCGCGGAGAGTAAGTATTGTAAACAACTGGTACTCATGCCGGGCAACGACGGTGCAAAATTATTGTCGCCGCTCAAGGTAAGTCTGGCACCGGCAAATCTAGGTGATTTCGAAGCCTTGGCTTCCCAACTAAAAGAAAAAAAAGTCGAATTCGTAGTGGTAGGTCCCGACGACTTGTTGGCTCAAGGTGTGGTGGATTTTCTCGAAAAGAAAGATTTCGTGGTCTTTGGTCCTAAAAAAGCGGCGGCGAAACTTGAATGGAGTAAAGCGTTTGCAAAAGAAATGATGCAAACTTGCGGCGTACCGACGGCAGAGTCCGTAGAACTTACGGCCGCCGATCTTGATACGTTTGAAAGCAAACTTGAGACGTTGTTGCCGTACCCGGTGGTGTTAAAATACGATGGTTTAGCACTAGGAAAAGGCGTAGTTATTGCGCAAAACACCGACGAAGCGCGATCTTTTCTCAAGGAAGTGTTCGAAGAAAAAAAATTCGAACGTGTGGGTTTTGAGTCTGATACCAAAGCTGCCGCACCAGTGGTATTGGCCGAAGAATTCCTTACCGGATTCGAGGTTAGTTTGTTCGCAATTTGTGACGGCAAAGATTACGCGCTGTTGCAACCTGCGTGTGACTACAAAAAGTTAAAAACTGGCAATCGAGGTCCCAACACTGGCGGCATGGGAGCCTACAGCCCTGTTCCCTGGTTGCCCGATGCGCGCTGCCGGGAGATCGCAGACAAAATTTTTAAACCGATATTAGATGAAATGCGGGCACGCAAAGTCACCTTTCGCGGCCTACTGTATGCCGGTCTGATGGTTCGGGGCCAAGACTTCTGGGTGCTAGAATTCAATGTGCGATTTGGAGATCCGGAAACGCAGGCGCTATTGCCGCGACTTAGTTCGGACCTAGCTCTCGTACTCTACGGTGCTGCACTGGGAGAACTCGAAAAAGCTCTCGACCTAGCGCCTCTTCGTTGGAAAAGCGAAGCTTGTGTGAATATTGTTGCTGCGAGTCGCGGTTATCCCGAAAAACCTGAAACGGGTTTCGAAGTTCATTTCGACGGGTTTCGTCCTAGCGAACAGCAGCGATTGTTTTTTGCTGGTGTGCGAAATTTGGACGGTAAAATCCAAACTTCGGGTGGACGCGTGTTTGGAATTTCGCAATTGGGCCCCACGATCGAGACCGCGCTTGATGCCGCCTTAGTGGCTATGTCTCAGGTCGGATTCGAAGGAATGTATTTTCGCAGCGATATCGGACGAATTGGAGACGATGCATGAGTGCGATTCCAAGGGTGGCGGTGTTTGCGAGCGGTGGGGGATCGAACTTTAAGGCGTTGATCGAGCATCAAAAAACAGGAAAGTTGCGGGCCCAAATTGTTGGACTCATTACGGATCAGCCGAAAGCAGGGGCTTTGGAGTTTGCGCGCGCGCAAAAAATTGCAAACGCGGTGCATGCGGAGTCTGATCGTAAGGTGCGAGAACAGAATATTCTAGCGACTCTTCAAGAGTGGAAACCAGACTGGTTGGTATTAGCTGGGTTTATGCGACTACTCAGTCCGGAATTTTTGAATCATTTTCGCGATAAGATTCAAGAGTGTTTTCGGGTAGTCAATATCCACCCGTCGCTTTTGCCCGCGTTCCCAGGGCGTGACTCCTACCGACAGGCGTTTGATCATGGAGTGGCAACCACCGGAGTTACAGTTCATTTTGTAAGCTCGGGAGTCGACGATGGGCCCATCATAGCCCAAGCACCCCTTCAAATCTTGCCACACGACACTGTTGATTCGCTCAAGGCGCGCGGATTGGCCCTGGAACATATCATTTATTCGGCCACTCTCGAGCGTTTGTGGAGCGAAAAGTGGGAATTACGCCCCACGGCTAGTGGGCGGCGGAGGCTCCATTGGCTGTGATATCGAGACTTCGAGTTGAACGCACCGTGGCTGCCGAAGAGTTCGATGCTGTCGCTCATCGGATCGTTCAAGAAATTCCGCTCTATTTTCCGGCTTGGAAAGACCTCAAGGTTCAATGTCGATCGACCGAATTGTTTTGGACCTGTGCGAAAGTTCCGCGCTCTGAACTTGAAACAGCCGCGAAATTGGCTCTGGCGTCCTCGCTCTACGTGGTGACGAGTGATCAATTTACTTTTGCGCCTCATGCCGCCTCCGCAGGGCGGGAGTGGTGTTTAGAAAAACATTTTCGTTTTGGCGTAACTGATAATTCAGGCAACGTGTTAGCCGAAGCGTTAGCGCTGGCCAGTCCGACTCCGTTGGCCGACGTGCAGGCTCGCTCTGGACGAAAAATATGGCTGTGTTTTGAAAAAGCGGTACCGCGCTCGGAAGTCGAAGCTTACGCTTCTAAAGTATTTTTTAACGAGCTTATTGAGACTTGTGAAATACTTGGACCAGACGATTCGGAAAATATTCAACGCAAGTTTAGCGATTCGCAACTTGCGGTGCATTTCCGCTTGCCAAGTTCTACCGAAGTAGATGTAGAAACGATCGATGTAGCCAATCTCACGGTCGAAGAGTTCGTGGAACTTAGCAGAAAGCGGCTTTGGGCGTTTTCCCAAGACGAATGTGAAACCCTGATTCGGCATTACCGAAAACTTGCTCGAGCAGCGACTGATGTCGAAATAGAAGTGTTCGCGCAAACATGGTCGGAACACTGTAAACACAAAATTTTTGCGGCAGATATAGCTGTAACCAATGAGCGCGATGATTTAGCTCTTCCCGAGCGTGTGGCTGGAGTTTTTAAGACCTACATTCGTGGATCAACCGAAAAAATTACGAAACCTTATTTACGAAGCGTATTTCACGACAACGCCGGTGTGATTGCGATTGGGAACGATCATGAGAGAGTCGACGTCGCCATTAAGGTTGAGACCCACAATTCCCCATCTGCGCTGGACCCCTATGGTGGCGCGCTGACAGGCATTGTTGGGGTGAATCGCGATATTTTGGGTGTGGGGCTCGGTGCGGAGCCGATCGCGAATCTCGATGTATTTTGCGTGGGTTCCCTCGAGCATCGGGAAGAGCTGCCGGAGCGCCTTCATCACCCGCGTCGAATTTTGGAAGGCGTGCGATCGGGAGTACAAGACGGAGGCAACAAAAGTGGTGTTCCGACTGTCACTGGCGCACTGGTTCACGACCGGAGTTATCTCGGTAAGCCTTTAGTGTTTTGTGGCACGATCGGCGTGATTCCCTATTCCGATCAAAAAGATGATTTGCTAACAAAAGAAATTACCAGTGGCGATGCGATTGTGATGGTCGGCGGGCGAATTGGAAAAGACGGTATCCATGGCGCCACTTTTAGTTCGCTTGAACTAAATCAAGATTCACCTGCAAGCGCTGTGCAACTAGGTGACCCGCTCACCCAGCGTCGAGTTTGGGATTTCCTGCTCGAGGCAAGAGATGCGCGGTTGTATTCCGCGGTGACCGATAACGGCGCTGGCGGCTTGTCTTCAAGCATTGGAGAACTTGCCAGGTTGTGCGGCCAACGTGGGGGAGCGAAGCTAGATCTCACTAATGCCAAAACGAAGTATCCCGGTCTGCAGCCCTTTGAGCTTCTCGTTAGTGAATCTCAGGAACGCATGTCGTTTGCTGTTCCGCGATCAAAGATTGAAGAGTTTTTGGCATTAGCCAGTAGACGTGGTGTGGAATGCTCGGTGTTGGGAACGTTCGAGGACAACGGCATTTTTGAGGTGAGCTACCGTTCGCAGGTGGTGGCGAAAATAGACCTTCACTTTTTACACGAAGGCTGCCCGCGCATGAATCTAAATGCGCGAGTGCCGAAGGTTAGCCTTGCGATCGGAAGTGCTCGTGTCGGGGCCTGGCAGTCGTTGATGCAGGAACGAACTCCGTTAAAAATGGTTGAAGCCCTACCTCAGATTTTAGCTTCGGAAAACGTGCGAAGTCGCCGCTGGATTTCGGAACAGTATGATCACGAAGTGGGCGCGCGGTCGGTGCGAGCGCCCTACAAAACGAAAGAACGCGGCTCCCCGGGAGATGGCGGTGCCTTGCGCATTTCACGAAACACAGGTTTGGGCGTGGCCGTAGGCATTGGACTAGCGCCCAAGATTGCCGCCCATGACCCAGCGTGCGCGGCCGCGGTTGCAGTAGATGAAGCCTTCCGCAATGCCCTTGTTGCTGGTCTTGACCCCGATCACGCGGCGTTGGTCGATAATTTTTGTTGGCCGGATCCTTTGCCGAGCGGGAGTAATCCCGACGCCGAAATAAAATTGGGCGCACTCGTGAGTACCAACCAAATTTTACATGACGCAGCCATCGCCTTGGGAGCTCCTTTTGTATCGGGCAAAGATTCGATGAAAAACGACTACCGCATGGGTTCGTTGAAGATCAGCGTACTTCCGACGATTCTTGTAACCGCAATCGGAAAAATACATGACGTACGACAGTTGCCGCGCGGGTTTTGCGCTGGCAGCAATCGCTCGGTTTACTGGATCGCGGCATCTGACCCGGCCCCCGATGGTCGTGGGTTACCGCGGGTAGACTTTAGTCGGTTAAGCCGCTTTGCCAGAGCTTTTCATCAGGCTCACCGCGAGGGTTGGTTGGAGAGCGCGCATGACGTGGGCGATGGCGGGTGGCTCGTCACCACCGCAGAAATGTTTTTCGGTACTACGTTCGGAATACAAATTGCGGTTAACTCAAAACAACTACCGTGGCTCGCGTCGAATCGTAACGAACCCGACTGGGTTGGCTGGTTTACCGAATCTGCGAGTGGATTCGTGGTGATGGTTGAGCAGAAATATGAAGGCGTGTTGGAAAAAACTTTTTCCGGTTTTTTTGTTCAAAAAGTAGGGACCACCGACACCAGTGGCCAAATCGCTGTGGCGGGGGGAACCTTCCTAATTCGGGATTTGGAGCGCGCGTATGGCCACTAAAAACGCGATAGTACTCGGAGGTGACGGAATCAACTGCCACCGCGAAACCGCTGCAGCCTGCGAGATGGTTGGGTTTTCCGTCGACTTGTTGCACGTGAATGACTTTCTTCAATCGCCAGAGCGGTGGCTAAATCGGGCACGATTGTTGGTTTTGCCAGGCGGTTTTTCATTCGGAGATGAACTCGGCAGCGGCCGCATTCTTGCTCTCAAATTGCGTGGCCGGGCCGGCTCACAGCTAGATCGTTTCCTCGATAACGGCGGCGCAATGCTCGGCATCTGCAATTGGTTTCAGGTTTTGGTCGCAATGGAAATATTTGGGCGATCTGTGGCGTTGGCTCATAATGCGAACGGGGGTTTCATTGATCGGTGGGTCACGCTCAATATTACGGGCGAGAGCATCTTCACGAAACACCTGCCTCGCACCACGCGTTTGGAACTTCCGATTCGCCACGGCGAGGGGCGCCTTGTTTGCACCGACGACGCGGCATGGAGCACTTTCCGGGACTCACAAGCACTTGTTCTTAGTTATGCGAGTGATGTGAACGGTTCGCGCGATCAAGTGGCAGGCCTCAGTGCCCGAGAGGGCCGAGTATTGGGGCTCATGCCCCACCCCGAAGCATTTTGGAGTAGCGAACTACACCCAGCGTCAAAAGACGAAAAGTTAACCTTGGGCACTGAGTTATTTGCAGGTGCCTTTAAGCAACTTTGACGTGGCCGGACTCGAGTGACTGCGCTATGAAAGTATTGTGACTAAGCCTCAAGGTCTTCAAAGCATTCGCCGAGCTTTGTTAAGCGTCAGTGACAAGTCGCTGATCGAAGAGTTAGCGCGCGCCTTAGTCAGCGCGGGGGCCGAGTTGCTCGCCACTGGTGGAACCGCCGAACGTCTGCATCGAGCAAATATACCGTTCCGAAAAGTTGAAGATTTCACGGGCAATCCGGAAGCTTTTGATGGTCGGATGAAGACTCTTAGTTTTAAACTTGAGAGTGCAATTTTATTTGACCGTGCGAAATCTAGTCACCTCGAACAAGCGAAACAACACGATATTGAGCCGATCGATTTAGTAGTTTGCAACTTTTACCCTTTTGAGAACGCGGTGCAGCGAGAAGCGACAGAAGAAGAGCTTGTTTCCGAGATCGACGTAGGTGGCCCCACCATGATTCGGGCCGCAGCTAAAAACTTTAAGTCCGTCGCAGCGCTCGTTGATCCGGAAGACTACGGGCTGCTCATGGCGGAACTACGCCAATACAGCGGTTCGACCACGTTGGAACTTAGAAAACAATTGATGGTCAGAGCGTTCGAGTATACCGCGCGTTATGATCAGATTGTTTACGAACAGTTTGCGCAGAAAAAACTGCGATATGGTGAGAACCCTCATCAGGCGGCATATTTCGTACCGAGCCGAATAAAGGGCGCGATTGATTGGGAATTACTCGATCGTTCCGAAACTGAACTGTCCTACAATAATTACCTAGACCTTCAGGCTGCTTTTTCGGTTGTGCGGGACGCCCGCAAACTCTGGACCCATGGTAATGTTCACTCCGCACCGAACTCAAGCGGAGCCGTGGGTGTGTGTGCGATTGTAAAACACAATAACCCTTGCGGTTTCGCAACTGGATCCACTACTCAGGAGGCATTTGAACGCGCCTGGGCCGGGGACCCCGTGAGTAGTTTTGGCGGCGTCGTAGTGCTTTCGTCGCAATTCACTCTAGAGTGTGCGCGGTTATTTGATCAAAAGTTTGTTGAAGTGATTGCAGCGCCCGATTTCGAGGAAAAGGCGATCGAAGAACTGCGGCGCAAAAAGAAAAAATTAAGACTACTAAAAATTCGAACATTCGACGCTTTGGCAACCAGTGATCGGTTTCAGCGTATTGCAGTTGAGGGTGGCACCTTGGTGCAGGAACGAGACGGTGGTTATGAACGTGAAGAGTTTCGTTCCGTAACTCAGAAAACGTTTCCACGCGAATTGGAACAGTTGGCGCGGTTCGGAATAATTGCATCGACGCACGTGAAGTCTAATGCGGTCGTCATTGTCCGGCAAACCGAAGACGGTGGCATGCAATTGGTAGCGACCGGCGGCGGGCAACCAAATCGAATTGATGCGATTACTTCGCTTGCGATACCAAGAGCCAAAGCAATCGTGGGTCGGGATCTGTCGTCTTGCGTGTTGGTTAGCGATGCGTTTTTTCCTTTTGCCGATAGTGTATTGGCCGCCGCAGACGCTGGTCTACGTTGGGTTATTCAACCGGGTGGTAGCGTAAAGGACTCCGAAGTAATTGCTGCGGCCGATGAACGCGGCTTAGGAATGGCTTTTACCGGACGTAGGCACTTTCGACACTGAACTATGCCAAAACCGAAAAAAAAATCAGCATACGCGCGGGCGGGAGTTGATATTCACCGGGCCGACGCATTGGTGCAGTCGATCGCGGAAATGGCGAAAAACACCAAAATTAAACACCCAGGGCTTCGCAACATCAGCGGCGGAGGAGGTTACGCCTCGCTGTACGCAATCGATCAGCGGCGTCTCATTGCGGCCACTACAGATGGTGTGGGGACCAAACTAAAAATCGCTTTCGAAACAGACGTCCACCATACTGTGGGAATTGATTTGGTAGCCATGTCGGTGAACGATCTTATTTGCGTCGGAGCTGCGCCACTGTTTTTTTTAGACTATTTTGCAACCGGTAAGTTACGTTTGGGCACCGCAAAGAAAGTACTATCTGGAATCGTGCAAGGTTGCCTTCAGGCCGAGTGCGCCTTGGTCGGTGGCGAGACCGCAGAAATGCCTTCGATGTACGCAAACGGCGAGTATGATTTAGCGGGTTTTGCGGTCGGTTTAGTCGAAAAGCAAAAATTATTGGGCGGCCCTCGCGTAAAGTCCGGTGACGTGTTGATTCTGGTGCCGAGTTCCGGCCCTCATAGCAATGGGTTTTCTCTCATTCGAAAATTAATTGAAAAAGCTCCACATCCCAAAAAATTGCGAGATCAGTGTTTTAGACCGACTCAAATTTATGTGGGTGCCTTTAAAGAATTAGATCAATCGCTTAAACAAGACCTCCACGGAATGGCCCACATTACTGGAAGTGGGTGGTTGAATGTGCCGAGACTAAATGAATCTTTGGATTATGAATTCGATCTTGATGCCGCCGGTTTTGTTCTTCCCAGTGTGTTTCGAGAGTTGTCGAGGATCGGTCGACTGAGCCTCGAAGAAACTTTCACAACTTTTAATGCTGGAGTGGGACTTGTGATCGCAGTCGCGCCGCGTGCGGTGAGTAAAGCGCTTGGGGCACTACGCCGGAGCGGTAGTCCTGGCGTGGTCGCCGGACAAGTGGTGCGGCGGAAAAAACGCCAACAAAGTTCCGTGCGAATCCGAGTGCAAGAGAAACTTTTGCAGTTGAACTACTAATGCATACCGATCGTTCTTTCTTTGAAGTCATCACTCCCAACCAACTCGAAGACGTATGGGAACAGGTGCGTGGTGATCAGCCGTGGGGTGATCGCGTTCGGGTTTTGGTTGGTCCCCATGGTTCGCGAACCGTAATTAAGGAATGGTTGCTCGAACGGGTGCCCGGTGTCGCGAGTGGATCGGTTACCGGTGTTGAAGAATTTGCCCGTGAAATTTTAATGCGGGCTGGCGCCCCATTGGCTGTGCCGCTCAGTCGTGCGGCTCAGATTGACGCACTAGAAGTGATTTCTAAAGATCCGAACTTTCGAGCAGGTGATTCGAAGTTGGCCCGAGCATTGCGAACGCGTTCGATTGCCAAACGTTTGGCAGCTTATGTCACGCGTTTTGACTATGCTTGGTCCGATCTACAGCAACTCGAGGCCACCCTCGAGGCAGTGTCGGAACGAGAGGGGCAACGTTTCGAATCTCAAAAAAAATTATTAGAGGCCCTCGTCTTGCTCTGGAAACGGGGAGTGTTTTGGCCTTGGAGCGGGGCGGAACTTCTACGCCAGGCTTCGGAACGAGTTTTAGAAGCATTCGGCGAGCCTGCAAAACACAATTCACCAATCGAGGTATATCTCTGGGGATTTTGCGAATGGACCGAAGTGGAGCAGGCCTTTTTTAGACGCCTCTCGGAGTCCGAAAATATCCGAGTGCACCAGGTGCTACCCTCTCAAGGGAAATCGGGCGTGTCGTATTTGTGGCGACCACATAGTGAATTCGACGAACTCGAAAACCTAACCGACGAGTTGCTGAAACTGCGGGACGAAGGAGGTACTTTAAAGAGTACAGCAGTGATTGCGCCGAAAAAAAATATTGGGCGGCGTCGTTTGCTCGAGCATTTGCATCGGGCTGGAGTCGCCGCGCGGGAAGTGTCTCCCACGGAATCTTGGCGACAGAGTGCTTCGGCGCATCGGTGGCGCAACGTTTGGCATGCGCTTGCTGGCCAGTCGAGTATCGATCTGGTGTTGCCGCTGTTGGATCGTCGAGCCAAAACCCACGGCTTGTTGACGAAGTCTCTAGCCTCCGGACAAGTAAAGGGCCAGCGCGCACTAAAGAAATTGTTTGAGGAAACTTCCGACGAGCGGCTACGTACCATGGTTGCACTGTCGCGGAGTCTGGCGCGTGCGGTGACTCCTTTGGAGTTACAGAGAATTCTAATAGAGAATGACCAGGCTCGAAAAACCGAAGATGTTTTCTTAGATTATTCGATTGCACATCAATTCGCCGAGTATCTAGTAAACGAGCGACCGTTGTTGGCGGGTCAGCGAATTCGGCCGCCAAAAATCAAAAACCTGTTCGACGAGTTTCTGGAACACTGGGGACGCAGACAAATTCTGCGGTATACCGACGCGGTATGGATTTATGATCCCGGAGCTTGGCTCGATCTGAAATTTAAAAAAGTGTTCGTATTGTCGGCCGATCAAGTATTTGATTCTAAATCCAAGCGTCCGAGCGCGGACCCCTGGAGCGTCGAGGCCGCACAGGGGCGACTGAGTAGCGAGATCAGTGTGCCTTCAGAGGAACTTTGGGCCAAGCGGCAGATTGAGGTAGAGGCGATCGGTCGACGTTCCTTAGAAAAAGCCGATGCCGTGGTTTTCAGTGTTTGTGGCGGTACAGATAGGCAAGCGATTGCTGAAACGCTTTGTCCAGATGCGCAGGAATCGGGCGTTCCTGTTGTTCATGTTCGCTCTGGATGGACGACCATTGGCGCGCGACCAACTTTTAAAACGGTGCCAGTGCGCTTAGGCGAAGCCTATGAATGTGTAGATCGGGAACGAGCGGTTGGCTTTCTTGAGTCTGGTAAGATTCGCGTCACTGCTTTCGAAGATTACGTTAAATGTCCTCGTCTGTTTTACGAACGCCATGTGCGAAAAAACGAACCTCTGCAGGCTCTTTCGCTCGAAGTCGACCCGCGCGTGCGCGGCGATTCGCTGCATTCGGTGCTGGAAACGCTTACTAAGAAAAAAATGCGTGCTCAAGTAGAGTTCGCTAGTTTGACCAATGCCACCATCAAGGACTTGGTCGCGCATACGGTGCGCGAAAAAACTAAAAACCGAACGAGATCCCGGCAATTTGCCCACCCCTCACTCGCGTTACCACTTATTGACGAACTTACGGATCGAGTCAGTGCTTGGGTTCGCCGCGAAGTAGAAATGGAAACAATAACCCCAGCGCTCACCCCGAAACTCGTAGAACATCGCTTTGAACTTCTGCTAGACGAGCGCTCGCCGATTAGACTGATCGGTACGATGGATCGTTTGGACACGGCAGGTTCACATGCCGTGATTATCGACTATAAAACAGGGGTCCCACGTTTCTCGGGTAAAGATCTCAAAGCGGGCTATGGCGTGCAGTTGGTCGCCTACGCATCAGCGGTCGAAGAACAAGGCCTGGTGCCAGTGGCGTCCTTGTATCTTGTGGTGCAGCGGTTTGAGTCAAAGGTCGCGGGTGGTTTATTGTGTAAACCCTACAACAAAAAATATTTTCGCGTCGGGCCCACCAGTTCCGGTTTGGTCGAAGCCGATGACTTGAGCGAGACTTTGAAAAATGCGCGAAGAAAGTGGCCCGAATATCTCGAGGCTCTACAGAACGGCAATTTCACCGCCGATCCTCTCGACCCTGCGGTCGAATGTCGCACCTGCGCATATCGGTTGATTTGCGGTTTTAAAGAAAAAACTAATTCGGGAACTCAATCATGAGTAAACGCGTTTGGAACGAAGAACAAACTGCGCTTATCGAACTAGATTCAGCAGGACGTCCGCGGTTGAATCAAGTTGCGGTCCGTGCCGACGCTGGCGCCGGTAAGACAACCGTATTAATCGAGAGAGTGCGGCGTTTATTGGAACAACCTCATGCGGCACGGTTGGTGTGCGTGTCGTTTACCGAAAAATCTAAAGCAGATCTTGCAGAACGATTACGCGATCAGCCGAGAGCGGAAATTTATACGATTCACGGTTTTTGTAAACGAGTGATCGACGAGTTCGGTGAACGGGCAGGGTGGCTTCCGTACCCTCGCGTAATTGACGAAAACGTAGCAGACGCAGTGTTTGATAAAGCCTTCGAAAGAGTGGCTCGTAACTTATCCAAAAGTGATCCGTTATTTCAGTCTGGTGCGCTGGCAGCCCTGGGGTTCGTGAATCTTAAATTATTTTCGCAGTTAATGATTTTGCGTTCCGATCCCATACGTGGCGCGGAATTGCGCGGTAGTGGTTTTACTGAGGCAGCGCTTGCGGCACTTAGGAGCTTTTCTTCACTTGTGCATCGAGAATTTGATCTCGCAAAAAATAAAATGAATGCCCTCGATTACGGCGATTTAGAAAAGGTTGCAGTCGAGTTACTTCGAAATCAAGAAATCGCCGATTATTTTCGGAAACGATACAGCGACGTGTTTGTCGATGAGTTTCAAGATACCAATCAAGCTCAGTGTGAACTCGTACGCAGCATAAGCTCGCGAAACCAAGGTCTCTTCGTGGTGGGCGACGTAAAACAAAGTATTTATCGCTTTCGGGGCAGCGACGTTCGCGTGTTCGAAGAATTTGTCGCCGAAGTAAGTTCCCAACGAGTACTTTCGACCAATTATCGCTCCCATCCCGCTATAATTCAGGCGGTGAACACCGTTTTTGATGGCGTGATTCGAGATTTTCAGCCGATGCGGGCATTTCGCAAATCGGAAGGCGGAGATCGGGTGTTTCGAGTAGACGCAAATGAGTCGGCGATTGGAATTGCGGCTGCAGTAGCAAGAGCGCGTTCTGATGGTTACGCACCCGGTGAAATTGTGTTGTTGTTGCGTCGAATACGGGGCAACGAAAAATTACTCGAAGACCTTCGTTCATACGGTATCAATACTGTATTTTCGCTTCCGCGGGATCTAACCGAGAACCCCAAACTGTTCGCTTTATGTAGTTTGTGGATCACGTTGCACTTTAGCGACTTACGGGGGCCTGCCCTGCACGCAGTTGCAGAGCTGGGTATTACGAACGAAGAAATTGAGGACCTCGCCTCACGGGTGTCGGAAACCATCATATGTACCAGTTTACTTGCGGCAATTGATGCGCAGTGGTCAATGCACCAGCGGTTTGGAATTACATGGAGCCTTTTCGGTGATTTGATTTATTTGGCCCACGAAACCGGCATGTCCGGCCCAGGACTCGCGCAAGAGTTCTTGCGATTGTGGCAGGGGCGAACACCAAGCGGCACACTACCGTTACTCGTGAACTCACCTGAGCCTCCGGTGACGGGTTCGAGCTCGATCCGCGTTACCACGGTGCATTCATCAAAAGGCATGGAATATCCGGTCGTCATCCTAGCGGATCTGAACGACCGAAGACGCTCGCTCGGCCGCGTGTCATTGGTAAAAGACCACGTCTGGGTGTTTGCGCCCGATAGTGATGGTGAAATCGATCGTTCGAGTGAACATTTCAAAGAAGCACTAGAAGAAGAAAAACGTGAATCGACCGACGAATCGAACCGTTTACTTTACGTGGCGCTTACCCGAGCGAAGGAGCAGCTGTACTGGGTCGACGTACCAGGCGCCCGAGGGGTGCGATCGGGTTGGTGCGATTTGCTTCACAGAAAATTGCTCGGTCAAACAGCTGAAATAACGGCGGCTTCGCATTCGGAGAGATTTGGAGAAGCGGAACCAACGAAGGTCGAGCCCATCGAGACGATAAATGACAGTGCTCCGATAGTTCCGGTCGTTCCGAGCGGCATAGCTCGAATACCGGTGACCGAATATATAAAATTGCAAAGAGTAAGGGGTTCGAACAAGCGGACGTTTGCGAAGGACGATCCGAGTCAGTCGGATCGAACCGCACAAAAAGGAACCGTCGTTCATCAGTACCTACAGCGAGAGGCCTGGGAAGAACTTTGGATGTATGGAGATCAGGAGAATCTCGATCTCTCAAAGTTTCGGGCTTGGCTGGCAACGGAATCTGGTCGACGCGTTTTTGATCGGAAGCATGCTCCCATACCGCAGCGTTTGGAGCGTGAGGCTGCATTTGAGTGGCTACACGATGGGCACATTTTGTCCGGTGCTATTGATCGCCTGATCGTTTGGTCCGACGAGGCGTGGATTATTGACTACAAATTGATTCAGCGGCGAGGAGGACTGGGCCGCGAGGAACTTCAGCACCAATACGGTCCGCAGCTTTCGTTGTATGCCTCGATCGTCAAAAAAATGACTCATATTGCGCGAACACGGCTTTTTATAATCGACCTTTTGGCATCGAGCGGTGAAGTCTGGGTTGAACTGCGCCAAGTCGATGATACTCTATAGAGAGACCGTTTTCTGAACCTTGAACACGAGGGGGCGTTTTAACGTGGGTACCGTACTCAGGTTTTCAGCTAAATTTGTATTTAAAATTCCAGCGATAGTGCTGCTTATTGCGGTCTTCGCGTTAACCTTGGCTCGACCGAAACTGGCACACGCTCAAAACGAACCCAGTGGGGAAGACGAATACAATTTTTCTTGGCTCGATACTGATAAAAAAGTGTTTGTTCTCCAAAATCGAAAATATAAAAAAGCCCAGCGTTTTGCGGGGTTTTTAGCCGGCGGCGTGAATCTGTCGAACCCCTACAAAACGGAATATGTACTGATTCCGCGCCTGGCTTATTGGTTCACTGAACAGTTTGGGGTTGAAGCGCTCTATGCGACTCTCACCAATTCCGACAACTCCAATCTCACAGGGTTAAAAAAGGCGAGTCCCACGGCCTTGCCGTTTATACGGGAGCACCGAAGTTATTTTGCCGCCCTCGGTACCTGGACGCCTTGGTATTCCAAAATTAACTTTTTTAATCGAATTTTGTACTTCGATTGGTTTCTTAATGGAGGCATCGGAAGTGTAAACACCGCGGTCGACACCAATCGGCGAGCCGATTCGGCTTCGGTCTATAAAGAAGAAAGTTTAACGGCGGGCTTTTTTGGGACAGGAATGAATTTTTTCATTAATAAAAACTTTTCGGTTCGCTTGGATTTCGTTGGAATGATGTACCAGGCAACCGGGGCCGATAACGTGACAGAGTTTACCAAAGTGAATTTCGACTTCACGGCGGGAGTCGGGTACCTCTTTTAACCATACAGGCGAACTAAATGATGCAACGGATTGCACTTATATCGCTCCTAGCATTTCTAATCTCCGCAACAGACGGGCGGGCCCAAAACCCTCAAGCGGATAGTCCTGATGCATTGCGTTCGGCTTATGATTATGCTCAGAATCTCGAGAGTCAAGGTAAGCATTTCGATGCGGCCGTAAACTACTTCAACGTTTACACCGCTGACGGAGTGCTTCGTAACACCGCGCTAGTGCGGCTGACCGGTTCCTTATTGAAATTACGACTTCACAACGCCGCAGTGTATTTCTTTTTAAAAGTGCTGCAAACAGGCGACCGAAATGCAATTCAAACAGTTTTGACCCATTTGCCTGAAATGATCGATCGCGTCGGAGGGGACGTACTGCGTCCGTACGTTTTGCGTCATACAAACGATGCGGATTACGACGCTCAGACGCGAAATCACTTTTACTACTTTTTAGGTAAAGACGCGCTGCTTAAAGGTGACCCGAAGCGAGCACTACAGTACCTTGCACGAGTCGCAAGTGGGAGCGGTATTCTTGCCCAAAGCATGTATCTTCGAGGTTCGGCTTTTGCGATGGTGGGCGACCTCGATTCGTCAGTTCAGAGTTTTATTCAGTGTCGCCGAATAGCGGATCGCGCAGACGGAGTTCGGGGAGCCTTGCGGCGGGAATTCGAAGATCTTCACGCCCGGTGCATAGCTGGACAAGCTCGAAGTCTTTATCAGGCCGGAAAATATAGCGAGGCCGAAGAAGCTTACGACGACATTCCGAAGGCAGCCTTTGTTTGGACTGACGTACTTTTTGAACAAGCCTGGAGTGCGTTCGCAAAGGGTGACTATAACCGAGCGTTGGGCAAACTCGTTACCTATCGGTCACCGGCATTGGGATTCGTGTTTAATCCGGAGGTCGAAGTTCTTCGAGCTCAAAGCTTTTTTGCACTCTGCCACTACGACGATGTGAATCGAACCGTAAACGACTTTAATCGACGTTTCGGGGGAGTTGGCAACGAAGTAAAAAAATTCCTGTTGGCCAACGATGGTAATTTAGCGGGATTTTTTAAAACTGCCAAACAAGCGCATGCCACCAAACTTCATACTTCGAGCGGCTTTTATCGAGTGTTAAATCGCTTTGTTCGTGGCCCCTATTTTTCGAGTTTAGTAGCAGCTGAACGGGAAACGGCGCGTGAAATTTACCGTGTGAGATCAGTGGCCAAAGGCCCGCGAGCAAAGTTCGGTCGTTTTCTCGAGGACGTATTGAACTGGCGTCTAAAGAGTATTCGGCTTGTGGGCGGATTATTTGTTAAAAATGCCACGGCCGATATTTATCGCGATCTACTTTCGAATCTAGATAAAATGTCATTCATTAAACTCGAGATGCTCAAATACGCGAAAGGCCGTCTGGAACGTACTCAAACCATGAGTGCCGACGACGATGGTGTCATGAAGCGGGGCATGGCGGACATTGATCGCAAGGATTATCAGTATTTCTGGACGTTCAACGGAGAGTTTTGGGCTGACGAGTTGGGGGACTATGTTTTCGCGCTCGAGTCATTGTGTTCAAGAAATTAAGCGTGGGCTCGGATACCTAGCTTTCGCTGTCACTGTTTCGTTCATCGCAGCTGCGCCCGCCGCAGCCTATAGCGAGGCGCAGTTTCGGGCTGTTACCACCGAAAATGAGGCTCAGATTAACGAAATCCGGGAACAAGAGATCAATCAAATAAAGGTTGTCATGGGACGCCGGTTCTCGGAGTCACGTCGACCCGACATTCTCTTGCGGCTAGCCGAACTCTATATCGAACGTTATCGGTTCTTCTTTTTTAAGGAGAACGAAATCCACCAAGCTCAGCTCAAAAGTGGTTTACGACCGAAACGGGTGGATCATACCAGATCGCGCGCGGCGTTGAAATCTGCCGAGAACGCCTGTCTTTCGATTTTGAAATCTAAAGTGCCTTTCGCAAAAATGGACCAGGTGTATTACTTCCTCGCATACAACGCCCAAGAACTTGGCAAGCAAAACGAAGCGCTTCGATATTTCGAAACCATAGTGAAGCGATATCCAAGAAGTCAGTATGCAGCTGAAACCTACCGAAATCTGGGTGAGGCCGAGTTTGGAAAAAAGAACTACAAAAAATCAGTACAATACTACGAAAAAGCCGTACGCTACACCGAATTGGAAAGCTACCCGCGTACCTTGTACAAGTTGGCGTGGTCCTATTTCAAGACCCGCGACAAGACTCGTGCACTAGCAGCAATGAAACAGGTCGTAGCGCGCAGCCAGGAAGACGATAAATTCATTGCTCTCAAAGAAGAAGCGCTCAACGACTTAGTGATGTTTTACGCAGAAGCCGGGCGCGCAAAAGAAGCTCATGAATACTTTTCTCAGGTAAAGGGTGGTCCCGAGCTCTACGTTAAGGCATTAAATCGGTTGGCAACCCTCTATGGCACCCAAGGGCGCCACGAAATGTCACTTTATATAAATGAGGAATTGATTCGAATCTATCAAGACGATCGACCGGATTTAGTTTTTGAAGCTCTGGGTAAGAATGTAGAGATTTATAAAAAACAAGGTAAGACTTCGAAAGAACAGACAGCGCTGGAGCGGCTGGTGGCTCATATTGAAAAAAACGGAGATGCTGTTTCGAAATCCGAAGATGCTCTTGCAACTACTATTCGAGTTCGGGGATACCTTCGCAGTCGAGCCAGCGAAGTTCATAAAATTGCCCGTAATAAGAAATCAAAGGAACACTACGCGCAAGCCGCGTCCCTCTACGGCCTTTTTATCAAAGCATTTGGCCGTGTCGCCGAGAGCGAAAAAGAAAAAAATGATCTAAACCAAGTGCGCATCTACCGGGCCGATTGTTTATTGGCCGCCAGTCGAGAGGATGCTGCGCTCGAAGAGCTGGAAATTGCGTTAAACGAAACCGGAGAGTCTAAATTAAAACGCGAGGCGGGGGCGACAGCTTTGAATCTGTTGCTCAAGCGGCTAGACCGAGGTAAGTCCGACTCCGAATCCGAAAAGCGGTTCGAACGTCTTGCGGAGAGTTTCGAAGACAAGTTTCCTAAAGACCCCTTGGTATCAGAAATTCGTTACAAACGCGCGCGACTGGCCGCACGAAAATCTGGTTCGGAAGGTCTTTCTAGTGACGCTAGAGATGCACTGAATGAATTAATTGAAAAATACCCCAATCGCCCGGAATCTTTGCTTGCTGCCCAGGACTTGGTCGATGATCTACGCAAGAGAAAAGAAGACGATGAGGCCTCTGAGTTGGCCGGTAAACTGTTAGCTAATTCCGCGTTAATGGCGACCGATCAAAAGCGCGAACTAAAAAAGTATCTAGAAGCCATTGTCGCCCGTAGAAGATTTGAACGAGTCCAAAATCTTGAAGGGAACCAAAATCACGAAAGCGCCGCCCGTGAATATGAGTCCCTAGCGACGCAAAATAAAAATAATAGCGAAGTGTATTTTAAGTCCCTGAATAATGCCGCCATCAATTATGAAAAAGCCGGGTTAAGCGCTGAAGCTAGGCGAGTGTTTTTGAAACTTCACCGAGAGTTCAATAAATCAAATGTTGGTCGTACGGGATTGAAACGCTTAGGCGACACTTTACTTTACGAAGCAAAACTATCTGAAGCGGGCGCCGCCTATCGTGAACTTTCGGAGATCAATAGTTTTACCGCAAGCGAACAAGCGAGTTTTGGCGAACTTGCGGCCACTATTTATTGGGATTTAAAAGACCACGGCAATAGTTACATATTAATGCAGAAGCTACAGCGTGATCACTGTTCCGGTAAAGTAAACCCGAGCATGGCCGCCAAATGTCGTAATTGGGAATTCATGCAGGGAGAACTTCTCCTGGATGCGGGAAAACACCAAGATGCTCTGTCTCAGTTTCGCAAAATTGCCGATTCGAAGGCCCGTTTTGGGTCGCGGCGCGCTGAATCAGCGTATCGCGCCGCCATGATATACGAACGCTTTGCCGAGCGATCGAAGTCCAATGCTATGTTAGAAAAAGCGGCCGGCATTGCTACCGGTGGTAAGGAGCCGTGGCAAGCGCGGGAGCGAAACTATGCGGCGCGCTCGGCATTCCAGCTGATTGAGCCAGTGTTCGGAACCTTCGACTCTATTAAACTAGAATTACCGGAAGCCAAATTAAAGGCTAACACGAAGCGTAAACTTTCGGAACTTGAACGTTTGGTCGTGCGCTACAACCAAATAGTGGCTCGCGGAGACGGCGAGTGGGGCATGGCCGCACT
>DGKJ01000013.1:6670-18724 GCA_002387735.1 Bacteriovoracaceae bacterium UBA4573 | reverse complement strand
TGGGGCATGGCCGCACTCGAAAGATTGGGACGCGCTTTTTACGACTTCAGCAGAGAGCTTGATCAGGCGCCTGTTCCGACGACGCTGACGCCGGATCAACAAACGCAATACCGCCGGGAAATTCAATCAATCGCGGGACCAATGGCTCAAAAAGCTCGCGAGTCTTTTGTTCAGGCCCACGCGTTAGGGGTGCGACTTAAAATCGTAACCGAGACATTTGATCGCGTGAGGGTGACTCTTGGGTACTTTGCGCCCACCAAAACTCCGCCAGCCCAGTATTTTCGTTCCGACACGTCGAGCGAGTCTTATTTAGGGCTACAGTTTTTGGGCCGAGAAATCGAAGACTTTGGGGCGCGGCTAAAGGCTAATGCCAAAGACGCCTCTGCTTGGATCGCGTTTGGCCTAAAGGCGATGAACGACGGACACACCCGCCTTGCCCATGCATTTTTTGAACAAGCAGTCAGTTTGGCAGGGAAGTCCCACCAAACGGCAGCGATTGGTTGGAATAATCTCGCTGTGTTTGCGGCAGTGAATAACGAACTTGCGCAAGCGCAGGCTGCGTTTGAAAAAGCGGTTGATCTTGCTGACCTAAATGAAACGATTCAACTGAATTTTGGTAAATTCTTAATATACTACGGGCAATACGCACGTGGCGGCGCGCTTTTGAATAAACTTAAGGCGCGGCTCGGCGACACATTTTCTGAAGAAGCGGAAATCGCAAGGCTAGTAGCTCAATTGGGACAAGGGGAGTTGCGCGCTGCGAAAATAGCGTTAGAGAAAAAGTCGGCAAAAAGTTCCGACTCTCCGACGCTATGGTACAATTGGTCTGTGGCGTCGATACTTTCCGGAGATACGGACGATCAAAACGACGGCCGCGAACTGCTCAAAGAACGACGTAATCAACTGCCAAAGGACTTGCAATGGATTGCAGATGGTCTGATCGGTTACCGAAAATAGCTTTTCTAGGCGCTGTGATAAGTCTCGTGTGCCTGGGACTGGCCTCCGAAAGCGGCGCTCAAGAAAAACGAAGTCGATTTCGCTCGGGAACGGAAGTACGGGGTCAGACCAATGCTACGCCCAAGGCTGCTCCTAAACGTTCGCAAATAAAAAATTATTCCAAAAAATATAACGTTGTTGAAGAAGACGGAAAGAAAGTTCTCTATAAAAAGAGAAACGTGGTTGAATTCGACGGTTCGATGATCGAGGGTGAAATAAGGAATCCTAACGATTTTTATTTCGTGCATCGACCAGAAGAAAATTTCGGGTCGCTTTTACAGAAGAGAAAGAATTTTCATAAAGAAATGTTGAGAGACACGGTGATGATACGATGAGCGCTACGAGCGGAACCACTCCACCCAACGATATAATTTTAGTTTTAACAGTACGCAGTCAAAAGACTCCCGGTGAGAAAGTGTTTCGTCTTCATAAACGACGTGTAGTACTTGGATCGTCGACCTCCAGCGACGTGCGACTCGAAGATTTATCAGTAAGTCCGGTTCATGCAATACTCGAGACTAGCGGCATTGATAAAAAACCGGTCATATACGATCTAGCAAGCGACTCAGGTGTACTGGTTAACGGAAAACCAGTCGTACAAGCTACTCTAGAAATGAACGACAAAGTACAAGTGGGACCGTTTATGTTGAGCGTGCGTGCTCACACGATGGCAGATCTCCCGCAGACACCGCAATTCGTACGGGAATCCCAAGAAGGTCAAAAACTATTCGTTGATGAAAAAGAAGATTTTACTCCTCTCATTCTAGAAGATGAGTCAGAAGTTTATGATATTTTTGATCATCGCCCCGCCCAGAAGCGTAGTCTCCAAATCGTTATGTTTTTCGATGACACGATTCTCGATGTCGAGCATTTTCAGAAAAAGAAAAAAATTATCGTCGGCCCTGGAGCGAAAGAAGATTTTTCGATTCCACCATTTTTTGGTTCTGGTAAGTCCGGTCGCTACGAACTGGTAGATTTCGACGGGGCCGAAGGATGTCGTTTGAATCTTCATCCAAGCATGACCGGGGTAGTGAGTCGCGACGGTCAGGTGATGGCAGTAAATAGTGAGTCAAGTGCTCCAGTCACTTTGCGCGAAAAAGATTTTGCGAAAATTAAAATAAAAGACATGAGTTTCTTTCTTAGTTTTTCACCCGCTCCACCGCGTCTTAAGTCGGCGCGACTCGGGCGACGCGACCCCTTGTTCGTGAGAATGTTGATGCTCTCGATCGCATCAACCGTAGCGATCATCGCTACGATAGCGGGCGTAACGGTTGATCCCACGATTGAAATCGAGCAGTTGCCGGAACGTGTCGCCACAATAATTTATGAACCCAAGTTTTTGCCGATCGAGCGGCCGCCGCTCCCAGTAGCCAAAACTGAGCCCGCGCCATCGGTGGCGCCGGCCCCTAAGCCGCCCAAAGTTAAAATTGACGTGGCCGAAGTAAAAAAGCCGGAAGAACCGGCTCCTAAAAACGCAATGATCGGCGTGAAACCAGAACAGAGTAAACCCGTACCGAAACCTCCCGCGCCGCCGAAAGAGGCTAGTCCCAAAAAACAAGTTGTCTCCGGTAAGGCAGGTGGACAAGAAGGTGCAGGCGCTAAGGCAAAAGGCGAGGAAGGCGGGCGCGGAAAGCCCAATGCTAAGCCGAATCCGGTTGCGCAAACTAAAATCGCTCGGCCTGGCGACGCTAAAAAGAACTCGGGTCTTTCGGCAAGTCCGGGGCAATCCCAGACCAATAGCATGGGTGTGGTGGATGTGTTTAAATCGAATGCTGGAACACTTTCCAAGATTTTTGCTGGTGGAAAGGGTGCTTCGACCGCTGCAGACAAACTCGAAGGTTATAGCGGATTTACGACAAGAGGCGAAGGTGGCCTGGGCGCTGCCGGAACAGGTGCTGGCGGTGGTGGATCTAGCATGGGCTTGGGTGGTCTGGCGGACAAAGGTCCGGGAGGCGGCAAACAAGGAAAGGGTCTCGGTGCTCTTGGTTCTGGCGGCAACATTTTAGGCGGAAAAGGAACCTTGGCGATCGACACTGGCGGCAGCGCAGAACCTATCGTGCTCGGCGCGATCGATACTTCGGCGATCGCGCGTGAGATAGACAAACATCGCGATGAGATTAAGTATTGTTACGAAAAAGAGATCAACGCGGATCGGCCAGATTTAAGCGGTCGCGTGGTGATGCGTTTTGAAATTGGGGCCAGCGGTAGCGTGAGTTCGGCGGGCGTTGCGGCCACTACGTTGCGTCATGCCGCGACCGAACAATGCATTGTTGATGTCATTAAACGCATTCAGTTTCCCCCTGTAGCGGGTGGGGGAGAAACCGACGTAACCTTTCCGTTCGTTTTTAAACCGACAAACAAATGAACTTCGAACATCCTAGTATTCAGATTTTTAGTTTCTTCTCCGTGGCTTTTCCGATCGGGGTAAAAGTTCTCGCTGCGATTGTGTGCGGCGGGTTAATTGGACTTGAACGGGAACTCAAAAACAAATCGGCGGGTCTTAAAACAAATATTCTTATCTGTCTTGGCAGTACGCTCTATACGATCATTTCGATGTTGATATCCCAAGTATTCACCGATTCAGGTCAGATCGGCGATCCCGCACGAATTGCGGCGCAAATCGTGCCCGGTATCGGTTTTATCGGCGCCGGTGCGATCATGCAGTCCCGCGCGAGCATTTTGGGTCTTACCACGGCCGCCACGATCTGGGTGGTCGCGGCGATTGGAATCTGCATTGGAGCAGGGTACCCGCTCGTGGCGTTCGTTTTTACGGTAACAGTTTTATTCACACTGCTCGGCATTGATCGGTTCGAAAAAAAGTTTATCGGCCATACGGGGAATCACGCGTTGGAAATTGTGTTCAGTGACGACGAAGGGAAAACTCGAGCGGCCATCAACCAAATCATGTCAAACTGCGAAATTTTACTCGACGACTTCGATATTATGCAACAGGACGGTCGTCACGTCCTGCGCATTCAATACACGAATTCTAATGCGTCTCATCGAAGACTCATCATGGATCTTTGGGGAATAAAAGGTATCCAAGAGGTTCGGCAGTTTTAAAAAGCAAAAACCCCGGGCCTGACTAAGTCAAACCCGGGGCCTCTACTTTAAAACTAGAAAACGCGAGTCTTATCGAACTGCGTCTTTGAATTCTTTACCAGCGCGGAATTTTGGTACCGTCATAGCTGGGATTCGAATTTCTTTGCCCGTTTGAGGGTTGCGGCCCGTGCGAGCTTTTCTCTTCGACTTGGTGAAAGTACCAAAGCCAACGAGAGTAACGTCGTCACCTTTTTTTACGGACTTCTTGATGATCTCAATGCTGGAATTCAGAACGCTTTCAACGTCTGTCTTCGTAAGAGAGGTTGATTTTGCGATTGATTCCACGAGTTGAGCTTTATTCATAGTTGTAGGTCCTCCATATGGTGTTGGTTGATAACTTGTTCTAAGATTCCCAGAAATTAGAGTAGTGAAGGATTGATGTCAACCAACTTTTCTGAACAGAAGTTCTAGGTAAATTTGCGCGCTTTGCATTGCGCGCTGCGTTCGAGTTAAAATAGTCCAATGGCGCAGAAATTTCCTATCCGAGCTTTTCACATCGCGGAACGACTCAAGCTGCGCGAGTTGCGAGAAAAGTTAGGGTACTCGCCCAAAGAGTTTTCTAACTACGAAATGGTCGTGCAGTTACCGGGCGAACATTCGTACGTTTTATTTTATAACTTTGGATCGATCGTATTCTTTAATGTGCCTGAAGCGCTCGCTGAAATAGAGATGACGCGTTTGGTGGAATTTCGTTCGCCCACCGATACCATGCGTACGAGCGATAACTTTACGGTCGAAATAAATGAAAATGGGGAGAACAAAGCCCACTTCGACCGCATCGAGGTTCGTGAGATCACTTTCGATGCAGTCAAAATCGCGAGCGTTCTGTTGGCCCAGAGCACCGCGTTGGAATACTATGAGATCTTGATTGAAAATCTCATGGAGCGAACCGGCAAATTTTCGCGCTTATTGGAAAAAGAAGGTCGAACATTTCAACGCAACGATGAACTCATAAAGTTCATTGGAATGTGTTTGAACACCCGCCAGGAAATTATCTCGAACTTATACATCGTCGATAGTCCCGACGAAGTCTGGGAAAATAACTTTCTCGAACGACTTTTTACGGATCTCAAGGCTAACCTCGACATTGATTCCCGTTACCGGGCGCTTGAACACAAGATCCAGATCATTCAAGAGAGTATCGAAATCTTCGTAGACCTTTCTAAGAGCAAAAAAATGACCCAGCTCGAGGGTGCGATCGTGACGCTCTTTGTGGTGGACATCTTTTTGTCTATTTTGTTTAAATTTTCATGAACTTAGGTCACAATCAGCCTAACAGGAGACACTTTCATGACTAAAGCCGATCTCGTGAACGTCATCGCCGATAAAGCTAAGGTTCAACACCGTCAGGCCGAGACGATCATTAATCTAGTGTTTGACCTCATGTCCGACGCTCTAAAACGCGATGAACGAATCGAAATTCGTGGTTTCGGTAGTTTCGTGAACCGGGCTTACGATTCCTACAAGGGAAGAAATCCTAAAACCGGCGCGGTGGTCGAAGTCGCTCCTAAAAAGGTTCCGTTCTTCAAGGTTGGAAAAGAGCTAAAAGAGTTGGTGGATGTGCACAATTTCCCACGTCCTGGTGTCACTCCGCAGCCGTTAGTCGATGACGGCGACGATGACGACGAAAGTTGATCGTCCTAAGAAAGTAAATCCGTTAAGAAGCCCACATTGGCGATAGCGCGATGGCGAGCGCCAGCGCGAGTCGGTAGACCACAAAGGGCGCGAACGTGCGGTTTTTAATGATCGCCTGCAAAAGTCCGATGGCAGCTAGACCTGAAACCATACTTGCTACGAATCCAATCAACATAGCGGATCCAATTTCCGGAGCCGAACGATAGGCCTCGAGGATGTGTTTTGATTTAACCATTCCCGCTCCCGCAATGATTGGGGCCGAGAGCAAAAATGAAAACCGAGCTGAAGCAGGGCGTGTGAGTCCGAGAGCCAGTGCCGCGGTGATGGTCACGCCGGAGCGCGATACACCTGGAATGATCGCGAAAGCCTGAGCGCACCCAATGATGGCCGCGTGTTTAAGGGTAAGCGCCTGCAAGCCATCTCGCTTGCGCCCGTTGCGATCAAAATGCCAGAGCAAAAGTCCAAACGAGGCGAGGGTGAATGCTATTAACAAAGGGTTGCGAAAAGTCGTTTCAGCATGCTCGCCTAGAAGCACTCCGGCCACTGCGGCGGGAACGCATCCAACGATGAGGTGTTGAATCTGGACTTCGGAGGAGGGACGCTTTTGTGACAACAACCCCAGGGTGTCCTTAGAAATTTGCAACCAGTCACGGTGAAAAAAAACGAGAATGGCGGCCAAGGTCCCCATGTGGAGCGCTACATCGTAGGCCAATCCGGGGTCTTGCCAATAAAAGAAATGGGGGACCAAAACGAGGTGGGCCGAGCTCGAAATGGGCAGGAACTCCGTGAAACCTTGGACAATTCCCAGGACGATTGCTTGAATTTGGTTCATATGTGATAAAACTACCATTCATTTTAGATGAAAGGAACGTGTCGCATGTCACAGCGGTTTAAAATGTTCTCCTCGAGTAGGCTCGTCGTCGGATTAGGTTTGTGGGCGGGATTGTTGGCGAGCTGCGCCAGTGCTCCTGAAAAACGCAATCGAACGTTCGATCCCGATACCTGCAACAAGAACGCCGGCTACGAAGCGGGCTATAACGACGGGCTCGATGATCTCGCCATGGACACTGCGTTTACTCATCGTTGTCGGGAAGACTTGCGGGAGGCTACTTTCAGCGGATACAAGGCCGGTTATGAGGTGGGGAAAAAAGAACTCCTCGAGCGTCGGGAAAAAATTGAAAAAGCTTGGGCAGCGGAACAGGCGGAACGTGAAAAACGAGAACGCGAAGAAGCAGCACGGCAGTCTCGAGACGCTAACACTAACGTGAATATTAACATTGGTGGCAATCAGTCTACCGGCGCGGGTGTTTATTACGCGAAAAATTATTTTTGCACGATTTCTATTTTCACGAAAGAATACGAAGCCTTTGGACCGACCGAGCTTGAGGCTCGCCGCAACGTGATGAACGAGTGCAAAAAACACAATCACGCCATGCATTGTGACGAGGTGGAGTGTCAGCGAAACCAGTAGATGCATAGCGTCAAAATATGCTAAGTGGGCGCGATGAAAAAAATCGTAGTGTCCTTGAGTTTTGGAATAGCCCTTTTGATGGGCGCCACGAGTCACTCAATAGCAGCCCCGAACGATCTGCGTCCGATGGCCAAACAGGTCAGTGCGGCGCTAACGTCTCAGACTCAGCGTAATCTTTCGATTTCTCCATTCGTGCGCGAAGGGCGCAAACTCGGAAAACAAGCTCTCGATGCCGGATGTAACGTTGTTCTTGGCCTGTTAGATCCAAGGCGATGGCCCGAATCTGCGGAGCGAATTGGAAAGGCGATTGCCTATGTTCCCGCGCTTTCTTTTTATGCTGTTGCATCGACTTCCGCTAAATTGTTTGACCTGTTTTCGCCTTCGCGGTCCCGCGAAGTCTCCTACCGAGATCAGGATTTGGAGTTGGAGTTGGCCGTCGAGGCCCCCCCTACGACCCATCTAGAGAATACCGTCCAAGAACTCTTAGCCGAAATTCGTTTGGTGTTGGAGTCCATGTTATTAAGCGCGTCCGATCAATATTTGGTGGTCGCAATTTCGGAAAATCAGGTGAAGTTTGTTGTCGATGGGCAGCTCAATGTTTTTTCATCGGATAGTTTCGCCCAGCGCATGTTTGAACGCGAAGACCTGTTTGGGTCGGTCGCCCAAGCAAAGGAAGTGTGGGAGCAGTTCGTCAAGGCTCTACGCGTTCCAGATTTACGCGTTCGCTACGACTTGGGTGTGTTGGAAGGATTCAACCGAGACCTAATTCTTTACTCAAAAGACGTTTCATCTGCCGAAAAAATGGCGTCAGTACTTAAAATAGTGTCAGCATCCCACGCTGATTTCAGTGGCGTCGAGGTTCCCAGTGTTCGACCGAATTCGGATTGGTACCAAACCTCGGTCGAACATTATGACGACGAATCGGTCGTACATTTTTATTCTCTCAATCAGCCCTATGGGGAGTTTTCCAATTTTGCTCGCTATCCCATCGTGTTGGAGGGGAAAGTGTGGCCAACTACGGAACATTATTTTCAGGCCAAAAAGTTTGCCGGCACTGCGTACGAGGAACGGGTACGGCACGCCGCGGGTCCCCGCGAGGCTGCGGACCTTGGACGTGATCGCACGTTGCCGCTCCGAAGTGATTGGGAACAGGTAAAAGATCAAGTCATGCTAACCGCGTTGCGTGCGAAGTTTTCGCAGCATGACTATTTAAGTGATCTATTACTCAGTACTAGTGAAGCAAGTCTTGTGGAACACACGAGCCACGATAGCTACTGGGGTGATGGGGGCGACGGCAGCGGCCGGAACATGCTGGGAAAACTGTTGGTTCAGGTTCGAAAAGAACTGCGGGAGAATAAATTCCCCGCTTTTTGGACGTCCCCGTATCGTTAAGCAGTTCCGCAACTTGATCTTTTCAATGCGACGCGCTAAAAGCCCGCTTTATGGCAAAATTCTGGCCCCTGCTTTTTATTTTCGCAACGCCTTTGGCGTTTGGAGTTGTGGAAAAGAAGCCGGAGCGAGGGTGCACTAGTCTGCTTTTGCAGGCGATGGAAGTTCCGTGCAATCACCCTGCTGCGTCTTGTTTTCAAGGCAAGTCCGTTTATCATTTATCCGAGGGAACCCGCCCAGGGGGTTATACCTGGTTGACGGGTCGTAGTGTCGACGCTCCGATCCCTTCCGAAGAGCTCTCTTCGATCGCAGTGCTTAGTAGTTATCGCAGTAACGTGACGTTTGAGCGTAGAATGCGCGAGGGTGTGGATCTTGAAATCCAATGGGTGGTTGATCCAAACACCAAAAACGAGGGTTACGCTATTTCGATTGAAGCGTTTACGACGTCGGAAATTTCTCGTACTCAATTTATTCGAAATGCCCAAACCTTGAGTGGGGATTTTTCAGACAACCTACGGTCTGCCGCTTCAAAACAAATGGTCGTGTTCGCCAATCCCCAAAAAAATCTTTATATGAGTTGGTACCAAGGCACGGGGCGAAGTCAGATAGAAGTCGGGCAAACGCATCCGATTGAAAGTTTTCAAGACTTCAAATCCTGGGCGGCAGCAGATGTGATCAATGTGTTTAACCACATGTTGCCGGGGCATGCGATCGACTCTCAGACGCTTGACCAAGCCCTTGTCGCCGCTGAGCTAACGTTGGGTGCTCACGCAGTACTCCGAGTTCGGAAACCCCAGTAACCCCCACTTTAAGCTAAAAATATGCAATTGTGGTACACTGAGCGGTAGCGATTGCTGTGGGGGTGATCATGTTCATGAGATTTAGTTTTCTCCTTTTATCTTCGGTACTTACAGGTTGTCTTAATCCAGGCGGCGGCGGTGGCGCACCGAATTGGAAGATAGCTGGTGGCGCGTCCACTTCTGGAGCCGTAGTGTCAGGTCCTTCAGGGAGTACAGGACCGGGTGCGGTCCCGAGTCCTTCGCCCAACGGGACTGGGATTTTTGAGGGCGCCACAATTGTCGCAGCTGGTGGACATTTCACTTGTGCTGCCTACCGTTTATCGGGGCAGGAGAGTGGTGTTTCTTGTTGGGGGCAGAACACCTACCAGCAGGCTGGAACCGCGGCATCCGAGCCCGTAGTTCGGGCGCCTAATCCAATCTATTATTGGTCATCTCAGGGCCAGATTTTTCCAACCAAGTTTTATGAGCCCTCTTCGTTAGCCGCGGGTTATGGCCACGCGTGTGGAGTGCAAAATGGTCGGGTCGTTTGTTGGGGCTACAATAGTGACGGACAACTTGGAAATGGTCTAACCACGCTGAGTGATCGCTACGGGCGATTCGTAAAAATTAATTCTACGACTGACTTAACAGAAGCTACTTCCGTGGCGCTGGGGGCTTATCATTCCTGCGCGATCGTCGGGGCTGCTAGACGTCTTTATTGTTGGGGTAAAAATACTTCTTACCAAATCGGTAACGGCTCTGACCCCAAGGTGTATTACGCACGCGCTGTTACCACGGGACCGACGAACGCAGTGATCGACAACGTTGCGCAAGTGTTTGCGGGAACGACTCACACTTGTGTCGTTTATGCCGTCACGGGCGGCGTGTCCTGTTTTGGATCGAATGTTTTCGGTGAGCGTGGCAACAATTCCACCTCAACGACTGCATCGTCTACTCCTGCAGCAGTTGTTATCGCGGATTCGCACAATAGTTTTCCGCCGTTTACAGCAGTGACTGAGGCAAGATCTCGCAACTATCATTCCTGTGGAGTGAATTCGGGCGGCGCGCTTTTTTGCTGGGGTTACAATGCCTTTTCCAATTTAGGATCGCTAATACCGGCGACCACTGCGCGTGTGGCGAGTGCTCAACGTGTCTATGACGGGCCCGGCCCTTTGGCGGATGTTCGAAGTCTTGGAGCGGGCGCATATCATAGTTGCGCAATCGTTGGCGTTAATCGAACTGTAAAATGTTGGGGCCGAAACGATTACCTTGCACTCGGTGTTTCTGAAGTTGTTGTTCCTACTCATTCCAACGTGCCGAGAGTGGTTGAAGGACTCAACGGTGCACCGGCGCTTGAAAATGTCAGTCAAATTTCACTGGGTGAGGACCACAGCTGTGCGCTTCTTTCGAATGGGCGAGTGGTGTGTTGGGGGCGATCCAACAGCGCTCAAACAGGTTATCAGGAAGATGACTTTGAAACGGTGAACGAACATTCGACTCCGGTTCCTATTTATAGAATTAATCGACATCCGCCGCCTCCCGAAGAAAGTCCTGCCTAAGAGCATGATTCGTCGCGAAGCTGTTTTAATAATAGTTTCTTTTGTTGGCTTAGCGGGACTGGTGTATTCGATCGTTTCATTGTTGTGGATGGGGGCCTTGATTTCCACTTCCAGCGCCGCTCATGAAATTGCACCTTTGGCGAAATCTTCTAAGGACCTGGCAAAGGGACTCGAAGCCGTCTTGGCACGAGGTGCATCTCACGCGGTGGGCAAGTCAAAGCTAGCAAATGTTCAGCATCAGCCGACCGTAACAAAAGTTGAACTCAAAGCGAACATTGATCTGCATTCTCAGGCCTACGTCGAAGCAAGTGATCTTCATGTTCAGATCGCGAATATGAATTCAGCAAACATCGGCGAAGTGCAACGGCAGTTCGAAGCGTGGTCGGTGCGGCGAGTTCCCGTCGAATTAAAGATGAGATTACTCGAAGATTTCTTGGCGCTCCACCCTCAGATTCGGGGCGTAACTTCAGTGGCAGTGTACGAGTTAGTGCGTAGTGAGTTGGCCCTTTTAGAAGGCGATTCGACGGTGCTCTCCGAACGCCGTCATCGCAGTCAGCTCGAACAACTACGAAGGCTATTTGAAAACACTTTTCGGTGAGTCAAATTTTAGAAGTTTAAATTGTAAATTTTTATTAAATTTAACATTAACATATTGATATTATTGTTTTTTTTATGGATTCCCGCCTGGTCTATAGGGGCGGATTCTGCTAGAATTAGTCTATAGCGGGGAATCCCAGATTAGGGGGGGGGTATTCGCTTTGTAATTTGGGTTTATTGTTTTGTGCTTTCACTAGCGGGAATACTCGCTGGTGGTTGCTCGCCCAAATTGCTGCGTACTTTACCAGTGTTAACGGCGGCAGCAACATCGGTGAGTGATAGCGGCGGTGGTGGAGGCGGAAGTAGTCCTAGCCTCACAATTTCGGCTGCTGGTTTGCGCGGATTGCAGGCAGCCACTGGTGATTTTGACCAAGACGGCGATGTCGATGTCGTATTTGTTAGTCAGACCACCGATGCGGTCCTATACGCAGCTGGCGACGGCAGTGGCGGCTTTGCTGCCGTAGTGTCGTATGCGATGGCTCAAACTCCCGTTGGCGTAACGGCGGGGGACTTAGATCGTGACGGT
>DGKJ01000013.1:0-6490 GCA_002387735.1 Bacteriovoracaceae bacterium UBA4573 | reverse complement strand
GGCGGGTGACTTAGATCGTGACGGTGATCTGGATCTTTTCGTAACCAGCGATACCAGCAACGTTTATTACATTCCAGGAAACGGAGACGGTACCTTTGGCGCGGCTTCGAGCAATTTTGCGTGGTCAGCGAACATTGGAATCACCATGGGCAACTTCGACACTGATGGCGATCTGGACGCGGTGGTCACTCTCATAGGTTCTGATCAGGTGGCCCCCTTGATGGGCAGTTTCGGTGGAACGCTTACCTTTGGTGCGACCTACGCGGTCGGTGATATGCCAACGGGTATTGCTTCGGGGGTTTTAGACCTGAATGGAACTGCGAACGACGGAAAGCTTTCAATCGTAGTTGCCAATTCGGGAGCGAATACAATTTCGGTCCTGCTGGGTAATGGTAATGGAACCTTTAACGCCGCGGTGAGCTACGCTATGGGGACGACTCCGGTGGGCGTCGCGCTCGGCGATTTTAATAAAGATGGAGCACTTGACGTAGTGACGGCCAATTCCGGCAGTTCGAATATTTCTATTCGCACTGGAGTTGGAGATGGAACTTTCGGTGCCGAAACCACTTACACCGTGGGCACCAATCCGGTTGGCGTGGTGGTTGCCGACTTTAATCGAGATGGTGATTTAGATATCGCGGTAACTAATAACGGTTCAGATAACATCAGTGTTTTGCTTGGCGCTGCGGGCGCAACCTTTGGCGCCGCCACCAACACTGCAACGAGTGACGGGCCAATGGCAATCGTGGCGGCCGATTTTAACCGCAACGGGGAGCCCGACGCTGTGGCCATTGAATCGACCGACAACGTACCAACTTTGGTTTCAGGTACCGACCCTGCCGATCCAGCCACAGTAACGCAAGCGAGCACCATACCCGGGAGCACGCAGTGCGATGCCGCACTCGGCGACATCGATCATGACGGCGACATCGACATTGTTTATTCAAATTTAGGTAGCGGCACGGTCGGAGTTTACGACAACAACGGTTCAGGGGCGTTTGCTTTGGTCGAAAATCTAAACGTAGGCTCCGGTGCGGGGTCCCAACCCTGCGGTATTGAACTCACAGATTTTACTCGAGATGGGTGGCTAGACTTCGTAGTCACCCTTCGTACCGACGGCACTGTGCAAACTTTTACCAATGACCGCGATGGCACGTTTACTCTGGCCGATACCCAAAATTTTTTAGCAGGCGCGGGTACGCCTTGGGACGTCGAGGTGGGAGACATGGATAAAGACGGCGACCCAGATGTGGTGGTCATAGGCATTGAAACCGGAGACGCCAATTCGGCCGTAGAAGTATTCTTTAATAACAGTGCTGCAGTTCTCTCGACGTATGATTCTGTTATCGACGGGCCGAACGATACCTGGAGAGGAAGTCTTGCCGATTTGGACAATGACGGAAACCTCGACATTTCGGTCGCAACTCGCACTGTGGCTGATCTTACCGCGGCGCTCAACGACGGCTCCGGGGGATTTCCGGTTGCATTCACAACTGTTTTGAACGAAGCCGTCGGCAACGATATAATCGACGTCATCACTGCGGACATTAACCGTGACGGTTGGTTAGACTTTTTCATCGCCAACACAGCGACTGCAGGTGCGCAGGACAGGGAGTTGCAGTACGTTCGGGGCGACGGAACAGGTGCGTTGGGTTCTTTTTTGGCTCCCCTTAACTATGACGTTACAGGCGCGGACGGCAACGCTACCGCAGTATTGTCCGGTGATTTCGATTGGGACGGCGACCTCGACGTCGCAATTGCCCTTACTCGCGATGCTTCCGTTGAGGTAATGACCAGTGACTTAACCACTGGATTTACTGGTTTTACTACCACCGACACCGAAATTAACTGCACTGATTCTGGCTGGGGTGATGTCGCGGATCTTAACGGAGACGGCGCGTTGGATTTTGCGCTTACGTGTTCAACCGATAATACCGTCGGAATATATTTATCCGACTGATTTTCGATGAATCTGCCTTAAAGCACTCCGTTTGTCCGTTACCACACCTGAATCAGGTTAGGCCCCTTTCTTAGAATCCCCCCAATTGTTTTAGGTCACTATCGGTTACGGCGATGCCAATGTAAAAATCCGGGTCTAAAACTTGGATCTGTTGGTCGACCGTCGTGTTTGCCGCTTGGCAAGTTCCGTCCGAAAGGTCGGCTGTGATAGTTCCGCTATCTCCGACCGTAACAGACATGGTTGCATTCGCCCGATGTCGCGCCCCGGTTTGGTTTTCCGCACGGATATAGGCCGAGTCGCCGGAGTAACCGGACGGCTCTATTATATTTAGGAACATTTCTCCATACCAATTCCCATGTGAAGTGCCTTTCCAACCGCAGTTTCCATGTTTGCCATCTACCGACACGGTAACTGTTTTACCGGTGGGCATGTTATTGCAAGTGAAAGTGGGGTGAGTAGAACTCATGCTCAGTTCGAATGCTTTTCCGTAAATGTCGTTTATCGTTGCTTCGCACTTTAGGCAGGTAAATTTGGGTTTAGAAAATGTCCCAAGATTCACGCAAGACTTACAGTACGAAGATCCGCATTTGTCCTGAGCTGAAAGAAAAACGTGATCAGGTACATTTTTCATCGAATCGCTAATGTGCTTGGTTAAGGCATTAACTGCTTTTTTGCAGTATTCTGCGGCTTTAGTTTTGTCGTCCGTGGAGTCGATATCGAAGCAGTTCTGTTCTTTTGAAAGGATCTCTTCAATATTGTCTTCAATTATTTCTTGCGCTTTTTCATACAGAACTCGTTCTTCTTTAGAAAGAATGGCCACGCCGCTTTGAGCCGAAGATTTTACCGCTGTAGATTTCTTAAGCTCGTCCTCGTAAAGTTTAAAATAATTCTTACGTTGTCTATCGAGTTCACTGTTGCTTACGGTTTTGGTGGTCTGAATGCCAAACACTTGCCAGTCTTCAGTGTAATAAACGAGGTTGGCCACTCCCGATATACTAGTTTTTGGACTATAATCCTTGCTTACGGTTTGTTGGATAAATTCGCCAGAAGCGTAGTCGAATACGTCCGAAAATACCGACTTACACGCGTCGATATTGCTCATCGAACAAGAAATTATATTTGATGTTCCACTTCGTGATTTGAAAATCTTGGAAAGTTCGTCCGGACTTCCACCTAATTGATAGGCAATAACCGAAATGCTTCCGTTGCGTCTGGTTTCGTGGCTCAAGTTTTTAATGGTTGCTTCGATACTTCCCCAGCCCCCGCTAAGTGAAGCGGAACCACCGAATTTAGCGAAACTCGAAGAGTCGCTAAACGAAACCGAAACTGACACATAAAGCTTAAAGCCTCGATCGATAGCGGTTACTACTTCACTGCCGCATAGTGTAATAAAGTCGGCAGTAATCTTTGGTAAGTTGCCTTTAGTGTCTAGGAGTTTAACTGCTTGCGGCGTAAGTAAATCCAATCCGCTCTTTGCCTGTTGATCAAAACTTACTTGTGACGCCTTTCCGTCAAATTTATAGTGAACAGAGTGACTGTAGTTCGACGTACGTGTTTTCTTTAAATAATCGCTCTGAGCACTTACTTTGCTGAGACCTAGTCGAGCGCGAGATTTAGTTTCAAATCCAAACTCAGTTTCTAATGCGCTGTTGCTAATTTCGATTCCAACGCCGAGGGTGCTTTGAGCAACGGGGGAATACGCGTAATTCTCCGACTTGATGCACTGAAATTTAAAGTTCTCGGTTTGGGGATCATAGCCTTGCCCTAACGCGGGCTGTTTTCCAGCCACCCTCAACATTCGGCTAGTCTTCTGAGCCCAGACCGAAGAGGAAAGAAGCATCGAGACGACGCCTAGTGTAAGTACGATTTGTTTTAGGGACTTATTGTGGGTCTTAAACATACAAACAATTCTCCATTGTAATAAACGTGTTGTGCCCAAGAAGTGCAAGTGTGGTTCCAGTCGAAAAAGTGGGGTAAGTACTTGAAATTACTTAGTGCAGTTCCGGAATTAAGTACGGTCCTTGTCCGTAATTCCGGAAAAAGATACGTTCGCTAATCTGCTCGGAACAGAGGGCAAAATTTTTCATCGTGATATTATTTGCCCCGTTTCGAAGTGGTTACCTCCGAGCGCTTTATACCAACTGTTTTCAACATTAACTGCGCTGTTATAATGAGGAGATGTTTGCCAAATATCTCGCGGTCGTTTTTGAAGCAGTCAGGCTAAATATTCCAATACTCGTAGTAATTCTTGCAACGGCGGTGGTTGTAAGGCTTTTGGTATTTTATGTTCTTGAGCGCTATATAGGCCAAAAAATAAATGCCTTGCCCAAGAATGTCTCTCTGAGACGCCATTTCTTTCCGTCATTTTTATTTTTACTTATTGGTCTGGCCTTGATCGCGACTTTCAGAAAATTTCGAATTGAACCTGAGTACGAAGCGAATATTGCGAGAGTTATTCGGCTCTTCACAATTTTTAGCGCGGCGTGGTTTAGCGCTAGAATCGTAAAACTTGGACGAATTATCTTATTTGAAAATCTAGATATTACGATTACCGACAATCTGGTCGAACGTTCTCGTCGTACCCAAATTATATTTATCGAAAAAATGTTACTGCTCATGGTGTGGTTCATTGGAACGGGGGCAGTCCTCTATATGTTTGAAGGGGCACGAAAGTTTGGGGCGAGTCTGCTCGCGTCCGCCGGCGTTGCGGGAGTGGTTATTGGTTTTGCCGCGCAACGGTCACTTTCAAATGTGCTTGCTGGTTTTCAGATTGCATTTACCCAGCCCATCCGTATCGACGACGTCGTGGTGGTTGAAAAAGAGTGGGGGAAGATTGAAGAAATTACGTTGACCTACGTTGTTGTAAGACTCTGGGACTTACGCAGACTTATCTTACCGATTACCTATTTTGCCGAGAAGCCTTTTGAAAACTGGACTCGCACCTCGTCGCAAATGATCACTACGGCGTTTATTTACGTAGATTACTGCGTTTCAGTCGAAGAGCTTCGAGTTGAGTTTAGGAAAGTGCTCAGAGCCACTCCCCTTTGGGACGGAGACGTCGCCGAACTTCAGGTGACGGGTACTACAGAGCGCACCGTTGAAGTACGCACGATCATGAGTGCAGCCGATTCCTCGAAAGCATTTGATTTGAAATGTTACGTGCGTGAAAAATTGATTTCCTATATGCAAACCCAGCGCCCGCAGCACTTGCCGAAGAGTCGCATTCACGTTGAACATGACACGCGATTACCTTCTTAGAGGCCTCCTGTTATTGATCTATCGGTGCTTCGACCGAAAGAATATGGCCCTTATCTGGCAATTCAGCTGAGGTTTTGTAAAATTTGATCCTGAAAAATATCAGGAGTTCTCTGTGCAATCTAATTTTGCGCTGGCGTTAACGGCAAAGCTGGAATGGTTTTGTCTTTTTCTAAATTCTTCGCAAAGTGCAAAAGTTCGTCGAGCGCCTCGTCGATGTGTTTTACGGTTGGTAGTTGATCACCATAAAAAGAACCAAGATCATCTTTTGATTGAATGCGAGAAACGATTCCCCTAACAACGCGGTCTCGTTGTCTAGGATCTGCTACGCTCTTAATAAGGTCTGACGGGTTGTAAGAGTATATGCCCCTATTAGGTCCCAGTTCGTGGTAGAAGTAGAACCAAATGACCTCTAGGTTTTTTTGAGTCATTGTGTCCCGAAATTGGGCCCCGAACTTCCGAAATAATTCGAAGTATGATTTGGGCGAAAAGCCGGGAATACGCGTGTTGTAAGGCGGAACATCATCAAGATGAATACGATCATGATCAAAGAAACCCCAGGCAGACTCGTTAGCGCCATCAAAGCTTACACGTCTGTCGGTTACGCCGATCGGCATGACGCCTTCGCTCATCCATTCGTTTAGTTCGGCGATGTCAAAATCTCTGGCTGTTGGCACACCCACCCAGCCCTCAGGTTCCCATTTACTGGGATTAACGATGATGTCACCTTCTTCGTAACTACGGTAGAATAGGTATTTGTCCTCTATTTTTATTGGATCTCGCATGTAGAATGAGACGTTGCCATCTATTTGCCCTTTGTTCGCAATTACACTTCGGTGAATCTTAGGTTGTCCGGCTATTTGTGCGATGTTGTCTAGATATTCAGTGAATACGACGTAATCTTCGCTAAGTGCCAACCAGTCCCTCATTGGTACGCCTCTTGGGTCGTCTAAGATCGAGCTAAATCGTAGGCGATAAAATTCTGCGGCCTCTTCAAGGTGGTTTATTTGCTCAGGAGTAAACGGCGACTTGCGAATTGCAGCGTCATGTCGTTCTTTCAATGAGGCTAATGCCCAACGAACATCAGGCACAAGTTCGGGTAGGTAAATCTCTTTTTTTCCGCTTTTCTTTGCATCATCAAAGCGTGCTCGCACTGTTGTTGCGGATAGCTTTGGTAGGACTGCTCTGCGGCGGTCGGCGGCAGAAACACCTTGTTTCTTTAACTCACGGATCGTTTCAAATAAACTAGGGCAAGCAGCGTTCGCGTGAATAGGT
>DGKJ01000049.1:12892-19742 GCA_002387735.1 Bacteriovoracaceae bacterium UBA4573 | reverse complement strand
CATCTATTTTGTCGGGGCTCATGGGGAGCATGCGGCGGGCGAGCGATCCGATCACGGAAGTATCCGAAGAGGTCGAAGAGTACCGATAAATGGAAATAGCAATATTTTTGGCGGTCGCCCCCGCGATACACAAGTGCGCCCAACCGAGAGCCACTCGAACATCGTCGGTCATCGGGTAGATTTTTAAAAGTACGTCGCGTGCTTGATAGCATTCACCATCGCTGGCGAGCCGAAGTCCCTGCTGGAGCAAATCCTCTGGTTCGCTTGCCTGCTCGATCCCCGAAAAAGGATTGCACGAGGCAAAGGTAAGCGAAAGAACAATCGCCAGCAGATTTAAGCGACGGTATTGAGTTGGTGCCATAATTTAGTTGTTTTCTCTTGAAGCGCTTCAAGGGAGCCATTGTTTTCGATCACCCAAGTTGCTCGTTTCATTTTTAGTTCTTGAGGTGCCTGGGAGGCGATAAATTGGCGAGCCTCGGCTAAGGGGATTTGATCCCTGTCCATGAGTCGTTTTAGTTGAATCTCGGGTTTACAGATTACGCAAATGAGGCCGTGAAGATCTTTGTCCCGACCAGTTTCAACCAAAAGAGGAGCTTCGTAAATCACGAGTTTTTGGTTTTGATCAAAAGCATCCATTGCGCGTTCAAGACTCTCTGCGGTGATTAAAGGGTGCAGAATGGCTTCAAGTTGTTTTCTTTTTTGGGGATCAGCAAAGACTAGTGCCCGAAGTTTTTTTCGATCAAGTTGGTCGTTGGCATCGAGAATTTCTTCTCCAAAGGCACTGATCACAGACCGTAACCCAGCAGTTCCGGGCGCCGTTACATCGCGTGACACCTGATCCGCGTCGATCACTGGAGCGCCGAGCTTGCGCAAAATTGCGGCGACCGCAGATTTTCCGCAAGCTATATTCCCTGTTAATCCGATGAGTTTGTTATCTGAATGATTATTCATGAGGACCTAGATCACTATATTTTCCTCTAGTGTGACATGACAAGAATTTATGCTAAAAATGCTGCATGACAAAAAAAATGAAAGACACTCGTACAACGATCTTTGAGGGAATTGACGCACAGCGAACGGCAATGATTGAAGCCATGACGCGTCAGTTGGAATTAGCCATCGGGCTTGTGACTCGTTTGCGTGGGCCCAATGGTTGCCCTTGGGATCGAGAACAAAATCCACTCTCGCTACGTCAGTATCTGATCGAAGAGGCTTACGAAACGCTTGAGGTGATCGATCGCTACAAACCAAACGCCGATTCAAAGAAAATTGCTGCTGAAACGGCTAAGAGCGAGTGGGTGAAAGTCGACGGCACCTTTGAAAAGGGTGACCAGGTTAAGTTGCGCGAGGAGTTGGGAGATTTGTTGCTACAAATCATTTTGCACGCCCAGCTTGCCTGGGAGCGAGGGGACTTTCACTTGGGCGACGTCGGTGAGTTCATGGCCAAGAAATTGGTATCGCGCCACCCGCACGTGTTCGGAGATCAGGTTGCCGAAAACTCTGATGCGGTATTAGCGAACTGGGAAGTTCTCAAGAAAAAAGAAGGGCGTAAAAGTGCGACCGAAGGTTTGCCGAAACATCTGCCGTCGCTTCAGCGCGCTGCCCGCTTGGGAGATAAAGTGAGTCGACTTGGATTCGACTGGAAAGATTGGACCGGGGCTTGGGCAAAGGTAAAAGAGGAAGTGTCTGAACTCGAGCTAGCCATGCAAGGCAAGGTGAATTCGGAAATTGAACACGAAATCGGCGATCTGTTCTTTTCGCTTTGCAATCTGGCGCGACACCTAAAAATAGCCCCGGAAGATGCCCATCGTAAGGCAATAGGGCGCTTCGAAGATCGATTTATGAAGGTCGAAAAACTTTGTGAAGAGCGAGGAATTCAAATGGAAAAGGCTACGCTCGAGGAATTAGACCGCCTGTGGGATGAAGTAAAAATGAGTGAAGGGTAAAAAAAAAGCCCGGTTGCGAAGCGCCGACTCTAAAAAAGAGACGCGCTTCACAACCGGGCTAGGAAAGTCGGCTAGATTTCCACCCCAAGTCGGAGTGCAATACGACGATCTTCATGAATACCGGTGTTGGTACCCATTTCTTCGCCGTAAGTAGCAACTTCGACATTGAGAACCGGCAGGTCAAAACCGAAGCCTGCGGCCAAGTAACCTTGATTTAAACCACCTCGGAACGAAACCACCCGAGTAAGTTTGGTTTCGCCACCAATGTGGAGGCGTTTCCAAAACGAAGAGTGATAAATCAACGAGCCGATATCTTGAACTTCGATCGCAAAGATGTTGCCAGATAGAATCCAAGCATCAGGCAGGTCGGTGCGAACGCCGGTGTTGATGGTTCGATTATTGCGCGGAGGACTGGTTTTAACTGAGCTGACTAGGTCCTTCGCAGCGACACGGTAAGTGCTCTGTGCCACATTGTTCAACGACAAAGCGAACCAGAGGTTTTTGAAGAAACTGTGCACGTCCATCATTTTGTAAAGGGCACCCAAGTCGCCGTCGATACCCATACCCTGGCCACCGATGCTGCTCAGAGAAAGTTTGGTGCCGCCTAAAAACTCGGTTGCTCGTATCGTTTTGTTGCTTGCTAAACGGTAAATGGCGCGAAGATTGGCTCCCAGGGCAAGTTTACCATTCATTAGTAAGTGGGACACTCCGAAGTTCGGACCGGCATCTAGATAGGCCTGGGAATCAACATCGGCATCTGCGCGAAGCATGATGTTAGCTTGAAGATTCGTTAATAAACCAAACGAAAACCCAGTATTTTCACCGAAGAGCTTCGGTGAGTAGTAGCCGAAAAGGCCAGTAAAACGAAAGTGCATGTTTTCACCAGCAATTCCTTCATCGGCGATTTTTGAAATGGCCGAGGCTCCGGAACTACCTTTGATGTCATTGACGGCACTAAAATTCGAAATCAAATTAGTATTGGCTTCGAATGTTGGGCTCAAGATTTCAATGCGCGACTCAGGATGTTCGCTTGCCATAGCTGGATTCGCGAATAGAGCTTCGTCGTACATGCCGGTTGTAAATGCCACGCCACCCATACCGAGACTTCTAAGGCCGCGGTAGGTTTTCATGATTTCGTTTAGACTTCCAAAGGCTGGAGTGGTTGCGAGGGCCGCAACCGCACAAGCTAAGATTGTTATTTTCTGACTATGTTTCATTTTGTTCACCTAATTGATTGTAGAGTTCCTGTTATATGTTAAGCCCGGAGCCTTGGCTTATTCGGCTGGAAGCATCTGGGATATAATGTAACATCGGTTGATTGCGCCCGTAGAGGCAGAGGCAATCCCACCGAGTTGGCTAGCTAAGGTACCCAAATTTCCAAGAGTAGAATTGCTTCCGATTTCATTATTAGCGGCAATGAGTGCGTTTCCTACTACGTTTGCATCAGTGTTCGACATTCGCGCTGGGCAGGTAATATCGGTAGCGGCCGAGCAGCTCACTTGTTGGCAGCTTTCAATTGCAATATCGGTTTTAAACACCCGTTGGCCGTTGGTGCTGTACTTTGCAATATAACCAGCCGCCTTTACCATTTGCGCAATGGCGATAACCAAAGATCTATCGGTGGATGTTCCCATCTGACCAAAAGCATTGATTGCCTCATCTATATACGAAAGTTTGGTGTCGTTGGTTGGAACCATTTCGTTTGCAAGTCTACCAACAACCGTCAGGTTGTTAAGAGTCGTGTCAAATGAATAGAGGCTCTTGCCGACGCGCCCGATCGTAGCACCAGCGCGACAGAGATTAGCCCAGCCGCGTAGGCGCGCGATTTCCGCATCAGGTTGATTGATATCGTTTAGCTTTTGAATCGCGTCTTCACACTTGGCTTCGTCTAGAAGTGCTTTGACTTCAGAAAGTTTTTCTGTCGCGGTTTCTGGTGTGTCGATTCCGCCTGTGGCATTACAGCTCATCATTGAAAAAGAAGAAATTGTTACAAAAAGTACTGCTAATATTGAGAACGTTCTGTTGCTCATTTTGAACCCCCGTGCAAAGATTCTCAGTAATATTCTTAGTTTGGACAAGTGAAATTTGAAGAAACCTAAAAAAAAAAGTAATAAACTTGACGTAGTTTTTCTTCACCCCGAGTCCTTTGGTCGTACTAAGGCAGCTCGCGCTTTAAAAAAGTCGTTAGTACAAATGTTGAATGCCTGCCGAGACCTAAAATTGATAAGCTCTGGGACCACTGTGGTTTCGATCAGTCTGGTCGATGATCGAGAAATGAAAAAATTGAATCGTGCATATCGAAAAAAAAACGCGCTTACTGACGTTTTAAGTTTCGAACAACCGATCGGGGATTTGTCCGAAAATCCTAAAGGAGTAAGGTTTTTGGGGGATATCGTGTTTTGCCGATCTGTGGTTCGAACCCAGGCCCGAACCTACGGGCACTCGGTAGAGATTGAGTTAAAAATATTGCTAGCCCATGGGCTTTTGCACCTCTTGGGAATGGATCATGAGCGATCCAGTCGCGCCTTAAAAAAAATGCTCGGATTTGAGCGCCAAGTTCTTTTAGCCGCTGGAGTGCGTCAATCCCCTGGACTCCTCGACCGGGCCAAGTTATGAACGAGATCTATGAGTCAAATTGGTCAAAGTTCAGAGATCCGTGAGGGTCTGAAAGCTATCGGCGAAAAACTCGGTTTCCTACGAGGTTCGCTTTGACATCGCTAACAAAGAGCGTCGATTAAACGAAATCGCGGACCTTTCTACCCAGGCAGAGTTTTGGGCTGATAATCGCAAGGCCCAGTCCATTCTTAAAGAAAAAGGCCGGCTCGAAAACGAACTTGGCACCTTTAAAAAAAGCTATCGTGACTATGAAGACTTAAATGCGTTGTTCGAGTTAGCAGAAGAGTCGGGCGACGAATCATTGTACGCCGACGCTCGAGCACAGTTGACGCTACTTTTTGGGTCGGTCGAGAATATAGAGCTCCAGAAAATGCTCTCCGGCGAGCAAGATGGTTTGAACGCCATTGTTAGTATTAATGCGGGTGCCGGGGGAACCGAATCCCAGGACTGGGCTCAGATGCTATTGCGCATGTATCTTCGTTGGGCCCAACAAAGTGGCTACAAGACCGAGGTGGTAGATATCATTGAAGGCGAACAGGCGGGCATTAAGAGTGCAACCGTGATTATCAGCGGGGTGAACGCGTTCGGATTTTTAAAGTCAGAGATTGGAATTCACCGCCTTGTAAGAATTTCGCCATTTGATTCAAACGCAAGACGCCACACCTCTTTTGCCTCGGTCTTCGTGACGCCCGAGGTCGACGATAATTTTGAAGTTGAAATTCGCGACGTCGATTTACGTGTCGACGTGTATCGCGCCGGCGGCAAGGGTGGCCAAGGCGTGAACACTACAGACTCGGCGGTGCGCCTGACGCACTTTCCGACTGGCATCGTAGTGCAGTGTCAGAACGAGCGATCGCAAATCAAAAATAAAGCGATGGCGATGAAAATTTTAAAATCGCGCATTTATGAACGCCACATGGAAGAAGAACGAAAAAAGGCTGCCGAAGTCGAAGCTGGAAAAAAAGATATCGCTTGGGGCAGTCAAATTCGGTCCTATGTGTTGCATCCCTACAAAATGGTCAAAGACCATCGAACTGGGTTTGTTTCGTCGCAGGCGGAGAAGGTTTTAGACGGAGATCTCGACGGTCATATTAAATCTTACTTGCGCTGTTCGCTCACGGGTGAGTGGGCGCGTGGTGGCGACTCCGACATTGACTAAATCCAAAAACCCCTTAACCTGATAAGAGGGGGCAAATTACGCGTGTCGATTGGCCGAGAAATATATGTTGGAACTGTAGGTTACAATTATCGCGACTGGATCGGATCGTTTTACCCCAAAGGCGCGTCGTCGCGCCGCCAGCTACAGCTCTACAGTAAGCAGTTCAATGTGTGTGAACTTACCCAGTTTACCTACCAAATGCCCGAAATCGACCGCATGCAAAACTTCGTGGAAGGGTTGGGTTCAAGTCGAACCAAGTTTTTTGTACGCATTCACAATGCACTCACTCACGGCACCGATATCGGATTAGCGCTCACTGTTGCGCGCCATTTTCGCCGTGCTCTTGAACCCCTGGTCGAGACTGGTCGCTTAGCCGGGTTTGTGGCGACTTTTCCTTATGCGTTTAAGAATAGCGACGCGTCACGAATGTATTTGGAACAATTGGCCATTTCCCTTGCGTGTCCGGATCTGCCGCTGTTTGTGGATTTTCGCCATTCGACTTGGGTAACGCCGAAGTCTTTTCAGTGGATGGCCAAACGGAACCTGTCGTTTGTGTGTGTAGACGAACCGGAGCTTCCGGGGCTTATGCCGCCGCTAGTAACGGCGACCCAAGATTCGGTCTTGATAAGATTGCACGGGCGCAATGCGACGGGGTGGTGGTCGGGTAATCTGGTCACCCGTTACGACTATTTGTATTCGAAAGACGAACTTAGCGGACTATTAACTCGGTACCTGCCGCTTTTAGAGCAGGGTAAACAGGCTCATTTTTTGTTCGCAAATCACTGGCAGGCTCAGTCCATTCGTAATGGGCTGGAGTGGCGGTCGATGCTCGCGGAATATGAAATGGGGGAGAGTCCCACTCGCGCAGGCATTGCCGACGAAGACGTGTTGAGGGCCCCCGTGGCGTTGCCGTTAGAGGACGTGAAGAGCCGCGTCAGTCTGGCCTTGTCAGATCTTCAGATATCCATGGACCTGCCCCCCAGCGTTGACCCAGAATCGGGTTGACAGGATCGCCCGGCAAGACTAAAACCAGACACCTAATTGTTTGCTGCGGCCAACAGTCCTAGAAGCCCTTTAGCGGGGGTGTAGTTGAGTTGGTTACAACGCCGCCCTGTCACGGCGGAGGCCG
>DGKJ01000049.1:0-12703 GCA_002387735.1 Bacteriovoracaceae bacterium UBA4573 | reverse complement strand
CTGTCACGGCGGAGGCCGCGGGTTCGAGTCCCGTCACTCCCGCCATTTTACTTCTAACCACTTGATTTCACTGACGAAAAAATAGACAACTCCTCCTGTGGGGGACATTGGGGGACAGGTGCCCTGTTTCCAGCAATGTAGACCACTTTTGAAGACATAGAATTTGCTTCCAAATTCTCCATCCCCAAAGCCCTTTTCACGACCCCATCGAGTGCGTTCGCTATTTTCACTTTTTGTGAATTTGTTTGAGCAACGTACCGGAGTGTGACGCTAGGGGAAGAATGGTCTAAGAGCTTCGAAACCGCATAAAAGTCACCCGTAACCTCGTTTGCCTGCGTAGCAGATGTTTTTCTTAACATGTGAGTTCCACTGACGTGCGTAAATCCTAGAGCCCTTAAAGATCTATTGTAGGCAGTGCCTACGGATTTGCGATTCAATGGAATTCCATTTTTATGAAAAACAAACGGAACGCTTGGGTCACGGTTAACGTGTAGTTTCTTCAGCTCTAACAAAAGAACCTCTGGAATAACGAGAACTCTCATTTTCCCATTTTTGGGACGCTCTTTTACTCGCGGTTTCCAAGTCCAATAGTCCCATTCTACGACTCGTTCGATCCTCACAATTCTATTTTCGAGATCGATGGAATCCCAGTAAAGTCCACACCCTTCTCCAATCCGAAGGCCCAGACAAAACTGGGCTAACGCAAGAGGGTAGTAGAGAGGATTTTTTTGTTTCTTCAAATCCTCTAGAAATAGTCCGAGCTCATTTTGCGACAACGCCATCACTGGAGCTTTTGCTTTTTTTGCAATGTCAGCTGCTGCATAATGGTCGTCGCGAACAGGGTTTATGTAGCTTGGGCTCTTTCGGTCTTTATAGAAATTTAAGATTGTTCGTAAAAGTCCAAGTTCTTTATCAAAAGTTTGTCTACTTTTGTTCCTCGGACAATCTTTGATCCAATACTTAATTAATTCATCGACTCTAGAAATGTCGATTTGGTCCACCGGAAATGGTTTTAAAAAATCCAGCCACGGCAGAGCCTTTTCGTAAGTTTCTTTTGTCTGGTTAGATAATGACAAGTAATAAAATGCCTTCCATTCATCAATAAGCGTTCGAAATGTGTAAAAGTTTTCGGAGTCTCTCTCCAAAGAGTGGCGGTGAAGGGTATCTCCTTTTGATTGAGACTTGTCCGACCGCCCTAAACGGAAACCTTTTGCCTCTTCGATGTTATTGAATACGGCTTGCTCCTTCCTAGAGCAGCCGTTTTCATAAACTCTTCGAAGTGCTCGATACTTTCCTGTATCTTTCCACTTATTCGATTTCGCATCGAATTCTAATTTCTTATAGATTCCTGGATTGTTTTTTACTGGGACTTCTTTACGTTTGGTACTCATCGAGTGCCTCCTTGACGGAGCCATTCGCTCACTCTCGCTGGCGAGAAACGCACCAACCTCCCAACTTTTGAGTAGGGAATTTTGTCATTAGAAATGAGTTTGTACACGTGACGTTGAGAACAATTTAATTCTCTAGCCACGTCCTCTACAGTCCATATCAACTTTTCAAAGAACGCATTGTTTTCAAGTACCATAACTACCTACTGCCCACAACGTTGGAAAAATTAATTTTCTTCATTTTTCCCTACGTTTTCTGCTGTTTTCTGAGGTTTTGACTCAAGACGCTTTAGTCGGTTTTCGATTGCTAAAAATGCTGCGTCATCAAGTTGCCTGATCAGCGAGAATAGCGATTTTTGACGCCCAGTACGCGTTGCAAGCTGCGAAGAAAGGGTCTCGCGATACTTGTCATCAAGGTTTTCTACTGAACGCGTAAGAAGGCAATTAACGAGCCTAGATAGGCGTTTATCGATGTATGGATTGCCGGACGATAGCTCTTTATGAAGCTTTAAAAGTAATGCACCTGTCTCTTTATTTAATTCAACCTTCATGGTGCATTTCCTTGTTTGTTTTTTCGCACAGTTTCTTTCTGCGGAGTGCCAAGAAGAATGATATCTCCCTCTAAAATCCATTCTCGGTGGGCTTCAATGAGCCTAGTGCCACTAGCGTCAATTTTCTCAGGTACCCAAATGGCTTTTAGCCTTGGAGCGGACACCTCTGGAACGATGGCTCCTTCTTTCGCACCGTCCTCAAATGAGACGGATTCTCGTACTAAATTGCGGTCAAATTTGGCCGCTTCATTTACGGTAGGATTAGGCTTCTGGTGAGCACAGCCGATGACTCCAACTAATGGAGCTACTAAACAGAACTGAATAATAAATTTTCTTAAAATACTCATAAAACTCTCTTAAATAAATTTGTAAAAGGGGCGGATTCATAACCCGTCCCCTGTGGTTAAACTTAAATCTTGCGACATTTTGACTGACCCCATGGATATGTCCCTTTTAGGATGGTCATTTAGGTCGTAACTATTTGAAAAAATTGGTTCGTAAGAAATTCTACCGGTGGAATCGTTCCACCGAAATTCCACCGCGTTTCCACGCTGATAAAGGCGTGATGCATCAAAGTTTCCGCAAATCGATTTGGGCAAGGTTTTAAGCTCATCACGTTTAACGACTTGGAAGTAATCGATAAAGAGTGGTGCGATTTCATGAATCAACGAAATGTACTTTTTTCTTTGCGAATCGGTTCCAGCGACAATTAAAACGCCTTTGCATAGAAAGTTTTGTTCAAGCGTTATTTTGTATAGAGAAATGATCTCTTTGATTCTGGAGTCGGTCTTCGGTTGATTTTCAACTTCTAGTGCAATGTCGCTAATGAAATCGTTTTTCCTGATCTGAAACATCCCATCCGGGTGTTTTTTGTAACAAAATTTTGATAGAAACTCAGGCGTCATTTCCCTTTCGCTAGCAATGCCTTTTATGTTTTCAAAACTAGCTAGTTTCAAAAATGCATCAGCGCAGGCTAGTGTATGCGAAAAATCTTGTGCACGAATGCTGGGTAGCTTACTTGCGATCTCTGTCCCTAGAGCGAGCGCTTCACCGGCCTTTGTAGCGGTAAAACCATGAACGACGCTTCTTGGATGACCAATACGTTCAATCAGATCTTGTTTCATTAGAAGTTTAAGTCTCTTATAGGTGGTGGATCTGCTTTTTCGTGGTGGCGATAAAAGTTCAATTTGGGGAACAGTCATAGCTCCAAATCTTACGATTTGATGTAAAAGAAAGGTTAACTTGTTTTCCAAGTGCCACCTCCTTTTACCTGAGTCAGACCGCTTCGATTTGCTTCATTAGAAATTTTTCGATCGTATTTTTTCTCAGTTAATTTCCGTAAAGCGGTAGCAGTTACGTTTTCAAGTTCGCTATTTGATAAATACGGAGTCTGAACGATCTGCATACCGTTCGTAACGTAAACAGCTCTTCCTGGTCTTCCTCCGAGGGTTGACGCCGTCATATCGCCCACAACGAGCGTTGAGGCTTGAACAGAAGGTACAGAAAAGCAAAGTCTCGTTGGTAAGTTGTCCTTACTCTGCATGTTAATGACACTTTTATCGGGGCGCTGGGTGCCAAGAACAAGATGAATTCCAGTGAAACGAGCAAGTCTAGCTAGGCTTGCTAATTTTTCCTGAAGTTCTGATTTTGAAGCTCTCTCTGTCGCTTTTAGCGATAACTCCGCTAGTTCATCTACGATTGCGATAACTGGTCCAACTGGTTTACCCAGAAAAGCTGCTTCTTTTACTAAGTTCGCCTGATTTAACTCGCTCCAATTGTTCTTCTTTTTTTCTAAAAGATACTTTTTTCGAAGTTCAAATAGCGAAATAAGCCTTGAGAGCATGAGATCGCTCTCCACGTAATCTTTTGCGATTTCAAAATTTGGGAGTTCTCTAAACTGCTGAAAATCAATCCCGCCCTTCATATCAATTAGTGCTACGTGTGCGTTTGGGGTCCTCGTTAAAAGCGTTGCAATGAATTGCCTTAGAAACTGTGTTTTCCCGCTGCCCGTTTGTCCTGCAACGAGCATGTGAATCATCTGCGAAAGAGATAGTTTCAAAAAACCATCATCGCTTTGACCAATAAAGAATTCTCCTGACTTAAGTTCGGAGAAGGGAAGTGATGCGAATTCAAGTTTTGATGGAATTTCAGAGCGTTTAATGGCGACGTGGATTACCGGAAGCTCTGCACTTGGCTTTCTAATCTCGCGAATCGGTTGATTAAGCCTACTTGCAATGATTTTTCGTTTTGACGCGTAATCATCTTCGGAATATCCAGCCGATCTAATCTGTAGAAGCTCATTTTTGAGCGGGTACTTGCCTTTTACGATCCAAGTGGGTCTGCCGTAGCCCTTAGAAAAATCAAGCCCAATGGTTTCAAATGCACGGTCTACTCGTTTTACAGAGGAGCCGATTGCAAAAATTCCAACAAGGAGATTTAAAAATCCAAAAAACGCCCAGAGATAAAAATCAGGTGAGCCCGTAACGCCAATCTGCACTAACGTACAAGTCGTCCAAACATAGAGGTATTCTGGATTTGTTGTCATCTGGCTTGCGGCAACAGCAACGTAGTGCGGAAAGTCATTAAAAATGCGGTTTTGCGGCTTACTCATAACCTCTTTCCGTTAAGCTCTGTGCCAATTTGAAGTTGAACAATAAATGAAGTTCCTGCGGGGAGTTTTAGCTTCTCTTTTGCCTCACGTAGGTCTTTTGTCGCAGCGTCTCCAATGTCTTGCGCAACACCATAGCTTGCATCGAATGCTTCTCGTTCGGCTTGCCTAATGATAACGTTTTCTGAAGTTTGTCCGTCTAGGTAGCGGTTTCGTAGAATTTCATCTCCGACACCGATAGCGCGGCTAATACCTGTACCGATCGCCCGAAGTGCTCTTCCAGATTCGCGCTTTGCTTGAATTCCTTCAACACTCCCTTCAGCGTTTGTAGCGTATCCAATAACGCGGTAAGCCTTACCGTTTGGCGTTGCAAGTTCAGTAAACTCCATTGTGATTCGTTCGTTCTCAAAATCGGCTGAATGTCTACCAAAGAGCTTTGCTCCCTCAATTCTTGAAAACTCTGTCTGAAGAGCATCATCTACCACGCCTGTGATTTTGACTTCGATCGGCTTTTCGTTATCAATTGAGGTGAGTTCACGAAGTGTAACTGCTTTAACTTGGACAAAGCCTCCATCAAACAGGGGACGCTCAAGAACTCTAGGACGGTTTGGTTTAACTACCTTTTTCGTCACTGCAATTGGTTTTGTTTTTGGTTCATCTCCCAAGCTTAAAACTCGTGGCGCTGAAATACTGGGTGGTTCAATCTCTAGTTCAGGAGAAATCGCCACCACCTCTATTTTTTCTTCAAAGTAGGGTTTCATTTTATAAAAAGTAACGACCGCAATAATTGAAAGAATTCCCACAAGAAACATTTCTCGCGAAATCGTAAATTTCTTTTGATCATTTTCGATCTTAATTTCTGCATTCATTGAATATCCTTTAGGGTTAAATAAATTTTTGCGTTTCTGTTTTCGCACTGGATTTTTGAAATAGGTTTTGAGCAAATGATGCGAGAAGTATCTTTCTCAAATGAAACTAGGCATCCAGAGCACTTAAGAGGGCGATAAGCTGATAATGAGTCTAAGAGTTCAGCGCTACCGATCACTTTCTTATCGGTGCGAAGGGAGACGGGCACATCTTGCGATGTGCCCTCTGCTCCCTTCTTTTTGTAATCAATCGTAATCTCTGAGACGATGTACGTAGCCTCATCAAGTTTGACAGCTCTTCGAAACTGCTTTGGATTTGAACCTAAATGGACGGTTACGACGTCATCGTAGTGATTTCCGTCTTGAACCTTAAAATTTAGAACAAACCTACCAGTACTCGTATAGACGATGAGGTTTCCTGGGTTTTTTGAAATAGGACTAACAACGAGGTCTTTTCCGATAAAATCGATTTCAATGTTTCCAGAAGAGCCTGGAACCGCTTTTTCGGGCTTTGCATCAAATGAGAGGACTGTTCTCATTTTAAATTTTAGATACACCGGGATAGTGCTACTGCCCGTGGTATAGACATCGCGAATCTGACCGGCTTTAGCCTCCCTCGTTAAAAGATAGGGAAGAAGCAAAATGACGCCAAAAGGATACAGAATGAATGCAATTTTCTTTAAAGTTTTCATTCCGATTTTCCTTTTTTAAGAAAATCAGCTTCGCTTGATTCAACGATTTGTTTGATTTTTAGGCCGTATGGGTTTTTCTTAGAAAACGCAGTTTCCTCTAATGTAAATTTAATGAAAAACGGAACTGATACTGCTGCCTCTCGAATTTTTAAGACCCAAATTGCTTTTACCTCAGCGATCTTTGATTCAAACGCAAAGGCAAACGAATCTAGAACGAAATAACTTTTTCCTCCCTGCGTTTCTGCGATTTGATTGAAAGCAGTAATTGAATCCCTAAGACCCAAAAATGCTTTTTCGGACAATAAGGGAGATAAGGCGTCCTTCTTTTTTGAAAAACTCTCCTTATCCCATTCAAAACGAGCGTGAAGGTAGCTTTTAACAAATCCCTCGTAGCGCTGAGAGGCCATTTTCCAGGGCTTTGTTTCTGCAACACTATGAAACGACTCTGCTTCAACTAGAATTGGCGCATTTTTCTTTAGGATAATCGGCATTGAAACTGCAATGGCCACAATTCCAAAAATGAGTACAAAGATAATAATCTGAAACTTTAAAACCAAATTTTTAAGTTCAGAAACGGGGTTTACGTATTCCATAGTTAAAACCCACTCGCATTATTTTGCTCTTCTTCAGCCTCTATCGAGAGGTCGCATTCTAGATTCTTTTTCTGAATGCTTGTGTCTTTTGGACGGTTTGACGCGTATTCGAAAGCAATATTGAGATATTGCACGTCATTTTCTTTTTCCATTTTTAAAGAAAATGCACGCATGTAGCGTCCACTTGAAATAAGCGCTTGATGGACGGGTGAATCTAGAACCGAACTAACGCAAGCCTCATCTTCTAGTTCTGGAATACTTTCTAAAAGAAGCTTATTGATACTTTTTTCATCGCTATAACGTTTAAGTTCAAAATCTCCGATCTTGGGCGCAGCTAATGCAGCGTTTGATGCTGCAAAAAGTGCTAAAATTAAATACTTCATAAATAATAAAACCTTTCATTTTTTAAAATTTTTACCGTTCACAGGTTTTCTCTGTGGACTACCGCGCACGATTTGACGCGCATGCTGTTTTACGGAGTTAATCGGTGCTTGAATGGCACGCATGGGGGCAGAGGTTAATATGCTACCTGCACCAGAGAGCATCGTTTGAATTGCACCACCACCAACTGAGGCAAGGCTTCCTGAGAAAATGGCGTGAACTAATATTGGGGTTGAGGCCATAAGACCTGCCACCGTGAAATTCATCACTACAGTATCAAACCACTGGCTTGGATCTTTTGGTGGCTCTCCAAATCCTACGGCAATTAAAATTTTTGCCATAATAATCCAAAGAGGCTTCCAAAGAGCTAATTCAAATAGACCAACGAACACGCCTCTTGCCGTATTTGCCCAATTTGGGTGCAAAACGCCAAGAAGTGCAATGGGTCCAATGATGTGAAGAAGGTTCCAGAGAACAAGCCTTAAGACATACAGAAAGTGCTGTATTAGGCTTAGGATTAAAAATGAGACCGTTGAAATAATTGTAAGTCCCATTTGGCCAACTTTTATCCAACTAAATGAGCCTTGAGATTTTACCTCGTCAGCGTGTTCTGCAACTTTTCCAAAAACAGCCTTTATTGTTTCTTCGCCGCCAAATGCGTTGGATAACCCGCTTTCAACTTGAGTAAGAACACTTGAAATCTGCGGAAACGCAACTAAGAGTGCGATTGCAATAATTGTGCGCCGCAAAAGTGATTCGATTGCACCACCGTTGATTTCGCCTTTCACGTACAAAACGAGCATCGCTAAAAGGAATACAGCAGGGAGCGAAATCCAAAAGATGTATTTGCTGGTCGCAAACATCTCGAGTGCCACCTGTCCCACGGCGACAGTTTGAATGTTCGTCATGGGAGCCTCATTTGAGAAGGTGTCTCATCTGAAAACCGTTTGGATTCAATTGCCGAGCTGATTCCGTCTCCAAATGAATTAAGCGGGGTAACGTTTACTTCTCTAAACGATTGATTAAGAGAAGATTGAAGCTTTACGAAGGTTTCAAAGCGAGCGCCATCTTTGGCTGATTCTTCGAGTCTTTCAGTCGATAAAATCTCAAGCGTTTTACCTTGAATCCGGTTTCCGTGACTTACAGCGTGAAGAAGTACGCCCATGCTTTCAGCCGTTAACCTTGTTGCCGATGCCTGACTTGCAACAACAGCTGATCCTTTGATTTTTTCCCCTGTTTGATCAAGAAACTTTGAATACTCTAAAGCATCTTGGCTTAAGAAGAGTCCCTCAACCCCGCTTCTTTGATGCGCTTTTATGTGAGGCGGAACATTTTCTTTAAATTTTCCGTATAGTTTTGCTGCCTCCGTTGTAGCCTCATCAATTGTTTTTGCCGTTTCATAGACTTGCGGAGGTAGAGGAACGTGGGCCGTTTCAGCAAGTCTTAATACTTCTTTAACGCCGCGATTCATTTCTTCTAAAATGGAAACCGTCTCTCGACTTGCGCCAATCACTTGCTGAAGCATTTTTACTTGATTTACAGTTTCAGTAAGAATTTTTACAAGAATTGGGATTTCAGCGCCAAAACCGGCGTTTGCCATTTTATACGGCGAAAACACAATCCAAACGCTGATGAGGCTTGCAATAGTAACCAAAAATAATCGCTTCATGCTGCAATCCCTTCAGCACCGAACGGGTAGTTTTCTGCCATGTAATTGACGATCTCTTTTAAAGAAAAATATGGGTGCTCTTTCCATTTTTTTTCTAAAAGCGCGTTATCTGGTGGGTGCGTAGTTGAGAGCCAAAGTTCAAGTGGTGTTGGCCTGTACCTAAAAACCCCTCGAATGGTCTCTGATTGCAAATAAAACTCTGAATATACTCCTCTGAGTTGTGAGAGCGAGAACACCTCCTTTAATTCTTGGTCGTTTAGTTTAAGGTCTTCTTTTAGAGTTTTTTCATCTCCTCTCTGGCGCAAAATAAAACGATTTGGGGCATTGGCTAGAATACCGTCACCGATTTCAGGACTTTTTAAGTCACGGGCAATTTGTGAGATCGCAAGAATGGCAGAGGCAAATTTTCGCATCTGGCGAAAAAGATCTTCGATCCAGCGTGCAGCTGTATTTGCTCGTCCATCGGCTGATGGCCTAATAATTGTATGAGCTTCATCGACAACTACAATTGATCTATTGGGGTATCTTGTTTTTACTTCCCGCCAGATAAGGTCCATTACGACGAGCATTGCAACGCGAAGTAAATCTGGGTAACGCTGACAACCCTTTAGTTCAAAATGCAGATGCGGGGCATCGATCGTAACATTTGTTTTTCCATCAAATAAAAGTCCGTAAGGATGCGGACTACACCAAAGAGATAAAAGTTTTGATAAACGTCTTAACTCTACTTCTTCCGCGTTTTCGAGGTAAGATCTAAAATTACTTAAACTAGGACTGGATTCTTTTTCATAAAAATCTAAAACCGCTGTTTCAAGAAGCGATCGCTCAAGCTTCGTGAGATTTCCACTATCTCCTAGGATTTCATCAAAAAGTGCGGTTAGAAATTTTATTTTTTCTGGACTTGGGCACGTTTCACCACTTGCTAGATCAAATGGATTTAGAACAAGGCCTTTTTCTGGCGATAAATCAAGCGAACTGCCTCCCAGGTACAAAATCGTTCGCTTAAAACTGTTTCCAACGTCAATAACGAGAGCTGAAGTTTTCATGCAGCACCTCCGACCTTGGTTTCGGCATTCGGATTTTGTGCAAGCATTCCAAGAATAAGACCGCAGGCAAGTGTGCTTTTACCTGTCCCAGTTGATCCGATGAGTAAACCGTTTCCACTAGGGGACTTCTCAAAAAGCGAAAATCCAATCGCACTTTGATACGGTGTTTCAAAAAGGACTTCGGCATTACTGTGCCCTGCTCCAATGCCATAAACCGGGAGAAGGTCTGATAGCACGGAAGACAAAACCCGCTTTGGCCTTACTAAAAACTGCGGAGCAAACGGTAAAATGCCAAAAAAGACGGGATATGCTCCAACAGTCTCTTCAAACCACCGACAACCCGCTCCAATTCTTTCGGCATCTGCGAGTTCACTTAAGAACAAAGAGTTTTCATCTTTTTCAAAAAAAGTAAGATGAAAGGACGTAGCAAACAGTTTTTCTCCGGTCTCAATCATTGAAGTGAGCGTTTGCTCGATATCTAAGAGCTGGGCTTCGGCAGATAGGTTTCGAACAGCATTGCCGCCTGCCATCCCGGTAGCAAGGCGCTGCCTTCTAGATAATTTTTCTTTTTCTTCCGTCTGCGAAAGAACAAGAATCGTTGTGGTCAAAATAAAAGAATTTGTTTTACTTGAAAAATGACCAAGAATTCCAGGGGCCGAGCTCTCTGGCAGATTCTTTAGTGTTCCAATGCGAAGGCGCGTATTGCCAAGTGAAACTCCCGATTTTGATTCAACAAGATCGGTAAGCGTAATGGCATTTGATAAATCGCTTGTTTCGACATTGAAGCTTTCCGGAAAAGATCTCTTCGGATTGAAATATTCAAATAAAAATTTAATTTTTTCTTTTGAGCTTAGATCTGACGTTTCAAATCCAAGATCATTGAGTTTTTCCCTAAAGCTATAAACTGTTTTTTCTAACTCCTCCTGTACCGATTCGTTCGATTTGCCCGCTTGGTTTTTTTCACTAATGCGAAGAAAAGAAAGCGGGCTTAGTTTTGAAAATGTATTAATTTTAAATTCATTTGGAACCCTAAGGGTAATCAGTATTTTAGTTTCATAGAGTTCATCTCTTTTAATTTGAGATTCGATTAAATTTCGTTTTGCTAAAAATAAATCGCTATCACCTTCTTTTTGGTTATGAGAATTTTCCCAATTTCTGATTGCTTCATCGGTGCGAGGGTTTGATTTTTGTCTGACAAATAAAATCTGAATGAGCGATCCCTCGGGAAGCTCACCTAAGCTGTGGGAAAGGCCCGCTTTTAAAAACTCTAGGTCTTCATCGGTTGATGAGATGAGATTTTTTGGTGAGATCAGAAACGACTTTGTGAAAGCGCCGTCTTTTAGATGCAAAATCGATTTGGCACCTTCCTCTGTCAAATACGGTAGTTCATCAGAGAGTAGGCGCTCGCGTTTTGGCTTAAAAAAATAGGCCATGGCTAACTCCCTTTAAACTCTGAGACCCAACGAACTCGGGGCCTAATGAGCTGTAAGATGAAAAAGAGACCGTGATGCTGAGGATAAGTTCTATTAAGAATCAGGATCGCAACTGCGGCACTTGCTGCAAATCCAAAAGACAAAAGAGATGCTAGCGGCACGCCTTTAAGCGTCATATTTAAAACGGCATACAGAATTGCGGTAAACGCTAATTCAATCGGTGTGAAACCTAGGATTTTTGCTGGTTCGTCTAAGTTTCTTGCGATTTTACTAACAAGCTCCATGATGCTTCTCCTTTTTTCAACCGATTTGAGCCTCAAACACTGCTTCGATAACGGGATAGCCCATTAAAAAGAACGTTGCTGAGACGCAGAGTCCCACGGCAACACCAAATATGACTTGATAGGGGAGCGCCACACTACTTCCAAGCATCGGAACTTCGTTTGTGAACGAAAACCAATGACCAAGGAAAAGCGCTATGGTTCCCCAGTATTTTAAGACTCGTTCTTTGACCTCAAGCTTCATGACGCGACTCGATTTTGAAGAAACGAGAGAATCGATGGTGCGGTAAAGGAAATCACCGTTCCGATGCAGCTCCACATCAGCATTCGTTTTGCGGACTCATCGCCCATGGCAAGCTTAAAGCCAGAGAAAACAATGCCGCATACGCAGACAATAGGTGCTAGAACGTTTAGAATGGCTGACTGAAGATTTGCCATCATGGTTTCAAGGCCAGCAAAGGCAAATTGGGGAACAAAAAGGACAATTGGGACAAGGAACAACGGACTGTAGATAGAATTAAAATTCTTCATGTAAAACTTCCTTACAAATCTTAAAAATTGATTTAGCTTTTTCTTTTTTATTTAGTCGCTCAAGCCGCAGCTCTTTTAGCCACGGCTTTATTTCTTCTTCGCAACAGCGTTTCATGCGTTTTTCTTTCTTACGATGCGAGCTTTGTCGCTTTCCATCCAATCGCAGTGAAAGCACATGCGAACTCCGTTACTTGCCTCACTCAAATGATGAACGTGGCAGGAAGCGCATTTTTTCTTAAGGGGTCGATACCAACTCGACGGAATACATTCGTGGCACATGGCAGATCACTCTTTTTGCTCCTTTCTTTGTTTGCTGCTGTTAAAAAATTCCACGAACGCTTCCGATCTTTTTGGCATTAGACCGGTAACGACAGGTTAGAAGTGCGCTTGCCTCATTGAGAGCGCTAACGACCGACTTTCCAAAGCCATGTAGTTTTTTTGAAACGCCAAGCGATGGCATAAGTGGGGTTCCACACATCGACCACACAACAGGGGGTTCAAACGATACGGATAGGCCCATTTCGCAGCTGGCTGGGGTGTTTAGTTTATTTTTCATAGAGGTCTCCTTTTAAAAATTGATTCTGCGAAATTGCAAAATCGGAGAGCCCTATCGCATTAACTGTGCCATCAGGATTTGGATCTCGATCAAATTATTTAAGCACTT
>DGKJ01000061.1 GCA_002387735.1 Bacteriovoracaceae bacterium UBA4573 | reverse complement strand
GTAATAGACCCAGGGGACCAACTCGGTTTGGTCCGAGTCGATTTTGCATCAAAGCCGATCCGCGTCTTTCGATCCAAACCATGATCGGCACAACCTGAAGCATGACCAAGACTACGAGGCCGGTCTTAACTCCCATTGCGATCCACTCAAATCTATCCACGTTTACCTCAATAGTTGCAAAATATCAGTGATCGACTTCGACTCACCGAGCGGCGCGATTGACTGATTCAGGCGTTGTTCTTTTCCCTGCCAATTAACGATGGTTCCGCTTTTTTCTACAAAAGACAGACCGGGCAACACGGCGTCGTAACTGTCAACAGCTCCTGAATTAAACACACCTACGCCGACGATTGCGCCCTTTACGCATTTTCGAAGCTGATTCAAGACCATCGCCCTGCCACCTCGAAACACTAACGCACAATCAAATTCTCCGCTGTTATGGTCGGCTGATTTCCAGGGTTTTAGACCCAGCTTTTCTGCCCCGTGCAGGTTACTCGTTTTACTGGTGCGCCTTAGGATTTTATCTTCTTCAGTGTCATCGGCGGCCTTTAAAATATTTTCGGTTCCGTAGTGATAAACTGCGGTCGTTTGTAACTTAGAGGCGGCAAATTGTTGAATTGCTTGAATCTCTTCTTGCGTGAGATCCGAGCCCACTAAAACGAGTGCTTTGCCTTTTATTTTTGGAGAAACTTTCTCGACTGCGTCGTACCAGTCCATTTTTTCCAACGCCGACGTACCGTCTCGTACTGAGGGATTTAATACGCGCTCTTCCGAGTGTACGTAGTGAAATAGAAATCGGCCTTCATCGCAGATCCACCACTTATTAATATCCATGTTTTCCCGCGGGTGAGTGCGATACACGACATTATTTTCTTGATGAACTTCGATGTTACAACCTTGAGAACAGCCTTCGCATACACTGGGGGTTTTCTTTAAAAACCAGGCTCGTTTTTTAAATCGAAAATCTTTAAGTGTAAGCGAACCCGTCGGGCAGATATCCGCTAAATTACCGGCATATTGCGTTTGTAGCGGAGCCCCATCAACAGTAACAATCTCTGTAGAATTACCCCGCTTTAAAGCTACCATTTCACGATATCCGCCGACTTCGTCGCAAAATCGAATACAACGAGTGCAGTGAATGCAGCGGTTCATATTCTTCTTAATGACCGACCCCATATCAAGGTCCATGTACGTACGCCGCATTTCATCGTATCGAGAATCGGGTGCTCCGTACGAAAAGCTATAATCTTGAAGCTGACACTCTCCGGCCTCATCACAAACTGGGCAGTCGAGCGGGTGATTGATAAGTAAAAACTCCATTACTGAGGCCTGAGCCTGCTTAACCTTTTCAGACTTAGTATGAACAACCATGCCGTCGGTTGCGGGCAATGAACAGGCTGTTTGAAGTTTTCCCATTTTATCAACTTCGACTGCGCACATTCTGCACTGGGCCACTACGGTGAGCGCCGGGTGATAACAAAATCTCGGAATGTCGACACCATTTCGATCGGCAATTTGAATAACCGTTTCACCGGCCTTAAACTCATATTCTTTGCTGTCAATTATGCATTTAGGCATTTTCCACCCTTAATGTGCGCTTCAAATTCATGCCGGAATTTTTTCACAAAACTTAATACTGGTCCGGCAGCAGCGTCTCCCAGTGCACAAAGCGTTTTTCCGTTAATATTGTCCGCTACGTTTAAAAGCAGATCGAGGTCAGACATTTTCCCATGTCCATCTTCGATACGGTGCAATACATCTTCCATCCAACGCGTGCCCTCACGGCACGGCGTGCACTGACCACAGGATTCGTGTGCATAAAAGTGGGTCACTCGTTTGATAATTTTTACCGCACACCATGAATCATCGATAACAATTACACCGCACGACCCGAGCATGGTGCCCGCTTTAGCCATTGGCTCTACGTCTAGTGGAATGTCGATTTCGTGTGCGGCCAATACTGGCGCCGACGATCCGCCCGGAATTACTGCTTTGAGTTTTCGGTTATCTCGAATGCCACCACAATGTTCGTAGATCAGCTCTCGTAAAGTGACTGCGCCACAAGGGAATTCGTAGAGCCCCGGTTTGTTTACGTGTCCACTCACACAGTAAAGCCGGGTCCCACCGCTATTGGGGAATTTACCCATTTTTGCGTAGGCCTCGCCCCCATTGTTAATGATCCAAGGAATCGCCGCCAATGTTTCAACATTGTTAACAATAGTTGGACCACCAAACGCACCTTTAATAGCCGGAAATGGCGGTTTTACTCTCGGCTCGCCCCTTTTCCCTTCGAGGCTGTTTAATAATCCGGTTTCCTCACCACAAATATAAGCTCCGGCACCTCGATGAACGTAAAGATCAAACTTAAAGCCCGAGCCCATGGCGTTCTTTCCTAAAATTCCCGCTTTGTAAGCTTCGTCTATCGCATGTTCTAAAAACTCAGCCTCCCGAACATATTCTCCTCGAATATAAATATAGCCAACATGAGCCCCGATCGCGTGAGCCCCAATCAGCATTCCTTCGATCAACATATGAGGGGAGTAGGTGATAATCGCTCTGTCCTTAAAAGTCCCGGGCTCAGATTCGTCGCAATTGCAAACAAGGTACTTTGGGGCTTTTGAATCTTTTGGAATAAAACTCCACTTCATACCGGTAGGAAATCCTGCGCCACCCCGTCCACGAAGATTGGATTTTTTTACTTCTGCGATGACATCGTCCACAGCCATGCCCAGCGCTTTTTTAGCCGCCGAGTATCCGCCGTCTTTCTGGTAAAAACTCAAAGCCGCGGCTTCTTTATTATAAAAATATTTCGAGACGATTTTTTCTGCCATTTAAGAAACCATCCTTATTTTAGCTCACTCAGGATTCGGTCCATTTTTTCGGTAGTCAGATCTTCATAATAGTCTTTATTGATCTGAACACACGGGGCGGTTCCACATGCACCGAGACACTCTACCTCGGTAATTGTGAACTTATTGTCGCGAGTGGTCTCGCCGGCCTGAATTCCGAGCTTCTTTTCGCAATGTTCAAGTAGTTTTTCGGCGCCCATAAGTGCACAGGAAATATTAGTGCAGACTTGGAGATGATAGTTTCCAACTGGCTTGAGGTTGTACATCGTATAAAAAGTGATTACCTCGCGCACAACGGGAGGCGGTATATCGATGGCTGCTGCAATTTCGTCCATCGTGTCACCAGACACCCAACCCAACTCATCTTGTGCTAAGTGCAATGCCGGCAATAATAACGCCTGATTGGTAGGGTAGCGAGGGCGAAGCCTGTCTATTTCTTTGTAAAATTTGTCGGACAATTGTTTCTTCATACTTTGCACTCCGATCAACGATCGAGCTCACCCGCGATGATGTTGATACTTCCCAAAGATGCGACCATATCTGCGATTTTTTGGCCTTTAATCATTGGGTCTAAACTTTGATACATCCAAAACGACGGTGATCGAACACGCGTGCGCCACGGACGCGGACCGCCCTTGCTTTGAATATAAAAACCTACTTCGCCATTAGGGCCTTCAATGCAGGTGTAGGCCTCTCCCGGTGGAACGTCGAAACCTTCCATGAAAAATTTAAAGTGATGAATTAAAGCTTCCATCGAGTTGTGTACTCGCTCTTTCGGAGGAATAACAACACGCTTGTCGTCCACCCACACGCTTCCCGTAGTCGGGCATTTTTCTACTAATTGCTTCAATATGCTGACGCTTTGACGAATCTCTTCCATGCGAATCAAGTAACGATCATAAACGTCGCCATTACGGCCAATCGGAACGTCAAAAGATACCGCGTCGTATTTAAGCAACGGCTCGGGCTGGTCTCGTCGCAAATCGATATTGATATTGCTCGCTCGAGCGCAGGGGCCCGTAAAAGAGTAGGCTAGTGCTTGTTCTTTTGAAAAAGCGCCTATTCCCACTGTTCGATCCATCCAAATCTTATTGGTGGTCAACAGCTTATCCATCTCAGCAATCACTGGTTCGAAATTTTCGATCCACTTTTTTAATGCCGGTAAAAACTCGGGCGGGGGTTCAATTGCAAGCCCACCCACGCGCGTGTAACTGGTTGTCAGGCGTGCACCACAAAGCATTTCAATTAAGGTATAGGCCTCTTCGCGCTGGTGAAACCCATAAAGAAAAAAAGAAAACGCACCTAGATCGACTGCATTAATACCTACACAAATTAGATGGTCTATTATGCGAGCAATTTCCACGCAAATAGTTCGAATGTATTTTGCGCGTTCAGGAATTTCGAGCCCCATTAATCGCTCAACACCCATTGTGTATACAACATTGTTCGCTAGTGCCGAGCAGTAGTTCATGCGGTCGGTGTGAGGAATAAATTTGTGGTACGTGGTACTTTCGGCAATTTTTTCTTTAGCCCGATGTAAATAACCCATTTCACTTATGGATTTTTCAATCGTTTCGCCGTTCAAACGAGCCATCACTCTTAACGTGCCGTGAGTGGCGGGATGTGAAGGGCCCAGATTCACATACATGCGCGAGTCGTCAAAAATTTCATCAGAATCCTCAACGGACTTTACCTCGCCCGGAGCAGGTCGAAGTAGTTCCATTGGAATTTGTTCCGGAGTGGTAAATAATTGATACTTTCTAAGGGGATAATCTTTTCGAAGAGGGTGGCCTTCCCAGCGTATATCTAACAAAATTCGGCGTAAATCTGGGTGACCGTCAAATTTAATACCAAACAAATCGAAAACTTCGCGCTCCGCCCAATTAGCCGCTGCCCACAATGGTACTGCCGTAGGCGCGGATTCCTGGTCTTTTAGTCTCAGCTTAATTCGAATGCGATTCAAATTTCTCAAGGAAAACAGATTATAAACTAAGACAAACCTTCCAGATCCGTCTTCGCCACTTCCAAGATCATCGTATGCTGTGAGATCCGCCAAAAAATTAAACTCGAGACCATCTGCTTCTTTTAGAAATTTCAAAACAACCATTAAACTGGTTTTGGACACCCAAATCACTGGGCACCCTGCACGGTCTTTTTCGGTTTTTAAAATGGCCGCACCTTGGGCTGCAACTATGCGCTCAAGTTGCTGATCTGTGGCGTTCGTTTTTTCGGCAAAGTATGCCATGGATCAAACACTCCTCTGCTGCAATCGATTGCGATCGTTGTAATCGCCCCTAGCGATCCGTTCTTGTAGTTTGATTAATCCGTGAATCACGCCCTCGGGATTGGGTGGGCAGCCTGGAATATAGACATCGACAGGAATAATCATGTCGATTCCCTGCAACACGCTATAGGAATTGTAGATTCCCCCAGATGAGGTGCAGACTCCAAAAGCCATAACCCATTTAGGGTCGGACATTTGATCATATATATTTCGCAAAACCGGCGCCATTTTGTTGACGATTGTTCCTGCGCAAATTAGCAGGTCACTCTGCCTCGGTGAAAAACGCACTACCTCAGCTCCGAAACGAGACATGTCGTAATCAGAGGA
>DGKJ01000023.1 GCA_002387735.1 Bacteriovoracaceae bacterium UBA4573 | reverse complement strand
GGTCGCCCAAATTGAATCGCACCTGCTTACTCGAAACTACGAAGGCTTTGTAAAGAGCGCACGTATCAGAGGTCGCCGAGTATAATTCATGGTGATTTTGTTGTTAGGCCCTCCAGGGTCCGGTAAGGGAACACAGGCAAAAGTATTGGTGGAACGCCTGGGCATTCCTCAGCTTTCGACCGGTGACATGTTGCGGGCAGCTGTTAAGGACCAAACGACCCTTGGAGTCAAAGCCCAGTCCTTTATGAAAAAAGGGGAGTTGGTTCCCGACAATCTCGTCATTGGGTTAATCGAGGAACGCGTTGTTCAAAAGGATTGTCAAAAAGGCTTCATTCTTGATGGGTTTCCTCGGAATGTGGCGCAGGCAGACATGTTGGAGACAGTCCTTTCAAAAACTCAGAAGAAAATCGATCGAGTTATAGCCTTGCAAGTCCCAGAGGCCGAGCTTGTTAAACGATTAACGGGAAGACGGACCTGCCGCCAGTGTGGCACTGGGTATCACGTCGATTTTCAACCTCCGCGAGCAGAAGGTGTTTGCGATCGGTGCAATGGAGAGCTTTTTCAACGTAACGACGATGTTGCCGAAGTAATCGTAGACCGTTTGCGAGTCTATAATGATTCAACAGCGCCGTTGTTGAAGTACTACCAGGATAAGGGTGCTCTTCGAGCGATAGATGGAACGGGTTCTATGACCCAAATCACCGCCACTATTATTGGTTATTTGGAAAAATAGGAAGTGATGGCGTGATACACCTAAAATCCCCCCAAGAAATCGAAATTATGCGCCGAGCAGGTCGTGCAACTGCGAACATCTTGAGGGAAATGGCGAAAAATGTTCGGCCGGGGATTACAACCGGTGAACTTGATCAAATTGCCGAAAAAATGTGCAAGGAATTAGGCGTAAAACCTGCTTTTAAAGGTTACAAAGGTTTCCCAGCTTGTGTCTGTATAAGTGTCAATGACCAGGTCGTTCATGGAATACCAGGGGACCGGGTTCTTGAGAACGGTGACATCGTAGGGCTTGATTTTGGGGTGATCCATGAAGGGTACCACGGAGACTCGGCTATAACTGTCCCCGTAGGAACAATCACCCCGCAGGCCCAAGCTTTAGTGGATGCTACCCGAGAGTGTTTAATGAAAGGAATCGAGCAAGCGGTGGTCGGAAATAAGCTGTTCGATATCTCTCATGCAGTCCAAAATTATGTTGAAGGGCTTGGATTTTCCGTGGTAAGGGAGTTCGTCGGTCATGGCATAGGTAAGAGTCTGCACGAGGACCCCCAGGTTCCAAATTATGGGCCTAAGGGGAGAGGTGTCCCTTTAAAAGAGGGTCTGGTACTGGCTATCGAGCCTATGATCAACGCTGGAACACATGCGATTAAAGTAGAATCGGATGGTTGGACGGCGGTTACGATCGATGGTTCGTTGTCGGCGCACTTTGAACATACGATAGCGATAACGAAGAACGGTCCGGAGATATTAACGCTTCCGAATTGATGGCGGGAGCTGTTTTTGTGGGAGAAGAGAGGGCATGGCAAAAGAGGATGCCATTGAAGTAGAGGGAACAGTGCTTGAACCTCTACCTAATGCGATGTTTCGAGTGGAACTAGCAAATGGACATAAGATTCTTGCCCATATTTCCGGAAAAATGCGGATGCATTACATCAAGATTTTGGCCGGAGACAAAGTTACGGTTGAATTGTCTCCATATGATTTGACCCGCGGTAGAATTACATATCGCGTAAAATAGATTGGTAGGTGTGGAATGAAAGTACGAGCGTCTGTTAAAAAAATTTGCGACAAGTGCAAAGTTATTCGCCGAGTTGGGGTTCTACGAGTGATTTGTTCGAATCCGCGGCACAAGCAGCGTCAAGGTTAGTCATTAATAAGGAGTGAACAGTGGCACGCATATCTGGTATCGATCTTCCCAGAAACAAAAGAATGGAAATCGCGTTAACGTATATTTACGGAATCGGGCGATCTTCCGCGAAGAGAATTCTCGCAGCAGCAAACGTTGATGGAAATAAAAAGAGTGACACTTTGACTGAAGTCGAAGTGTCTCGCATCCGAGACGTTTTGGATAAAAGTGAGCGCGTTGAGGGCGATTTGCGTCGTGAAACGAGCCTGAATATCAAGCGACTCGTTGACTTAGGCTGTTATCGCGGAACTCGTCATCGTAAGGGCTTGCCAGTTCATGGCCAGAGAACCCATTCGAACGCCCGCACACGAAAGGGCCCAGCTGTCGCAATCGCAGGCAAAAAGTCTGTTAAGGCGATGAAGTAAAGTTCGAGTAGAGAAGATTTTTTAAGGAGACCGAATGAGCGAAGTGAAACAAGAAAAAGAAGAGAAGGTCGCCGCACCAGCTCCCGTCGAGGGAACTGCCGCTGCAGCCGGTGAAACAACAACTCGTAAGAAGAAAACGAAAAAGAATGTTTCTACTGGGAATGTTTATATTCAGGCGTCTTTCAATAACACGATTGTAACCATTACCGACTCGATGGGTAACGTGGTTTGTTGGTCTACTGCTGGAGCAAAGGGTTTTCGAGGATCTCGCAAGAACACTCCCTTTGCGGCGCAAGTCGCAGCTGAAGACGCTGCCCGAAAGGCCGCCGACAACGGAATGCGAACAGTACAAGTTTTCGTGAATGGCCCCGGTGCAGGTCGTGAATCTGCTGTGCGGGCAATGCAAGCAGCTGGTCTTCGCGTTACATTTTTAAAAGATATTACACCTATTCCACACAATGGGTGCAGACCACCGAAGCGTAGGAGAGTTTAATTCATGGCTCGTTATTGTGAATCAGTTTGTCGTATTTGCCGAAGAGAAAACCAAAAACTCTTTTTGAAAGGCGATCGTTGTTACACTGAGAAGTGTTCATTCGAAAGACGTGGATATCCCCCAGGTCAACACGGCCAAGGGCGAATCAAGTTTTCCGAATACGGTCTTCAACTTCGAGAAAAGCAAAAAATTAAACGTTTGTACGGTCTTCTAGAAGATCAATTTCGTTTGACCTTCGAGCGTGCCGAGAGAATGAAGGGTGTTACTGGTAACAACCTTGTAAGTCTTTTGGAGCGCCGTCTTGATAACGTAGCTTATCGGCTAGGTTTTGCGAGCTCCCGAACAGAGGCGCGCCAATTGGTTCGCCATTGCCATTTTCTTGTAAACGGAAAATCGGTGAATATCCCTTCGTACACCGTGCGCAAAGGCGACACTGTAGAAATTCGAGAAAAGAGCAAGAAAGTTGTTCGCATTCAAGCAGCCTTGGAAGGTTTGAAGCGACGAGAAGTTCCGCAGTGGTTGGAAATTGACCCTGCTCAGTTTCGAGGCAAAATTCGTGACTTGCCGTCGCGCGAAGACGTAACGGCACCGATGGAAGAGCGCCTAATAGTAGAATTGTACTCCAAGTAATTTTTGATTTGAGGAGATTGAAATGTCGAGCGTGACAGGTTTCATGGCGAAGAATTGGCGGGATTTAATTAGACCGAAGGCGTTAGACGTCGATCGGGAAACGTTAAACTCAGGATATGGAAAGTTCGTAGCACGACCACTTGAGAGGGGATTTGGTATCACTCTTGGGAACGCGCTTCGCAGATGTCTTTTGTCTTCGCTTCAGGGCGCGGCAGTGACGGCTGTAAAAATTGACGGAGTATTGCACGAGTTTACAGCGATTCCAGATGTGAACGAAGACGTGACCGAGATTATTTTGAATCTTAAGGAAGTGCGATTCAAGATGTTGAATACGGACCAAGCTACCATTTTTATCAATAAAACTGGTGCTGGTGACGTTTGCGCACGTGATATCATGACCGGAGAACAGGTGCAGATCCTGAACCCCGATCAAGTCATTTGCTCTCTTGGAAAAGACGGGAAATTCAAGGCGGAGATCATCGTACGACGCGGGCGTGGTTATGCGACCGCTGAAACGAACAAAACCGATGATATGGGTATTGGCTGGATTCCGGTCGATTCTTTTTTCTCCCCAGTGCGCCGAGTAAACTACACAGTGACTCAGTCGCGCGTCGGACAACGTACTGACTACGATAAACTTACTCTCGAAGTGTGGACCGATGGATCGGTTGTGCCAGAAGATTCTGTTGCGCTTGCATCGAAGATTCTGAAAGAACAACTTTCGGTATTCCTTAATTTTGAAGAAGAGAGCGAAATTATCGAAACTGCTCAAGAGCCAGAAAGCGCAGAGTTCAATCCGAACCTCTACCGCTCAGTGGATGAACTTGAGTTGTCAGTTCGCTCTGCAAATTGTTTGCAGAATGCGAGCATCAAGTACATCTATGAATTAGTTCAACGTACCGAAGCTGAAATGCTTAAGACTAAGAATTTCGGTCGCAAGTCATTGAACGAAATTAAAGACATTCTCGGAGAAATGGGTTTGAGCTTGGGAATGAAGTTGGATGGTTTCGTGCCTCCTACCAACCCACCAAAGCCTGCTGATACCGACGTAGACGAGAACCGAATCTTAGCACGCAAAGACTCGGCCGACCTCGAAGACGAAGAAGACGATCTGGAGTAGTTCATGAGACATTTAGTAGACGGCCGAAAATTTGGGATGAATACATCGCACCGATTGGCGATGTTTCGTAATCTCGCAGTAAACTTGATTTGCAAAGAGCAGGTGACAACTACCGTTGCGAAGGCAAAAGAAATTCGTCGCGTAGTGGATCGCCTGATTACTCTTGGTAAAGAAGGCACCCTGCACGCTCGTCGTTTGGCTTTTGCGCGAACTAGAGACGAAGAAGCCGTGAATAAGCTATTCACGTCGCTCTCAGAGCGTTATGCGAAGCGCGCTGGTGGTTACACTCGCGTTCTTCGACGTGACGGCACCCGCTGGGGTGACGGCGCAGAGCTCGCAATTATAGAGCTTGTCGATCGCCCAATTACCGAGCGTAAGAAGAAAGCAAAAAAATTCGATAAAGCTCAAGAGAACGAAGGGCACGAGGGGCACGAGCACCACCACCCTGAAAAGAAACACGGTCGAGCTTCCGCCACTGGAAAAATTTCTGGTGGTTCGACTAAAGGGAAAGCTGCAAAGACCTCTACAGTTCGAAAAACTTCGACCCAAAGCTCAGGCGGTGGACGAAGCGGTGGATCAAGCTGATTACCGACGTCCTGTTTGCTTGCTAGCTTAGGCTAGTTTCAAAAGTTAAAGGCTGTTTAATCTTCGGGTTAAACAGCCTTTTTTGTTTATCTAATTGATATTAATAGGGAAAATATGACCCTTTAAGGTTTATTTAGACCCCTATCTAGGTTCTCAAGCTAGTTGAAATTTGCTACAATTATCGACTGTTATGGTCCGAAAATACTTTTGGTCAATTTCAGTCATTCTAGGTTCTCTGCTGGCCCCTTCGGGGTTCGCGCAGACGCCTTCGCTCGAACAACAGTGTGCGAACCAACAGACCCGCGACGAGGCCCTAGCCGTCGGAGGCGACGAATTAGCACGCTTCAACGCCCTATGCGGACATAACCGCCTGGCAAGTGAGAGTATCAACCTATTGAGAATGAATCGTAACTATCTTAGTCGGGTTATCGAAGAGCTCGAACATTTTAAAGCAAAGGGCGCTGGTCGTCACACCTCTGCCAAGTCGTACGCCGAATATCAGGACGACGGAATGTGCCTGCAAACCGAGGGAATCGACCGTTGCATTGGCCGGTGGAAAAGGGCGCGTCTCGATGCGGACGCTCAAATAAGGCGGCAAGTGCCCAAACTCAATAGGGCCCGAAAGGAATTGCTCAGCTCCCAAGGACAGCTCGAGGTGCTCGACGTAACTACAGCCGGTGCAACAATCGAAGGCGGCGTCTTGTATGACTTATATTCAAAAAGCCGAGCCAACGCCCAAAGCATTCGAGCTAAAGATATTGATCGCGCAGCCATTAGTTCACACGGTTCCCAGGTCTATAACTCAAACGAATCCTACAACGCCGTATCTGACGTCGATGTAACCGACCCACATATTGCTTTGGGACTTGGTATAAAAGGTGTTCCAAGGCCAGGGATCGAAGTCGACTCGGGAGCTCGCGATGAAGCGCTTAACGAGGCTGTCGAAAAAGTGAATCAACGAGTTGCGGCAAAGTACGGTCTCGACACAGAGAGAGCGACCCTCGCAGTCCAAGACGCCGCACGCCAACAGAAGGTCTATACTGGAAAATTATCGGCTCAGATATTCAAGGGACTCATGGATAAAATGGACGTACTTATTCGTGACCTGGACCCCAAGGAATACGCCGGTGGACTTAAAAAAGCCCCGAAAGGGAAAATCGAAACACTAACCATCGTGAACCCCATCACCAAAAATGCCGTAAATCGGTCTTTGGCAAACGATCCTAAAAATGCTCAAGGCAGCGATCCCAACAGCCCGGGCAGAACGCCCGCAAAGCCGACCGAACAGCAGATTCTCGATGGTTTGCAAACACTAATGGACCCCACCAGCCCCTAGCAATATTAAGAAAATTTCTAAATTCTCTGAATCCAGATTCGGATTCTGGCTTTTCCGGGAACTAATTTCCCCTTCGCGGATGTAATAATTAGCTTTGAGTCACCGAGTTTAGTGACCTCATTGATTATCGAGGTGTAATTCTTCACGGGAACATAAACGTCAATCAGTACGCCACCAGGAATCTGGGATCCGAGTGGGATCGCATCATCGGCAGCCTTGTGTTCAACCTTTGATAAAATCTGCAAAACATTTTCCGAAAGCGATTCGGGAGAGTCGGTTTTCAAAAATACCCTGAAAATTTTGGAAGAAGCTGTTGCAAGAGACTCGCCCCCACCAAATTCGGTCTCCGCTTGTATGGCGATTTTCTCTTGCGTTGGCTTGGAAGACGGGAGCTCTTTTCTGGTTCGCGCCACGACGGCTAGTGAATCCGTCGTCGGAGGGTCTGCTGGGCCGTATATTTCACTTTCCGATGGCTTTTCCTCTGAGATGGTTTGGGCCACGTCAACCAGTTCCGACGAAAGATTCGAAGCCACCTCGGTTATGCTGTATAAGTCGAATCTTTTTTCTAGCCAGTACTCGTAGAGTGATTTGATGCGAGGAACTGCCAGCACCACTCCCACAATTAGGCTAGTTGCGAGAAAACCCTCAATAATGATCTTTAGATACCAAGGCGCAGCTTCCCAGTTTAAAGAGAGCGAATGTTCTTTTTTCTCTAGGATTGCGCGAATCGGAAAATCTGACTCAGAGTCCGCCTGGTTTGCCTCAAATTCAGCGGTGCCAATCTGTGATCGGTCAGACGTTAAATTTAAATTCTGCCGCTTTTGCGCATAAATGTATCCGCGAGCCCGTGCCTCGGCATAGTTTACGCAACCCTCGCAGCTACCAGTATTCGAATCTAGGCTCTCGGCTACAACTGCTGGTAAGTCGACGGAAAAATTTGTTCGTAGCGGTCCGGTGGCTGATATAACGGGCGTCCAGTTTTCAACGATTTCTTGAGACTGAATACAATAATGATGAGTCGTCTTATTGGATTTTCTTGAAAAGTTTAGTTCGATCGGTTCAAGCGAACGAAGCCTCTCCAACGTAGTTTTACGGGATTGCAAAATTCTTGTTCGAACAGTTCCTTCGGAACACCGTACGGCCGCTCCGAGGTCGCGAGGTGAAAGATCGTAGCGATCTCGGAGCCATAGAAGGTAGCCCCGTTCAAACGGTAGGTCTAAGTATTCGAGTAAGTCGGTTCGTGAAAGTAAAACCTGGAAAAGTACTCCGTAAACCCCCAAATGGGTGTACTTTCCATTAGACCACTCGTAACCCTCGACTCGAATTCGACGAGCGTACGAGACCTTTACTTCATTCCACGCTTCCGGCGGTACGAAAGTCTCGAGAGCCTCTTTTAGGAAGCCAAAATGCGCCTTATAAACTCTTTCGGCAAATGACGGGAGTTGTTTGTCGCGACCCTCTATGCTGAGCCGGTTTGAATGTTCCACGAGAAATACAGTTTCCAGGTTTCAGGAGCGGAATTCAAGCGATAACGGATCGTAAAAGTGGGTAACCACTGCGGCTCCGCTGGACGGCAAATCAAACGCATTCCGGCTTCGTGCGGAGTGCGCCCGCCCTTTCGTTGGTTGCATTGTATGCAGGCGGTGACGATGTTTTCCCAAGTTTTTCGGCCACCCTGGACCACGGGAACAATATGATCGAGAGTGAGCTCGTGGCGCGCCCGCTTTCGACCGCAATACTGGCAACAAAAACCATCGCGTACGAAAATATTGGCGCGTGAAAAGCGCACGATGTTCTTTTTTCGAGCAATTGGGATGTATTTGATTAAACGCAATACCGAAGGCAGACGAAATGTAAGACTAACTGTGCGAATCTCCCGCTCGTATTCTTCCAGGACCTCTACCTTGCCCTGAAACAATAACTGCATGGCCTTTTGCCAGTGAATCACTACGATCGGTTCGAAAGACGCATTGAGAACCAAGACATGGTCCATACTCCCCAAGTATATGAAGATTTTCGTCCGAGTTCAAATCGGCAAAGAAATGTGGTGCGATGCATTATTTAGGGTGTCTGCCGGACATGGTTGTAAAAGTAGAAAAATTTGCCGTATGGTGGGGCGCTCAAGGGATGAACCATGAATAGAAAGAAATTTATACAAATCGGACTTATTGGATCATTTTTTCTGGTTGCGGTCGCCTATTGGTTTGGGTCCAAACCCACCACACCGATCGAAATACCTCAGGAACGCCTAGGCGGCGGCGCAGAAATGCCTGCGCCCCCGTTTCGTTTACCCGAGCATCGGGTAGCCAAGGAGCACTCGTTAGAAGACTATCAAAACAAGATTGTCTTGGTTAACTTCTGGGCGTCCTGGTGCCCACCCTGCATCGAAGAGATGCCTTCGCTCCTGGTGTTTTCTGAATGGGCGAGCCGCGAACTGGGCCTGGTCATTTTGGCTCCTAGTGTCGACGAAGACGTGGGCAGTATCGACCGCATGTTTGCCGAAAAGAAGTTTTGGCCAACTGCCAAGTTACCGTTTACGATCTTGATAGACACTCAGGGAAAAGTAGCCGCGCAATATGGAGTTCAAAAGTTTCCCGAGACCTTTGTAGTAAAAAATGGAAAAATCCTCAGGCGTTTCGACGGAGCCCAGGATTGGAATAGTAAGGAGATAAGGCAATGGTTTTCGGAACTCTTCAAGTAAAAGCACTATTTCTCGCAGGCCTTGGGTTTTTTCTAACCTCTGTAGCTCTGGGTCAGACGGCCAAACAAAAAGCTAGAGAAGAAATTAGCGAAAATCTTGCGAAAATTAGGCGTAATATCGAAGACATTACCAAAAATCTCGATACGCTATCTGCAAACATTCGCACCGGCGAAAAGAACCTGACATTGCTGGAACAAGAAATTGAGGCCAAAAAAAATGCTTCAAATGACGTGAAAAAAAACTTGGAGCGCGTTCAGCGATCTTTCGAGGAAACCAAAAAATCTGAGGAAGATTTCAAAAGGACCTTACAAAAAGACGAAGAAATGGTCGAGATGACCAAAAAAGACATTGAGATCACCAAAAAAAGAGTGGCGCAACTTCAGGAAAATCTAAAGTTGCTGCAGGAAAATATAGAAGTGGATCAGGAAAATATTGAAAAAGTAGTAAAGGCTCGAGCCCTTTGGGAAAAAAATGTTGGATCCTACAAAAGTGCGCTTGAGGACCTAAAAAAAATGGAAAACGAACTAGAAACTCAGCTCAAAGGCCAAAGATCCTCTGTTGAGGCCAACAAAGGTGAAGTTAAAAAGTGGACCAAGCAACTCGAAATGCAGAAAAAAGATCTCGACGCTTTCGAAAACGAGCTTCAACGAATTGATAATTTAAAAACCAGCAATCAGAAGAATTAGGTGAAAACTTTAAGAGAATCAGTGGCCAATTCTCAAACATTCATTGAGAGCTTCAGCTAGAATATCCACTTCTTCGACAGAGTTTTTGACCGAAAAACTGGCCCTAAGTGCACTCTGAGCCCGCGAAGCACCCAGACCCATTCTTAAAAGCACCTCGCTTCCTCGAGATCCACTTGATTGACACGCGGAACCGGCGGAGATGCATATACCTTTTGCGGAAAGAACTTCGACCACCGAAGAAGCTTGAACGGGTGTGAGTGAAAAATTAAGCGTTTGAGGTGCCCGAAACGGACTGTTAAACGACAAATCCGAAGGACCATTGACGGTTGCAATTCCATTCAGTTTCTCGGCCAATCGATTTCTTAGAGTTTCAAGTGTGCGGCGTTGATTCTCGAGTCGACTAATTCCGAGCTTGGCCGCAGTGGCAAACGAAGCGATGAGCGGCACTGGCACCGTTCCAGGTCTTAGGCCGTCTTGCTGGCCCGAGCCAGCCAAAATCGTGCCTAGTTTGGGTTTTCGGTCGGCAAATCTTCGTCCTAATACTAGAGCGCCAATTCCCTTGGGGCCGCCGATTTTATGACCACTAACACTAACGAGATCAACGTTCAGCGCTTCAAGGTCTACAGGGATTTTGGCGAAAGATTGGATCGCATCGATATGTACGAGAGCTTCTGGAGAGTGTTCTCGAACTTGATCGGCGATTTGGCGGATTGGTTGTACGGCGCCGATCTCGTTTTGAACATGGTGCAGGCTCAAAATTCGAACTCTTTGATTGTTTGCCAAAGAGTTCGAAAGAGTATTGCTATCAATTAAACATTCCGAGTTTACTCCGAGCCAAGACACATTAGCTCCAAGAAGGTCAAACTGTTCGAATATTTTCTGGGTAGCTGCGTGTTCTACAACTGAAGTAAGAATTTGCTCGTCCCGCGCTCGAGGAGATTTTAGCCAATGGAAGACATTAACGATTCCGCCTAGAGCGCCCCAGACCGCTAAATTGTTGGACTCCGTCCCACCGGACGTAAATACGACGTGCTCGGGGGGAACTCCGAATAGTTCCGCGAAAGTAGCTTTGGACTCGTTCAAAATCGCTGACGATCGTTTTCCGATCGTATGTGCAGAGGAGGAATTTCCGTAGATATCCCTGCTAGTTTCGGTTAGGCATTCCAATGCTTCCGGTAAAAGTGGCGTAGTCGCCGCATTGTCAAAATAGATCTGAAACGGTAGGTTGCCAGCGCCCTTAGATATGTTCCCCATAGGGAACCCAATATCAGCTCCGAATCAGGTTTTCAAATAGAGAGGCTTGCTTGAAAGAATTAGAGACCGCTTTTGGAAAAAGCCTTGCAGAGAACTTTTCCAGCGAGATTCAGTCATCCGGATTTGAGGTGGTTGACGATCTTTACGCCAGACGGGTTTATAGCAAGGATCTTTGGCCCCGCAATTTGATTTTAGACCGTGAAGCGAGTCTTCCGAACGATGCGAATATCGATGCGGTGGTCCGACCGGTTGAAGTAGGGCAGATTTCTAAATTACTAAAATTAGCCAACGAAATGAATTGGGTCGTGATTCCCTACGGTGCTGGAAGCAGTGTGTGTGGTTCTGCCTCTGCACCCTCGCGGAGTTCTGCCCCCAAGCGACCTACGCTAGTGCTCGACTTAAAAAAAATGGATCGCATCGAGGCTCTCGATGAAGTTTCGATGGTTGCCAAAGTTCAGGCGGGTATTCTTGGGCAGGTTTTAGAAGAAAATTTAAACGCTCGTGGTTTTACGATGGGGCATTTTCCATCGTCAATTTATTGTTCGTCCTTTGGAGGTTACTTAGCGACCCGCGCAGCTGGTCAATTGTCTACTCATTACGGCAAGATCGAAGACATGGTTTTATCTGTCGAAGGTGTGCTCCCGACTGGCGAAATTTTTGCGACGCCCTTGGCTCCGCGCCTGGCCGTTGGGCCCGACTGGAATCACGTGTTCGTAGGTTCAGAAGGAACACTGGGAGTGCTTACCTCGGCATGGGTCAAGGTGCATCGTAGTCCTCAGGATCGAAAATTTTTAGGGTTCCATGTGGCCAGCACCCCGGATGCGCTTGATGGCGTACGCAAGTGGCTGCAAGCTGGGTTACGCCCGGCCGCCGTGCGCATTTACGATGAAGAAGAGAGCAAACTTCTGCACGGATACAAATCAGGCGTAAAGCTCATCGTGGTGGTCGAAGGAGATTTTCCGTACGTCGATTTTACCATGCGAGAATTAGATAAAATGGCTTCGCAACTCTCTGGCTGGGAAAATTTGGGAGCTGATCCCGCCGAAGAATGGTGGGCCAAACGGTATGACATCAGCTATCGTCAGCAACAGATATTAAGTCATAGAAGAATGATCCTCGACACTTTCGAAGTATCCACGACGTGGTCCAAGCTTCCACAGCTACATTTGGCGGTAAAAGCTGCAGCCAAAAAAGTTTCGGAAGGTGGATTATTGGTTCTTCTTGCTCATTTTTCACATTTCTACCACTCCGGCGGAAATATCTATTTTACGCTTTGTGGGCGGAATCCAGACGAAGAAGGAACTGAAGTGTTCTATGATCAAGTTTGGAATGCATTGCTGGAGGCATGCCAAGAACAAGGTGCAGCGATTAGTCACCATCATGGCATTGGCCGTTTAAAAGTAGCCGCATTTGTTCGTAGTCACGGTGTATTATACGAAGCCTTAAGGAAGTTTAAAAATGAGTTGGATCCCCGACGTATTCTCAACCCTGAAAACTTGGGTCTTTAAAAAGAAACTTCTTAAGTTCAGTAGTCGGTTTCGACGAGACACTCAGGCATGTTTTTATTGCCCTGAAATGTGTCGGTTTGCATGTCCTGTTTCGGAAACTTTGCGCGATAATTCCGTAACCCCGCGAGGGAAAATGTCCATTCTACACTGGATGGAAAGGGGAGAAACCCCAGATAAAATCACGGGCTCCGCCGAAAATGCACTTTGGTATCTTGAGCAGTGCACCGGTTGTGGACGATGCACAGAGTATTGTTTACACGAAATCGACGTCGCGGGAGCATTAAGAAAAGCTCGGAAAGACTTTTACTCGCCTACTCTGTTGCCGACGTTGCCGTCAATCGGACGTGATAAAAATATTTTATTTTGTGAACCCGGCCGACAGAACTGGTGGCGAAGCCGCGCAAACTTATTAACCCGAATGAATTCACCGGAAGTCATTGAATGGACTGGGCCGCATAAAGAATGGTTGCAGGGTAAGATTACAAGTCAGGCACTGGCGTCTTGGATCGATTCTTTTTCGGACGCTACAAATCTGTGGTTTGAATCAGCTGAGGTCGCGTGGTTTTTCTTGGAAACCTGTGAAGAGCTGGGACGCCCCGTGGCCAAAAAAGTTCGGCTGGTATGGCAGGAGTTTTTCAAAGACTGGGCTTCCAAGGAGCTGAGCGCAACCGAAGTTTTTCATGAGAGTTATCACTTAAGTCGCCTGCTCCCTCGGGTGGGAGTGTCAGTGCCAATGTACGAGCGTGGCCTTTTACCCCAACATTCCGGTTGGAACGTAATCGATTGCGGCGGTGAAGGGTTTTACCGTGAGGCTCACCCAGAGAAGGCAAATGCTCTTAGAGAACGTTTTTTGAACGACCTCAAAAGTGATGGCCGAACCGCCACGACAATCATCAGTCAGTCACTCTGTTGTGTAGAACACTTGGCTGCGGACAAGCAGGGGTCCGTGTACTGGCTTGATCACCTTTTTCCCTCCTAAGTAATTGAAAACTAAATAAAAATTAAATGATAATTACACTCAAGTAATGGGTGTTTTTTGCCGATGAGTAATTAGGGTGAAAAACGCCCACGAGATCGAACGATCTCTAAATGAGGAGGAATTCGTATGTCACGTCCGTTAAAAATTGGTGAATGGAAAGACAAGTCGGTTGAAGCAGTGAGCGACGCGGTCGATAAGGTCGTGCTCGTTTCTAAAAATGCTGCAACCACGGTAGACAAAAAGGCCCACAAACGTCCCTGGCTCTTCATGGGCGTGGCGGCGTTGTTTTCGAGCTTTTTCGGGTTCTTTCTTGGTCGCAAGACAAAGAAGTAGTCCCGATCTTCGAATTTTTAGATTTCAAAAACCGATACCAGCAAAGCGGGTAACTTCTTTGCTGGTAATTGGTTTTTTTATTTTTGCGCATGCCTCCTATGCATCAGACGACTGCGCAACCCTTTTGAACTGGTTTCGAGAGGGTAAACTCAAGGCGCGCATCGAAAAAATTAAAACCGCCCTTTTAGGCGATATTGACTGGTCAAAATTGGACTCCCGATCACCTCAGGCCGTGGCCTTAGCGGAGTTCACCTTAACACGAGATTTAGTCGACGTACTTTTCGAAACCGCGAGCTCCGACCCAAAACTTATGAAAGAAGTAGCGGTTAGCGTAGGTAAAGACGGCACTGGACTTCGAAAAACGTTGAACGAGGCCAGTAGACTACGCACCGATGTGGCCGATCGCTGGCTTCACCAAGCGGATCCGAAATATCGCGCTGCTTTAGACGGAGCGCTTCATACACTAGTGGAGTCGCGAAAAAAAAAGGCGGTTCCTGTTCTGCCGGAGACTGACCTTTCAAATATTGAAGTCGACGATATTGTCGTTGTCACCCACCAACAGCCGGGACTTCAACAAGCTACTGCCGAGTTCCTGGCGAAGAATAAACTATTAAAAAAGGCACCTAGAGTCGCGCTGGTATCGCCCGACTACCGCGTTGTTACTGAAGACTTCGTAAACCAATTGAGCACTGCTCGATACTCGTCGGACGGACGTGCACCAAAACTGCCCGCTAGCCGACGAGTTCACCTAATGGGCGGCAATCTCGAAGAATGCTTTTCGAAGACGATAGATGACATGATCGCTCAGTACATATTCAAAAATGAGGAACGGAGCGGCGACTTGCAGTTTTTCTTCTATCGCGACCTTATTTATTCGGGACCGAAAACGTTGAGAGAAATTTTAAAAGAAAAATCCAAGTTTACGGACCTAAGTGATTTAATTGAGGCCGAACTTCTGATGCCGGATTCACTAGATGCCCTAGGTCTAGTGCCGTACACCCCACCTTTAAAAGAAAAGGGTAAAAAGAGTGGGTTAGATTTTTTTTACATCCATAAGACGTCTGGAAAGATCATTCACTTTCACATACTGTAGCGTCCATGAAGACTTTGACGGGAGTCATTGAAATCGTAAATCCGCGCAGTGGGAACGGTCGAGCCCAGCGACTCGCCGATACGAGTGAACTGAAGAAAAAGGTTTACGATTCAATTCTGAATAATACGAACGGCAATGCTCGGCACAAAATCGAGACTGACCTCGAGGGACGCTGGTTAAAAGAACTAGTCTCTGTTGCTAAATCGCAGCCCGATGCACTTCTTGCAGTATTTGGCGGCGACGGAACGTTATCGTTGGTAGCGCAGACGGTGCTTGCCCATGCTTTAGCGACTAAACTTCTATTCATTCCAGGCGGTCGAGGAAATGATTTTACACGCTGTTTATTTGGGCGTGAGTTTCAGGAAAAGGACTTTTTAGACTGGGCCGTTCAAAAACATTGGCAGGCGAGTCCCATCGATCTCGGCCAGTGCAACGAACGCGTATTTCTGAATATGGCGAGTATTGGGTATGGCGGTTCAGTAGTAGAAAATGTTCACGAGCGAAACGCTTTTTGGTCCAAGTCCCCAGCCGTTTATCAGGTGGAAGGGGCATTGGCGCTTTTGGCTGAACCCGAAGTTTCGGTCGCAGTTGACGAAGGTGATTCGACAAAAAAAATATATATTGGACCCATATTTGGTGCGTTCGTTGGTAATGGTTGTGCAAACGGGAGTGGACTTTATTGGGTTCCTGAGGCTCGCTGTGATGATGGTAAACTTGATTTGTTTTTGCTCAGAAAACCTGGCTTCTTTTCCATGCTAAAAGCGCTCAAGGAAGTGAAACTCAAACAGAAGCTAAGCTGTGACCACCAGATCGCTACCGCAAAAACATTTCGGTTACAGTTTGAGAAACCAGTCGCACTAGAACTCGACGGTGAATATTGCGGGCGTCATCAAAGTTTTGAGATTAAAACCGTCGCGCGTGCAATCGAAGTTTATCGCCCCATTTAGTAGGGTTTTAGGAAAATTTTTCCCACTGATTAAACTTTAATCAGGCAGTGTCGATAAATTAAACATAGAATGGAATTTTAAGGACATTGGGAGAGGGCGCCATGCTCAACTGGGATGAATTAAAACACATTCACGTAATTCGAAAACTCGAAGAAATTCTTGGTGATTGGTTTTATACCGATATTTTTTTCGTCGATGAAAAAGGCGAGTTTCAGAACTGGGTTCCTGGTGAAAAGAAAGAATTTCGAAATCTGCTGACTTCGGTCTTGGTTTCTAAACCAGGCGGGTACCAGTCCTTGATTCAATTCGGTGCGCAGATAGTCGAAAAAAATATACGTTCGGATAAATCAACCCAACTCATTGACGGCATTTTTGGATTTGAAAAAGTAATGGCCGCGCGAATTGCGGTGGATTCTGAGTTTTTGGGCTGCGTTGTAGCGATGCCGGTTCTCGGACACGATATTCTTTCGGCCGATAAGACCAAAGCAAAAGAGTTAGCGAAAACTCTAGGTCTCGACGCTGGTGACATGGACAAGGCTGTTAATGGGATCAAAGCGATATCTACTGCAGATATGGAGTATTTTCGGCAGTTGGTTGAACTCGTTGCGCAAGAAATTGTTACTTTTCATACTGAGATATCGAGACGCGAAGAGCGAATAAATGCGTTGAATCAGGAGTTGGGTACGCGTTATCGCTACGACAGCATGATCGGCAAATCGAAGCCGATGCAGGATCTTTATGCTTTGCTAGACAAGATTAAAGCAAGTGAGAGCACTGTGATGATCCAAGGTGAAAACGGAACTGGTAAAGAACTTATCGCAAAGGCGATTCACTACAATAGTCCACGAAAAGACGCGGCTTTCGTGACTGTGAATTGCTCCGCCTTCAATGAAAATCTCCTCGACAGCGAACTTTTTGGCCACGTAAAAGGGGCTTTTACTGGCGCGGTAAAAGACAAAAAAGGCCTATTTGAGAGTGCCGACAAGGGCACATTGTTTTTAGATGAAATAGGTGACATGTCGCCCAGCATGCAGGTCAAACTGTTACGGGTTTTGCAGGAAGGCACTTTTATTCCCGTAGGCGGCACCGAGGCCCGAAAGGTGGACGTTCGGGTTTTGGCAGCAACCAACAAGGATCTTAAAGAAATGATCGAAACCGGCGCGTTTCGTGAAGACCTGTACTATCGGGTTAACGTAATCAATATCACGGTCCCCCCTCTGCGCGATCGAAAAGAGGACATTCCGCTCTTGGTAGAGTTCTTTATGAATCGTGGCTGTAAGGAAAAGGGAATTCCGGTTAAGCAACTTGCCAAGCGCGCTATCGAAAAAGTTTACGACTACGCCTGGCCCGGCAATATTCGAGAGCTAGAAAACGAAATTGAACGACTACTGGTATTGGCCGGAGACGAGAGTAAAATATCCGCGGACTTGCTCTCGAATCGCATTCGGGAATGGGGCGAAAAATCAAAAATTCAAGGCGTGCGCTTGCAGGGGAAACTGAAGGACGCGTTGGAAGAGCTAGAGAAGACGATGATCCGCGAGGGGTTAAAGCGAACAAATTGGAACAAGTCGAAGCTCGCTAAAGAATTGGGCATTAGTCGTGCAGGTTTGATTATGAAAGTCGAAAAATATGGACTCGACAAGAGGCGTCTGATGCGTTCTTCTAACGATTAATATCGTTAGTGGGACGGCATGAATTCAACTGAAAAACTCGCACAAAAGAATCAACAGGCGCTAGAGGGCGGCGGAAAAGAACGCCTCGCGAAACAAAAAGAAAACGGTCGACTAACCGCTCGGGAACGGATCGACGTATTGCTCGACCCAGGGTCTTTTTTCGAGATCGATCGTTTTGTAACTCATCGTTGTACGGATTTCGAAATGGCCCAAAAGAAATTCTTGGGCGATGGTGTAGTAACAGGGTTTGGCACGATCGATGGTCGTAAAGTATACGTTTTTTCGCAAGACTTCACTGTGTTTGGCGGAAGTTTGAGCGGAGCGGTAGCGAACAAAATTTGTAAGATCATGGACCTTGCCGTTAAGGCTGGCTGTCCGTTAATTGGACTCAATGACAGCGGGGGCGCCCGCATTCAAGAGGGAGTTGAGTCGTTAGGCGGTTATGCTGAAATTTTTTGGCGAAATACTCAAGCCAGCGGAGTGATTCCTCAAATATCGGTGATTCTCGGACCATGTGCGGGTGGTGCGGTTTACAGTCCTGCGATTACTGATTTCATTTTCATGGTGGAAAACACTAGTTACATGTTCGTGACAGGTCCCGATGTCATCAAAACGGTGACTCATGAAAGTGTGACAAAAGAAGAATTGGGTGGAGCTCATACTCACGCGTCCAAATCGGGTGTTTGCCACTTTGCGTACCCAAACGAAGTTTCCACGCTTAACGCGGTTCGTGAGCTTGTAGCTTATTTACCAGCAAATAACTTAGATGTAGCACCCGCTGCCGAAAAACGGGATCCGTCGGATCGGGATTGTGCGAAAATCGCGGGAGTAATACCTCAGAACTCTCGTAAACCCTACGATATGCGGGCCGTAATAACTGACGTGGTCGATGACGGTCGTTTTTTTGAAGTTCACAAAGACTTCGCGGGAAATATGACGGTAGGTTTCGCTCGACTAGATGGGAGAACCATTGGTGTCATTGGAAATCAACCAGCTGTATTAGCTGGTTGTCTTGATATTGATGCTTCTACTAAAGCCGCTCGATTTGTGCGGTTTTGCGATGCCTTTAATATTCCGCTTTTGACGTTTGTTGATGTGCCTGGTTTTTTGCCTGGCACGAATCAAGAGTTTGGCGGAATTATTAGACACGGCGCCAAACTCTTATATGCCTATGCTGAAGCGACTGTGCCGAAAGTTGCAGTCATTACTAGAAAAGCTTACGGCGGTGCTTATGACGTGATGTCCAGCAAACATATTCGGGCCGACTTTAATTTCGCATATCCATCGGCCGAGATCGCGGTGATGGGGGCTGAGGGAGCCGTGAACATATTGTATAAACGCGAAATTGAGGCTGCCAAAGATAAAGACAGCGAACGAAAGAAGCGGATTGCAGAGTATGAAGAAGTTTTTGCAAACCCTTACAAGGCAGCGGAGTTGGGTTACATCGACGCAGTCATTGAACCTGCTCAAACACGTCGCGCACTGTGTCAGGCGTTCGATGTATTAAAATCCAAACGCGAGCGAGGGCCAGCTCGAAAGCACGGAAACCTACCTCTCTAATCGGTTCTTGTTCGGATCAATACGCTCCGGTAAACTAAGCACTAGGGAATAATAAAAAAGGGGCTTTCCATGCAAACCCGACCTTGGTCTCTAGTCGTTCTGGCGTTCTTTCACTTTTTAACTCCGGTTGTGAGCGTAGTGATCAACTGCTACTTTCTGCAGGTTAATCCCATAGAATTGATGGGGATTATTTGGGATCAAGGCGTCCGAGAAATGATCGAATTCGCAATTCTGCCATTCGTAGCGGGTTTCGCGATCTACAAGACGAAAAAGTGGAGCTACCCAGTTTTTATTGCGGCCATGCTTTGGATATCGGTTTCGAATTACTTCGCGTGGAGAAGTTCCGAACAAGTGTTTCCGCTCTGGCTCCTTCTGACACTCTACATTCT
>DGKJ01000030.1 GCA_002387735.1 Bacteriovoracaceae bacterium UBA4573 | reverse complement strand
CTTCGCTTTCGCGCACATCGATGGGCGCGATCGTAGCGAAACCGAGTTTGGTTTGGGACTGGGAAATTTCGCCACTCAAGTCGGTGCCGGTTTCGAAAGAGCGTGATACGCCTAGAGTGAATTTATTTTCTTCATTGGAAGTTGTGCTAAAAGAATTTGTCGCCTCTCGCCGGTCCAGCGAACGAGTACCACGTAAGAAATATTGAAAATCCGTAGCAGCCCGCGAACGATGATAACTTGCGTCTAGCGCCTGCACCCCCGCACTTGCGGCCCGAAACGAATCCGATGCTTCGGTGGCTCGCTCGAGCACGAAGTTTAGAGTGATTTGCCCACCAGGTAGTTCCCGCAATATTTCTTGCGCGCGTTTGGGCAAACGTTCCATTCCATTGTTTTTTTGACCACCACTCCACACTTTGGCTGTGGCAGAGGTTGACGCGGTGAAGAGCATTAATGCAGTGGCGAATACTGGGCGCCGGACTTTGTAAAACGTCACAGATGTTACCTCGTGGGAAAAGATGGACCTAAGATAGCATCAGACTTCCACCGTTTCTATAGAGGACTGGAGTGCTTATTGGAGAGGGGTAATACCACTAGGACCTGGGTCACAATGACGCCAGTTTCAGAAAGACACCGGGGATCAAAAATTAACTAACTGATATCATGAGCATAAATTACCGATTGCGTAGCACATGCCTTGCAATAACCTGAGAATAAGGGGGGCGCGATTGGGCGCCCCGAGGGTGATTATGCGGTTCGTGAATTCTATTCGGTTGGGTTTGATCGTGGTTGTGGCGGCCCAGGTGTCGGGGTGTCGCTTCTCAGACCGAATCAACGGATTAGTCGACAGTTTAAAAGGCAAGGTCCCGGTGCCGACTGCTACTCCTGTGAGCGAACCGTCTGGTGGCTCCGGATCCACGCCGACAACGACAGGGACGAACACGCAATTCGGTGGACTCTCTGGGGGACAAGCTCAAACCCTTAGTTCTCCGAGTTTTCGGGTAAATGGTGTGATCGTGGGGAGCCGCCCAGAAAGGCAGATTCAGTAAATTAGGCTATGAACAAACTAAGATTAAAACCGAACAAGCCCTGGACCTTCGCGGTGTTTTTTTTCGCACTTTTAGTGGCGAATTTCACCTACGCCGCAGAAACCGGACTACAAACAATTCATTTCCAGGGGCAGCTCACGGATTCCAATGGAACCCCAGCACACGGCGCGCGAGAAATGCGTTTTGGGTTATATGTGGGTGGTAGTCGTGTGTGGTTTGCTCGTTATTCCGCGGTTCAGGTTAACGCGGGAAGCTATTCAGTGAGTTTAGGTGCCGACCAACAAGGCGCTGCGGCGCTCGATCCTCTGAACGGAACTGCGCTCCCGCTTGCTTCGCTTCCAATTCGTTCTGCGTTAACTGCGGGATTGGCGCCTGGCACTAGCGTAGAAATCGAACTAGAAATTCACAACGGAACTGTTTTTGAAACCCTGACACCGCGAGTTCCAATGAGCGCGGTCTTTTTTGCACTGAGTGCCGACACGCTCGATGGATTAGACTCCGAAAATTTTGCGCAATTCAATGGCACTGGAGCGCTGGTCTCGCAGGGCGGAGTTCCCGTTGTCGATGCAAATGGCAACTGGATCGGCCCCAGCAGTGGATTAGTGGGCCCAACCGGTCCGCAGGGTCCGGCTGGTGCGAATGGAGCGACGGGACCACAAGGCCCCACCGGTCCCCAGGGGCCCGCCGGCGCACTGAACTATCAGCTTCGGACGGTAGCGGCGAATGTTACGAGCCTGGTAGTGGATTGTCTTGAAGGACATTACGCTCTTTCGGGCGGAGGGGACTGTATTACGGGTGGAAGCAATCGAATGGCAGCGTCTTGTCCTGCTGCCTCTGCTACAGCGACAACTTGTTCGAACTCTCTGCCGTCACGTTATTGGCTAGTTCGCTGCGCGAGTGCGAACGCCAACAACAAGGCGTTCGCACTTTGCGTTCCACAGTAATAACTTAGTTTTTGTTTCCGAATAGCGTACGGTCAGCCGAAAAACGACCGGGACCCGCAACGAAAAGTAATACGGAAAGTACCAAATAAATTGCAGCGAGTTCGTAAGAGCCGCCACCTTTGCCGGTTGCCACGAACGGGTCGCCGAAGACGAACTTATGCATGGCTGCTGCCACCAACATTGTGCAGGTTAAGCCAAAGGTAGAGAGCGTAGTGAGCAGGCCAAGAATCAAACCAATACCGCCGCCAAACTCCGAAAGTGCTGCGAGCGCCTGAAACACTCCGGGCACCGGTGATTCGGGCCCCATCCAGCTAAAGGGAGTTTGGATTTTTCCCCAACCGTGCAAAACGAAAGCGTAACCCATTACCACGCGAACCAGCGTGAGTGCGATGTCTACACTCAGCGAGTGTTTTTTTATCGCAAAAAGATTTTTCATAGGAGCTCCTTTATTCTGATTTTAATGCATTAAGAATGGCAGCAATCCGAATAAAAAAGCAATCGCAAGCATTGGAAAAAAAGCCAATGTGAGCGTTCGTGCGAACGGTTGAGTACTCAGCCCCCAGGAGATAGCAATTTTTGCGGCGAAACTCGCACCAGTGCCCAGCAGAATGGCGGTTTTGGCGCCTTGCAGATCTAGTATTTGGTGATTGAACATTGTAGCGGTTGCGAGAGTTATTCCATGGAGCTCAAAGAGTCCGGTTAAAAATGCGATCACGAGTGTTCCCTGGTCGCCAAACCAGAGTTTAGCAAAAGACACTGCGGCTAGAATTGCAGCTAGCAACGTCGCAAGTCTAAGAACTCCTCGTAGATCCAATGGCGACCTGAGCGATAGCGCCGACGTCGGGGCTTTGGCGCCTTTTCCGCGTGAGACATAAAACAAAAATGTTGCGCCGTATGCGATGATGAGTCCCATCGGAGTAAAGAGTTGGTACAATAGGGTGGGCGAAACCATACCGACAATCACTAAAAGTTGAACAATAGCCGCGATCTTGGCAGCCAAGGCCGATTGAACGGAATTCCTCAAATTCTTGGGATTTTTTTTCGACTGACGTGCAGAAGAAAGCAGCACAGCGGTGCTCGATACGAAGCCACCAAGAAAGCCTACTAGAACAGAACCGCTTTTTTCACCGAGCAGTTTAGTGAAAAAATAACTGACGAATTCAAGAACAGCTAAAATCAGAACCAGATAACCAAACTTTTGAGGGTTAAAAATTCCCCAAGGGTCTACAAGGCGATTGGGCAGCAAATCAATAGCCACCACTCCGAGCAGCAAAATAAGAAGTGCCGCTTCTAGTTCGGACTCTTTTAAGGCGTGGGAGAAACGATGAAGTATCTTTTTGGAAAAAAGCACCACTCCAATGACAGGTCCTAAAAGCGCGGCAAGAGTGGGCGATTGATGAGCTATAAACCCGAGACCAAAAACGAGGCCTGCTGCGAATTCGGTTGTGAGCCCACGGTCAAGACCCGTTTTGTAGGTTCGAGTTTGGTTAAAGTAGGAAACCACAATCAACGCTAATGCGAAGATCGCAATCGAAAAAGCGATCGCAGTTTCTTTTAAACCGCCCGCGAATGCTCCCAATAGGGCAATTAGCAAAAAAGTACGCACTCCCATGGTGCTAGATCTGGGGTGGGTTTTTTCGCGTTCGATGCCTATCAAAAGGCCAGTAACCGCCGCGATAAGGTAAGGTTTCCAATCGCTCATGGACACTGGATACAAGGCCATCGGGAGATTGGCAACGCAGGCCTTGTTTCAGAGAGTTGGCGAGTTTTTGTTTGATTACGGCAGTTTTTGCCGAGCTTAATC